>PBML01000051.1 GCA_002722645.1 Acidobacteriota bacterium
GCACGGCGGATACCTCGAGATCCACGACGACGGCAAAACATTCCGCATCACCCGCACGGAAGACGGCGGTTCTCCCGGTGACCTGCAGATAACCGATGAGTCCGGAAAGGAATTATCCAAGCCCAAGGACACGCTCACGAAATTTCTCAACGGCACCTCGCGAGAGTTATACGAAGATGTATTCGCGTTCGGTCTCTCGACGCTCCAAGGGTTTCTGGGCAACGATGAAATTTTAAAAGCAGGAATGGCAACGTCGGGAATTGACCCGCGCGGCTTTCAAAAAAAACTGGAGAAAGAAGACGACAAATACTTCCGGAAGAATCACCGTAAGAAAAGCCGGGTAGTACATGATCTCTTGGCAGACATCGAGGAGTTACAGACAGAAATCAAGCATCTTGAAGAACGTCCCAAAGACTACAGTCAGCTGCTGGAGGAACGTGAATCGCTGAAAGAAGCCTTGGTTGATCTTGATGACGAATTGAAGAAAAGGCGAGACAAAGTCAAGACGGCTGAACTGCATAAAAATGCTTGGCCCTCCTACAAAGACCTCCTCAATGCTGAGTCGGCACTGAAAGCTTTCAATGTTTCTACCGGGGAAGCCAAAACCGCCGAGAAAATCCATGCCCAGCTGATCGAGGAACTGGCCGAGAAAGAACGTGAGCTTCAGGATCCGAAAAACAATCTGCAGAGCGACGGCGGTTCCCCACGTGATCCAGGTACTGGCAAGAAGGCGAAATTAATTGGGCCAGTCGCCTTGGCGTTCGTGGGGTTGGCTCTGGTGGGATTGGCGCTTTGGAAACAGTCGTGGCCGGCTGGAATGGCGGGAATGGTCGCCGCTATAGGCGCGTACTTCCTCTATAGACAGATCGAGACCCTGAAGGAAAAGGAAGTCAACCAGAACAAGGCTGAACAGAACAAACTTCAATCAGTCAAAGATCATCTCAAGGAACTAAAAGAGAAATACGAGAAGGCCTGGCTCATTTTCAACGCCAAAGCTAACGAACAAGAAGATGTGAACGATCTTCGGGCATCTTTGGAGAACATCGACACCAAGAATGAGAGCGAGCGTCTACTTGTCGCCGCTCAAACTGCAGTCGAAACCACTGGAGAAGACGACAGCGCCCTCAATAAAGCGATTGGAAGAATAGAAGCAAATATGACCCAACTCGAAGGCGACGTTGATCTCGACACCCTTTTGCTCAAGAGGGAACAGAAACGTACGGCCCTGAAAAACGCCATCGAAATGTGGGCCGAGCTTAAAGTCACAGCGAAATTGTTCGGTCTGGCCATGGAAGAGTACGAAAAGAATGACCAGGACAGCATCGTCGAGCGGGCATCGAAATATTTTTCCATCATGACCCAGGAAGCTTATTCACAGGTTCTCGTGCCACGGGGCGAGCAAGATAAGAAGAAAATCCGGGTCGAAGCGACTGCATCCGGGAATCGAAAGGAGCCCGACGAGCTATCACAAGCTACCAAGGAGCAGCTCTATCTCGCCATGCGTCTGGCAAATGCCTCGCACTACGCTGAGCGTTGCGTCGCCCTACCCCTGATCACCGATGACATCCTGGTTAATTTTGATGAGGACCGTGCCAAAGCGGCGGCAAAACTTCTGGGCACCTACGCAGCTGACGGCCACCAGGTACTTTTATTCACCTGCCACCGGCGCATGGTCGATGTATTCGAGGCCCAAGCCCCCCATGCGAAAGTGCATGAGCTTCCCAAACTAAGCTGATTCGGTTGTCACCGAGCGCCGTTTAGTGGTAGGAATCCAGCTACAAACATACGTTTCGATTGGACGCACCTGGGGAACTACATGAGCGAAACTAAATCAGGATCACTGGATCCCAAGAGCCCCAACACCAAGACGCAAGGCAGCGTCTCTCGTAGGGGTTTCCTCAAGGGTCTCGGAGCCGGAGGGATTGGCTCCGCAATAGCACCAGCTGCTGTGCTGGGGGCCAGCACAGTGGCAACCGCAGGTGCTGTCGCTGCACCCGTGCAGGGCCGAGGCGAAATGGTCGGACCTGGCAGAGTGCCGGTCCGCCTTCAAGTCAATGGTGAAGAGGTGGCAATTGACGTTGAGCCGCGAGAGACGCTGCTCGATGTGCTGCGTCAGGACAAAGACACCAACGGAGACTATGTCGATTTCACCGGCAATAAGCGAGTCTGCGACCGCGCCAGTTGCGGGGCGTGCTCGATGCTGGTCGACGGCCGTCTGACATACGGTTGTACGATGCTGGCGATTGAGGCCCAGGGGCATGAGGTCATCACCGTCGAGGGCCTCGGAACACCCGNCTCCATGANTGCNGTACAAGAAGCGTTNGTGGAGACTGACGCTCTGATGTGTGGNTTTTGCACACCAGGAATGGTTGTCGCCGTTACCGCATTATTGGAGGAGAATCAGGACCCCACTCGTGACGAGATCCGCAAGTCCCTTGACGGCAACATCTGCCGATGCGGGACCTACCCACGCATCTTCGAGGCAGCTGAAATAGCCGCGGCGCGGATGAGGGGAGCATAACGATGGCGACTGAACCTAAGAGCCCGAAACCTGCCACCGTGCGCAACAGCGAAACCCTGCGTGACGCTCTCGAAATCGAAACACCCCGTATGCGCAAGGCGATCGAGGCAACCCGCCCCGAAACCGTCGAACGNTGGGCACAGGAAGCCGCTGAGCCACGACAGTGGTCGTGGCCAAGCGAACGGCGTCTGATCGGCCAGCGTATCCCTCGCCTCGACGGCGCCATCAAGGCGACTGGTGAAGCAACTTACTCATACGACATCAACCAGCCGCGCCTCTGTTACGGGAAAATGCTTCGTTGTCCCCACGGACGCGCCCGTATTGTCTCGCTCAACATGGCAGCCGCCGAGAGGGCCCCTGGGGTTGTCGCCGTGCACGTGCTTGCTGAAACGGGAGCACTCTTGCGTTATCACGGGGATCCGATTGCCGCTGTGGCGGCGGAAACCGAAGAACAGGCACGTGACGCCCGGCGTCTGATCGAAGTTGAGTACGAAGTGCTGCCCCANGTTGTGACCGAGGAAGANGCGATGCTGCCCGACGCCCCCCAGGTGAACGAGGACGGCAACATTCGCATCGGCCGGTTGCGCAGTTCAGGTGATGTACANGCGGCGCTCGAAGATGCTGATGTCAACTTCGAAGGGATATTCCGCACCCAAGTACAGACTCACAGTTCACTAGAAACCCACGGCGTCGTCGCCGAATGGAACGGTGACGACCTAACGATCTGGGCATCAACCCAGGGGGTGCACGCTATCCGTCAATCTNTAAGCAATTACTTTGAGATTGACGCCACTCGGGTCCATGTCGTGACCCCGGTGATGGGTGGAGGCTTCGGTTCCAAGCTTGGTCCCGGAGTCGAGGACGCAACGGCGGGCGAACTAGCGCGCTCCTCCGGTCGTCCGGTGAAGATGCTTCTTGAGCGAGATGAAGAGCATCTTGATACCGGCAACCGGCCCTCAGCGGTCGCGCGGATACGAGCTGGCGCGACGCAAGACGGAACACTGACCGCCTTCGAGGCTACTGGTTACGGTACCGGAGGCATCACCAGCGGTGCTAACTTTCCGATGCCATACATCTATAGTGTGGCAAATTCTTACTACCAAGCCTCTGCGATCTACACAGACGCTGGTAACCAGCGTGCCATGAGGGCGCCAGGTCACCCGCAAGGCTCCTTTATTATGGAAGCTGTGATGGACGAGCTCGCTACTCGTCTGCAGATGGATCCGGTCGAGTTTCGCCAGAACAATCTCCCCGAAGATTCTCTCTGGATTAAACAACTTGACCTTGGCGCCGCCGGAATCGGCTGGGAAAACTGGCACCCGCCTGGAGACCCCACNCCAGGCCCAATGAAGAAGGGGCTNGGNTGTGCCATCTCCACTTGGGGAAGTGGTGGTGGTCGNACGCGGGCATCGTGCACCATCCANCCAGACGGTTCGGTAGAAATGAATACNGGNACACAAGACATTGGCACCGGGACNAGGACCATCGTTGCCATCGTCACTGCCGAAATCCTCGGCCTTGAGATCGAGGACATAACCGTAAACATCGGGAATTCCGATTATCCCTACTCNGGATCGTCGGGAGGTTCAACTACCATTCCCTCGGTCTGTCCCGCTGTCCGCGTTACGGCAGGGCTGGCACTGGAGGCGCTTTTCGAGCAGATAGCACCCCAATTAGAGGTGGTGGCCGACCAGCTCGAAGCCCGTGTCGGGGCCATCGGTGTTATCGGCAACCCCGGTCGCTCTTGGAGCTGGTCAGAGGCCTGCAGAATGCTCGGCTCGCAGCCAATTTCTGTCAACGGTCAATGGGAGCGTGGATTGTCATCATCAGGGGTCAGCGGCGCCCAGTTCGCTGCTGTCACCGTCGACACGGAAACAGGCGTGGTAACCGTCGACAAGGTATCAGCGTTTCACGACTGCGGGTTGGTGATTGATGAGCTGACTGCCGAAAGCCAAGTCAATGGTGGGATCATCGGCGGCCTGAGTTATGCTCTGTTCGAAGAGCGAATCATGGATCGACCTACCGGACGTATGGTCAACCCGGACTTCGAGATGTATCACGTAGCCGGGCCGTCAGACATGCCTGAATTTGANGTCCACATGATGGACGTNCCGGAACGNGGCGTGCTCGGTTTAGGCGAGCCGCCAACCATTCCGACGGCGGCAGCGATTGCCAACGCCGTCGCTAATGCCATAGGAGTCCGCGTGCATTCGTTACCGATTACCCCAGAAAAGGTTCTCGGGGCACTCCACGAGGGACCGGAGGCAACCCTGCCAACGACCCGTTTTGACTTGCTTGACGCAGCTATTGCGGCAGCAGCNGAAGGGAGTGACGACCAATGAAGGCATTCGAATACGTCGCACCCACAACTGTCGACGGGGCTATAGACCGGCTTGAGGAGCATCCCAATAACTCGCTGCCAATGGCTGGTGGGATGGACCTGATCGGGTTGATGAAAAACTATGTCCTGCAACCCGATGTCATCGTCGCTCTCGGCGATGTCGGTGGCCTGAGTCAAATCGAGGCAACCGATGATGGTGGTCTGCGCATCGGCGCCATGGTCACAATCGCCGACATCGCGGCAGACGATCACATCCGTACCAACTACCCTGCACTCGCAGCAGCAGCCGCCGCTGTCGGTACACCACAAATCCGTAACCGCGGAACAATCGGTGGCAACCTCTGCCAGCGGCCACGTTGTTGGTACTTCCGCTCGGAATACTACGACTGCCTTCGCAAGGAAGGAAGCGCNTGCTTCGCGGTCGATGGCGACAATCGCTACCACGCCATTTTTGACACCGCCCCCTGCCCCATAGTGCACCCGTCAAACGTAGCGGTCGCGCTGCAAGCTTATGGTGCCAACGTCGTGGTGGCAGGACCTGGTGCAGATGGCGCCCTGTCCGTTGAGAGCATGGCAATGGGCGATTTCTTCGTGCGGCCGGCGAACAACGTCCACCAGGAGAACGTCCTCTATCACGACCAGATCGTCGCAGCAATTGAATTAACTGGTACAACCGCCAACTCGGCCAGTTACACGATCAAGCACAAACAATCGCACGACTGGCCATTGGCAATGGCGAGTGTAGTGCTTGATATGAATGGCGACACGGTGAACTCGGCTAACATCGTCATGGGTGCGGTAGCACCAATCCCTTGGCGTGCCGAGGGCGCCGAGCAGTACCTCGTGGGCCAGACAGTGACCATCGGGAGTGCCGAGGAAGCCGCCGACCGTGCAGTCGCCGATGCTGAACCAATGGAGCACAATGCCTATAAGGTGCGGCTGGCCCGCACCGCCGTGAAGCGCGCCATCCTTGAGGCGGCCGGGGTCGACTGGGCCACCGGATAAGCAGGAGCTAACGATGAGTAAATCGGACGTCAAAACAGGTTNTTGCCGCTACCTTCGAACCCGCTTGATGCACCTTCCCGACATGGAGCCAGATCCACATACGTATGGCTTCGATCTNAGTGAGGTGGGACATGTTTGGTGTGACAAGACGATGCGCGTTATAGGGCCAGACGACGGGCTGGTGGCGGAAGANAAGTGCGGCCCGGACCGNGNCTGCTTCCANGGAAGCTAAAGTACAACAGGAATTACAGCCACGAGGGCTGTTTCCNTCTGCCGCTGCATCGTTAATANGACGATGCTAGAATTGACATTCTGTAANCTGAATACGATCCGCCNGGACAGGAGATTCNNANGATGAGAAAGACAGCGCTTTGGGNCTTNCTCTTGGCAATGGCTATCACGCCGGCNGCGATCGCGACGACAACATGGAGCCTTGAGGGNGCGTATGTCGAGGCGCGTTCCGCGCAGGTGTTNATCGGCGGCTGTGTCTGGAACTCNGANGCAGTAACNATCGGCCGCGAAGCCATCATGGCCTGGAGGATCGAAAAAGGTCAGATTGATGNCATCGATGTCACCGGACTTTCCGTCGTGGCGGCGATCGCAGGCGAGGCNAACTTGGCTATGGAGCCNGACGCGCCGCGCNGCACGGTACTGTACGTTGACGAGATGGCTAACAAGGTNCAGCGTGAGGCTCTCGCNGAGTTGTACACCAACCGGAACGCCAGGATGTTCGGGAACGTCATTGACGTCATTGCCACACCGATCAGCTTCGTTGACACGAGTGAGGGCTACAGCGTTCGTGCCGGTACCGAGGTCGAACTCACAGCAACGGCTCTTCACATCGATCACAAAGCTTTTGAGCAATGCGGTGACGCGCAATGGTACGAACCCTTTGTGCCCCTGCAGAATTCGACCCTTGGTATGACTATCGAGCATTCGTACCAAGGCGTCGCACTTGATGCGCAATGGAGCGATCCGAATACGCAGAGTGCTTTCCTGGGTCGCTTTTCCTTCTGAAACGGACCGTATTTACAGCGAACTCCCCGATGTACTACCGAGGGTCTTCTTTGCCTCATGCGCGGCGCCCCACCAAGAGGCGTCTTTCAGACCGTTATCTTCGGGCCGTGCTTTTCCTGACCGCCACGGTCGTGTTGGTGTTCACTTCGGCGATGGGGCACACCGCAAGCTTTACTATTAGAAACCAGGACTCGTACAGGCTAACAATTACTGATGGCGGTCCCCCCGAGAGCCTGGAAAATTCAATCGCGCAATACGTGGAGGATCGCTCGCTCACCGTCCTGAACGGAGACAACGAACCATTGATGGATCTCTGGTTCGCGAGGCAACTGCCTTCTCCGACCGATCCCAACACCCATCCCGGTGTCGCATACAGCACCCTCAACGAAGGCGTTGTACTAGCTGTTATGCGCTTGCATCAAGAGCACAACGATTTCCGTGACCAACCTGTTGGTGCCGGGATCTACTTGGCCCGTTATCTGCGACAACCTGACGACGGCAATCACCTCGGTGAGACGACCTACCGCGACTACGCTGTACTAACCACTCCCAAAGCAGATTCAGTCGGCCCGCAGGGATTTGAAGAAACCCTCAATCAAGCACTTGACCTTAATCTCCACCCCTTCGCCTGGGGTTTGTGGCCGGCAAACGAAGTTGTTACAGAATCAGAGCCAGGTATTGCAGCGTTTCAACCTGACAAATGGGCCGTCAAGCTATCACTCCCACGTGAAGACGGCAGCAGCATCACAATTGCCATGGTCGTGGCCGGCAACGAGTGGCACTATTGATCGTCCGCACGACCCCAATCGGAGCGCATCAGATCTCTTACACGCTTTGTCGCGTGCTGCCTGACACTGCCTTGGCGCTGCGCAACGTTCTGCGTGAAGCCGCCCGTTTGTGGATCGCCCACCTCGGCGAAGAACGCTACGAGGAACTACGCATGACGAGTGAAGGTGAGTCGTTCTTCACTGGCCGAGTGCGACTCGAACCTGTACCGCCGGAACGAGAGATGGTGGCAGTCTGGCTGCCATTTCCGCCAAATTTTTGCGGTCGGGTAAGACCCCAGTTGATAGACTTCATTGAAGCCTTCGAACCTGACCGGGGAATTCCGAAACCCCCTAAGGGATGGCCCGGATGGGATGTTTAAAGTCTACAATCAGTGCGAAATTGCTCCCCACACTGCGCGGGCGTCGCCTAGATCCGTGAGATTCTGGCCTGGATAGATTAAATGCATAAACGCCATTTATTGATCAGTTTTCTGCTTATTTCAATGGTGGCAGTGCTCATTCCGAAGCCAGCGGCTGCGATTCCCGCTGCGACATTCGTGCTCGGTGCAATGATCGGCGATTCCCTGAGCGAAGTCCTCCAGGTGCGCCTCACGACAGTAACCGAGGGGTTCAAGAACGCTCCACTTTTCGGTGGCCGGCTGGGCTGGAGTATTTTTCCATTTGCGATTGAGGGAAGCCTTCTGTACAGCCCCAGCGCCATCGACTCAACAGGGGGTGACAGCTTCAGTGCCAGCATTATGTACGCCGAGGTCGAAGCCCAACTGCTGATCCTACCCGGACCTGTGTCTCCGTTTCTCGGAGGGGGCATCGGCCTTCACAGTATAAAACTACAAGTCGGCACCACCCCACGGGAAACGGTTATTGGCTATGTCTTCGGAGGGGGCCTGAGGGCGACCTTCGGCACCCTCGGGTTACGCGTGGACATAAAGGATCACATCACCCCACTGGAAATCACTGAACTTGACCCGAATTTCATAGACGCTCTCGGTATGGCAGTTAGCAACAACCTGCACAACATCGAGTTTTCTGGCGGCGTAACAATCAAGTTCTGACCCGTGTGTCGAATGCCGTTAGGGTCAATTCGTCAAGCACCGAGGTGGCGACGGAAAAAGCGCACGATCAAGTAGGCGTCTATCAGGTAGAACGGAGGGCGCCCTAGAGTGTAGTGACCACAGGGCAGCACCACTCGCCGGAAATCAACATTCGCCTTGTCCAGCGCGTCGACCAGAGCCTGGGAGTGCGCGGGCAGAAAGATCGGATCGTAGGCTCCGGAGATCATGAGTAATTTGGGTTGACTCTTCATCAGCCGTGTTGCGAAGTGAACCGGCGAGATGGGCGCCCAGCACCGTCGTAAAGTCTCGAGATCGATGTGCTGATCGAGGCTGGCACGCACGTGTTGAGTAGCAAGTCCGGACCACACAACGTCGGCGAACTCGCCAGCGACGTGATTAAGCGCGGCAGCCTCGAGGTCCTCGTCATGAGCTAACGCCAAGAATCCAATGCATGATCCGAGGCTAGTGCCTAAGAGACCAACATGCCGATACCCACGCTGTCGCAACCACTGGACGGCCAGTCGAACTTCAACGACGGCACGCCGTATCGATTGAATAGTCAATCCTAGAATCGGACTGACCATGGCATCGGCGCGTACCATGTACCCGGGGCGCCGTTCCTCATGATAGGGCAGAGTCATCCGTAAAGCGCTGAATCCACAGTGATTAAGAATATTACACGCCTGGACCATCGAACCCTTGTCAGCATTCCACTGTGGGACGACGACGATGGCACGACCTTCCGCGCTTGGGGATTCGAATAACCGGGCCGAAACACGTTGCACCTCAATATCGGAGGAAGGAAATGGAGAATCAAAGGCCAAGCGGGTGCCGTCGAATGTCACTCCTGTGATTTCCTTAGTTCGATAGAAATTTTCACTCCCTGCACACAGCGCCGCAGCAACCTCAACCAACTCAGGTCCTGTGCCCTCGAGTTCAACGTCCCCGAGATTTTCCAATCCCCAACCAAACGCCTGTGGGCAACGGTCGGCGGCATCGTCCCTAAAAATTGAGAGTTCCCAGTGATGAAAGAATTCGCGGAGCATGACCAATCGATGCTACCAGGGTGTCGAACGCGAGAGTGGCTAGCTAGCAATCGTGCCGAGGGGTAGTTACGCTGCCCTAAAGACCTGAGTTGCCACTGTAGGAGAGATCATCATTACAAGGCCACGTGATCCTTATCGGCGTACCAAAATAGTCTGTACGCTCGGACCGGCTAGCGAAACACTTGAGCAGATTCGGGCCTTATTCGCCGCAGGCATGGATGTCGCCCGTCTCAATTTTTCGCATCAGACGATCGACTGGCATCGAGAACGTGTCGCCATGATTCGTGACGTATCGGCGGAAGCCGGCCGGCCGATCGGTATTCTCCAAGACCTCCCGGGGCCCAAGATCAGAGTCGGTAACTTCCCCGATGGCCCAGTGGAACTTAAAGTCGGTCAGGAGTTCACCCTTACAGCAGGCGGAGCCGATGGCGACATGTGCGGTGTATCCGTCAACCAGAAGGCCCTTATCGAAGCCGTCGAGCCTGGCGACCCCATCCTGCTCGCTGACGGGACAATCCGCTTGCGCGCTGTTCATATTGAAAATGACAGCGTCGTTTGCGAAGTTACGGTTGGCGGCAGATTGGGATCCCATAAAGGGGTGAACCTCCCAAACCGCGCTCTCGCGCTGCCATCGATGACAGAGTATGACCGCGAAGCCCTGATAGCTGGCCTCGATATGGGGGTTGACTTCGTAGCCCTGTCATTCGTGCGGTCGGCCGATGACGTTGAGATAGCCCGCAAGGTCATTAAAGAACACGGCCGACACGTTCCGATCATCGGGAAGATCGAGAAGTCTGAAGCGCTCGAAAACCTTGCGGGCATCATTGAGGCTGTTGATGCCGTGATGGTAGCGCGGGGTGATCTGGCAGTTGAAATCCCGCTGTGGGACGTCCCACAGGTTCAGAAACAGGTCATCAAAGCCGCCAATACTGCTGCGAAGCCAGTCATCACAGCTACACAGATGCTGCTATCAATGGTTGACTCTCCGCAACCCGCACGGGCGGAAACAAGTGACGTTGCCAACGCCCTGTACGATGGAACCGATGCGGTCATGCTCTCTGAAGAAACTGCTGTTGGTAGTTACCCAGTCGAAGCCGTCGAAGTAATGGCAAATATCTGCGTGGCCACTGAGAAAAAACTTTGCCGACCTGGAACCTACCGCAAGCTCCCGGCAGACCGCCGCCATCTGGTACCGGACGTTGTAGCCACCGCTGCCTGCATGGTGGCACGGCACCTCAATGCCACGGCTTTAGTCGTACCAACGCGAACGGGCAGCACCGCGATCAAGATCGGTGCCTGCCGTCCCAGTCAACCGATTATCGCCATAGGCACGCATATCGAAACGGTAGGCCGCATGACCTTGGTGTGGGGAGTCGTACCGATTTACGGCGAAGACCTATTGACCCATGAGTCGATGCTCATGGAAGCTGAACGCCGAGCCGAAGCCTCAGGACTCATCAAAAAGGGCGACTTGCTAGTAATTACTGCTGGATTCCCTGTAGGTGGGCCCGGGAGTACCAATACTGTGACCGTAAAAACGGCGGGTGAACAACTCAGCACAATCAACACCAATTGACGATGAGATCCTTCACCGCTCCGACGATTCTGTACGTCAGGCGCCTGCAAACCGATATCCTCATGCTCGTTGACAACAACGGACGTATTGGGGTCCAGCCGAGGAAGGACCCGCCTCCAGCTGTTGGTACCGAGTCAGCGCGCTTTAAAGGGACCATCCTTTCAGGCACCCTGAACGCACCCAGGCACGCTTTCCAGTTCCTCCTTCGAAGCAAGGATGGCGCGGGCGCGCCATTTCGAACTGAAACGCCTCAATCAAGCTAAGTTAGCGGGCCACCGAATTGGCCCATCATGTATTTGTCTTCCTACCCTCTTAGGGGCATCATGACCCCTACCCAAGCCACGGTCGGCAGCGGCCACTAGGCAACCATCCTCGGCTTGGTGTCAGATACGCGAGAGAACGTCATGGAGCGGATCGTCGAGTGCGTGCCCAATTTCTCTGAAGGGCGCAACGAAGGGATCATCAAGGAGATCACCGATACCATCGAGGCGGTTGCCGGCGTGAAACTTCTGGACGTCGATCCGGGCGCCGACACCAACCGTACCGTGGTCACCATGGTGGGATCACCCCAGAACGTAGCAGAGGCAGCATTCCAAGCGGTGAAGCGAGCGGCGCAGCTGATCGATATGCGCCAGCACCGCGGCGCGCACCCACGCTTCGGCGCCACCGATGTGGTCCCCTTCGTGCCGGTTTCCGGCGTGACGATGGACGACTGCGTCAAGCTCGCGGGCCAGGTCGGCAAGCGTATCGGCGAAGATCTCGGGATCCCGGTGTATCTATACGAACACGCGGCATCGCAGCCGGAGCGCCGCAACTTATCGCGCGTGCGCACCGGCGAATACGAAGGTCTCGCAGAGAAGCTCGCGGACGACGAATGGCAGCCCGATTTCGGTCCTTCTACTTTCAACGCCGAGGCAGGCGCCACGGCCGTCGGGGCGCGCGAATTCCTGATCGCCTACAACATCGATCTGAACACCACTGAGCGCAAGTATGCCAACGAAATCGCCTATGCCCTCCGAGAACGTGGCCGTTGGAAGCGCACCGGCAACATCGAGCCCTTCTATTACAAGGGCGACATCGTCCGCTTTCCAGAGGATGGCACTTACCCCTGCGGTCCCTGTAACTTCGCCGGCAACTCCTTCAAGGCGCTCGAGGAACACTACGCTGAGGTACACGACGGCGATCTGCAAGCGCGCTACGAAGCCCTCGGCATCGACCCCGAAAACCCCAGCGGACCGGTGTTCAACGACGGCCAGTTCAAGGACGTTAAGGCGATCGGCTGGGTAGTCGACGACTACAACCGGGCACAGATCAGCATCAACCTTAACAACTATAAGGTGAGCCCAGCGCACGAGGTGTTCGAGGCTGCTCGTGAAGAGGCGAGGAAGCGGGGCATCTCCATCACCGGCTCGGAGATCGTCGGCGTGGTCCCTTACGAGGCGATGCGGCAATCAGCTGTTTACTATCTTCGCCGGATGCGCAAGTCGACCGGTATTCCGGTGCCGGACCTTGTCGAGACCGCCATCCAGTCGCTAGGCTTGCGCGACGTCGCACCCTTCGAGACTAAGGAGAAGGTCCTCGGGATGCCGGGCGTCGATGGGCCTTTGGCTCAGCGAGCAACGTTCGACTTCGTCGACGCAGTCTCGCGCGACTCGCCGGCCCCCGGCGGAGGCTCGGTGGCGGCGCTGGCTGGCGCCCTCGGTGGCGCCCTCGCCGCGATGGTGGCCAACCTTAGCGTCAGCAAAGGAGAATTTGACGACCAGTACGAAGCGCTCTGTAAGATCGCTGATCAGGGCCAGGCGGTCAAGGACAAGCTTGTCCGCGGTGTCGACCAGGACACGGCAGCCTTCGACCTGGTGATCGAAGCTATGCGTATGCCACGGGACACAGAGACCGAGCGTGACGAACGCGCTACCGCGATGGAAGAAGGCTACAAGGTAGCTACTTGCGTCCCACTGGCGACGGTCGAGCAGTGTCGTGACGCCCTGAGGCTCTGTGCCGAGATCGCACCGATCACCGACCCGAACATGGTGAGCGACGTAGGTACCGGAGCTCTGCAGGCCAATGCCGGGGCCCAAGCGGCCGCCTACAACGTCCGCATCAACCTACCGCACATCACCGACCAGGATTTTGAGGCCGAGACGCACACAACCTTGACCGGCCTGCTGGAAGAGTGCAGTGAGCTAGCTGCGGCGGTTGCCGCGGAAGTGGAACGAAGTCTGGGCAGCTAGATGCCGTTGGCTGCGTTCAGTACCCAATTCCCATGCCAACTGCAAGAGCGAGGAGCCGGGGATCGAGGGTGATGAGGTGAGCACCGTGGCGTCTCGCGGGGTCGTCACCGAATGTTTAATCGGGGACTGCGAAGTAATGCTAACCGCCTACTGGCCCACACCAACGAGAGAGAGCTAGCGTGTGCCGCCGCCGAGTGGCACTGTTAGCAATCCGTGATGAACATTTGCTAGCCCTCGGAAAACCGGGAAGAACCATTGATCGATCCCCTTGAGCGCGTCGCCAAACACCGCCGGCTATCGGAAAAAGTCGAGTGCTTCACTGAATCAGTTATCCGGGAAATGACCCGAAAGGCGATGATCAACAACGCCATTAATCTGTCTCAGGGGTTCCCTGACTTTGCGGCTCCAGAGGTCGTCAAACAGGCCGCCGTAGACGCTATTAATACCGATATCAACCAGTATGCGATCACGTGGGGTGCAAAAAGCATCCGCGATGCGATCGTCACTAAATTTGGTGAACAAACCGGGCTCCAGATCGATTCTGAGCGTGAACTGACCGTAACTTGTGGGGCAACCGAAGCAATGATCGCAACGTTACTGGCGCTCGTGAACCCCGGCGATGAAGTGGTCGTCTTCGAACCTTTCTACGAAAACTATGGCCCGGATTCTGTTCTGTCGGGCGCCACACCACGATACGTCTCTCTCGAGCCGCCGAATTGGACGATGGACATTAGCGAGCTCGAAGCAGCTTTCAATGACAACACCAAAGCAGTGATCATCAACACACCCAATAATCCAACAGGCAAAGTGTTTTCTCTTTCGGAACTTAAAGAGATTGCTCGGTTGTGCCGACAGTATGATGTCATTGCGATTACAGATGAGATCTACGACCAAATTATCTACGGTGAACCGGACGCACCGCTGGTACACCACTCGCTAATGACTATCGACGGGATGCGTGATCGAACCGTGGTAATCAACGGGATGTCAAAATCCTATTCAGTAACCGGCTGGAGAGTTGGATGGACAATTGCTGAGCCAGCGATCACCGAGGCAATCCGTAAGGTGCATGACTTCCTCACCGTCGGCGCCGCTGCACCTCTTCAAGAAGCTGGCGCAATTGCCCTGTCATTACCTGACAGCTATTACCAGGAGCTTGCCGACGATTACCGTGCCCGCCGCGACCTCCTCTGCCAAGCACTCGATGACACCGGGTTCGGCTTCACTGTCCCCGACGGCGCCTACTACGTGATGGCCGACATCAGTGCCTTCGGTTACCCCAATGATGTCGCTTTTGCTGACTTCTTGGTCGAGGAGATCGGCATTGCAGTTGTCCCCGGCTCATCTTTTTATAGCGAAGCGGAGCGTGGTTCCCAGCAAGTTCGATTTGCTTTCTGTAAGCGTATGGAAACCTTGGAGGCAGCGGCAAGCTGTTTTGCAAAGCTGACGTAGCCTCAGGAGAAACCCTGATATGGCCATAATGAAACAAATCACGGTCTTTCTGGAGAACGTACCCGGCCGCCTTGCAACGCTATGCAATACACTCGAAGAACGAGGTGTGAACTTGCAGGCGATGACCACTGCGGAATCGAGCGAGTATGGCGTAGTCCGGATGATTGTCGACGATGTGGACGCGGCAACCGAGGCGCTGAAGCAAGTTGAGTTGCCCTTCTCGATCGTCGATGTGCTCGGCATCGAGTTCCCGGATACACCCGGGGCACTAGGGAAAGTTGCGTTGCAACTAGCCAAAGCCGGCGTCAACGTCGACTACGCCTACATCACTGTGGCGAGCCAGTCGGGTAACGCATTGGGCGTCTTCAAGGTCACCGACCCACCGAAGGCAGAGGCAATTCTCACCAGCGACGCATCAGAAGATCAGTAAGACAGTGGGGCATGGAGCGGCCGCCGACTACAACACAGGGGCTCGCTTCATCTAGTCTGTCTCCTCTGGGAGGCACAGGGGATCTAAGACTACTGCGTAGAGGGGAGGGCGGGGGCGCCACCGGTGCCGCTGTTCAACCTCGAGAGCACTGCGTACCCGGCAAACGACGCGGCCACCGATGCAAACACTGGGTGGATTGACGACAATGTGCTAACCCCCTCAGTCAAAGTCGACCATGAGACGACCACCACGCCACCTATTAGCATCGCACCGACTGCACTCACTGGAGACCCGCGCCACCGAAAAAGTGCCGCGAACAAAGGCGCCGCGAAACAGGCCGCGTAAAGGCTGCCGGAAAAGATCGTCAGTGAAAGAATGTCGCCCGGGGGTCTTAAGGCAACTAGGGCGGTCACCGTAGCAAACACGACCACCTGAACCCGGGTGAAGCGCAACGACCTTGCATCCTCAAAGTCACCCATGAACACTTCGACAACATCTCGCTGAAATGCACCAGCCAGTACCAGAAGGACCGAGTCGATCGAAGACATGGCGGCTCCTAACAACGCCGTAAGAATCACTGCTGCCGCAACCTGGCCCGTCACCTGCGGATCAGTTAACAGCGCCGGTATAATGGCATCGGTCTCTGCAACCGAACCGTCAGCCAGCAGCCCGCGTGCGAGAACCCCAATAGGCAACAGGCAGAGGTACGAAAAACCAATGGCGGCAGGTGCCACGATCATTCCGATGCGTAACGCTCGGTCGTCTCTAAGGGCAAAAAACCGTGATACCTGGCGTGGTTCGACGAGAAACTTCGCGCCGCCGGCACAGGCAATACCGAGCAACAGCGCCCAAGGCATAGTTCCAGTGCTTGCCAGGAGAGCATCGCCAAGTGGGCGTCCATCGGGAGCAACTCCCGGAGTAGTGGCGATGCGTTCGATAAGAGCCGTCCAACCACCTCCCGCCCGTAGGACGCTGATCAGAAGATAGAAGCTGCCCAACAACATCAGGGCCCCCTGAACAGCATCGGTATGAACCACCGAAATAAAGCCCCCAAAAACCGTGTATGCAACTACGATGAGAAAGACAAGGCCGACGCCAACCTCGTAGGGTACGCTCAGATACGCTTGCATCGTCCCGCCAATTCCCTTGAATACGGCGGTCATATAGAAGATAGATGACACTAAGATGACCCCGGCAGCAGCTATACGAACACCTGACGACTGGTAATACGCACCAAGGAACCCAGCAAAGGTCAACGTCCCGAGTTTCTCGGTGGCAAGCCGTAGGCGGGGTGCGACAACGTGCCAAGAGATCACCGCGCACAATAGCAACACCAAGCCCATCGCCATCCAGGCGAACCCAAGATCATAAGACTCGCCAGCGAACCCGATAAAACTATTGGTCGAGAAATACGTCGCGTAAAATGACAGGCCAATGACCAAGCCACCCATCGAGCGGCCACCAACATAATAGTCTGAGATGCCCCGTGTCGATCGGTGACCATGCCAGGCGTGCGCTACGATCACGGCCAGGTAGATCGTCAAGGCGGCAAGCGGGACCGCGTGGGCACTGATCCACGAACTCATTGATCAGTATCTCCCCTGGGCCTTCGACGAATCACGTAGAGAGCGTTCGCCACGACGATGACGACCATAACCGCGGCAATCGCCACGATTCCCTTGCCTACACCTAGCATGGGTGGAGATTATCCTTGCCGGTGGGCATGTTCCGGCAAACTTCGATAGCATGGGCGACCTTATGGTCCCGCACCCTATCATTGTTGACTTCGCCGTCGCCCTGCTTACTGTATCGGTGGGGTTTGATCTGCTCGCCTCGGTGGTCAATGAACGCGACCTGCGAATCGTCGCTTGGTGGACACTAATGATCGGGACCGTGGCAGCGGCTCTCTCAGTAGTCTCTGGCTACGCTGCTGCTCCCGCCGATGCTTCTCCGATGGTAACCGAAACCATTGAATTCCACCGAAACCTCGGGATCGCCACCCTGGTGTGTTTCGCAACGTGCTCCCTTTGGCGGGTAAGTAATCCGAATGGTTTCCCAGAACGTTACCGTGACGCCTACTGGACGCTAACCTTTATTGGGCTGGGGGCGCTGATCACAACTTCATATTGGGGGGGTCTATTGGTCTTCAAATTCGGGGTCGGGCTGCTTCCCCCGTCCTAATGGCAACCCCCACAAGGAATGCTTCTACTCCGCTCTGGGTCTTCCCTGAAAACCTTATTAACAGGGCCATTTCGCGGCGCTGGGAACAGAGTTGACACTCACAAACGGACTTGTTTAGAGTACGTTCCAAGTTTAGTTGGACACCATCCGGTCAGGTTTGAATGGCAGGCTGTAAACCTTGTAGTACGCTAACGCGTTTTCCCCCGCCAACGCCTCTACTATGGAGGGACGACGGCCTGTTCTCGTGGCTCACGGGTTTCACAACAGTGGCTCGTGAGCCACTGTTGGTAACTTGTGGGACTTTTTCTTGTCTCGACGCTCTACGAGAGAGGGTGTTAGCTTGATACACTGTCGGCCAGACTCTAGCGTTTTCTCTTTGTGGCGGTTCCGCCAATTCGGCTGTTTGATTCTTTCCACAGATTCCAGAGAGGGATAACCGTGTTCGCTGACCGGTTGCAGCGGCTTGGTACCGAGAATGCCTTCAAGCTCGGTGATCACATCGCCCGCGTCCAAGCAGATGGGCGGATGGTGGTTAAACTGAACATGGGGGAACCCGATTTCGACGCTCCCATACACGTCGCTGCCGAGGCGAAGGCACAGATCGACAACGGCAACGGGCATTACTGCCCTCCTGCTGGCCTTGAGAGTTTGCGTCAAGCTATCGCCCGACAGGTAAGTGAGACGCGAGGACTCGACGTCGATTTTCGCCGCGTGGTCGTTCATCCGGGTGGTAAGCCATCAATCGCCTACACGATGCTAGCCTACGTGAACCCTGGTGATGAGGTTATCTACCCAAGTCCAGGCTTCCCCATCTACGAGTCCTGGGTGACTTTCGTGGGGGCAAAAACAGTGCCGATGCGACTGCGGGAATCTGATTTCTTTGCAATGACAGCCGATAATCTAGCCGAGCTGATCACGGATAAAACGAAGGTGATTATCCTGAACTCTCCAGCCAATCCAACGGGCGGCCTTATCGAGTCCAAAGCCTTGGCAGAGATGGCCGAAGTAGTTTGTGAAAAAGCACCTGCCGATGTCCGCGTCTACTCCGACGAAATCTACGAGAACATCATCTTCGACGNCCTANAGCATGCCAGCATAGCTAGNTTTCCTGGAATGGAAGAAAAAACTCTNNTCGCTTCCGGCCATTCCAAANCCTTNGCCATGACNGGGTGGCGGCTNGGATATGTAGTNCTNCCGACGGTCGNAGAGGCAGAGGTTTTTAANAACTTCAACATCAANACCATTTCGTGTACCCCGCCGTTTGTGCAGGAAGCCGGGCGGGTTGCGCTCGAAAGTCCGGAGAGCGCCGCTGTCATCGCAAAGATGGTTAGCGCTTTTGACGAGCGTCGCAAATTCGTCGTGCAGACNCTCAATGAAATTCCGGGAATCACCTGTGTTATGCCGAAGGGTGCCTTTTACGTTTTCCCGAACATCGCGGAAGCCTGTGAGTCAATCGGGGCTATCGAGGCTTTCAACAACCTGTCTGTAGAAAAACAGGAAAAGTCGAGTCCGTCCACGATGCTGCAGATGTTCGCGCTATACAAACATGGTGTCGCCACCATGGACCGGCCTTCGTTTTGCCGCATCGGCAGCGAAGGCGAACACTACTTGCGGCTAAGCACTGCCGCCGATATGGAACAACTCCGCGAGGGTTTATCTCGTCTGGAAGCCGCAGTCAACGATGTCGATGGATTCGCGGATTTCGTCGCCGCAGGGGTCCCCTCCTGAACTGCGGGGACCGCCCCGGATGCCTTGTCTCAGACGCCGGGAGACTTGAAGGGAGACAGCTTTGAGCCTTGGAAAGGTGTTCGTTACTCGCCGAATTCGCGACGCAGGACTTAATATTCTAGAGGAAGCTGGGGTTGAAATGCGGGTGTGGCCAGGCGAGGAGGACGAGGGCCCAAGCCAAGATGAGGTCATCGAGGGTGCCCGGTGGGCCGACGTGCTGCTGTCGCTCTTAACGGAACCAGTCAACCGCGCAGTTATGGAGGCTAACCCCTCTTTACTCGGAATTGCCCAGTTTGCTGTCGGCTACGACAACATCGACGTCGGCNTAGCGACCGAACTCGGGATTCCTGTGAGCAATACACCCGGCGTGCTCACCGACACAACCGCAGATCTCACTTGGGCACTACTCCTATCAGTGTCACGCAACATCGTCACGGGTGACGAGTACATGCGGGGTGGTAACTACAAGCTTTGGGGACCTAATCTTTTGCTCGGCGAAGACACTTCACCGGGCGGGGATGGTCGGAAAAAAATTCTCGGAGTGGTTGGTTTCGGCCGTATCGGCCAGGCGGTTACANGCCGGGCAATGGGATTCGACATGCGTGTTCTGGCCTACGACCCTTATGCGCGGGAGGCAATCGAAGCCGATGATCAGGCAGAGTGGGCTGATCTCGACGTGCTACTGGCCAAAAGTGACTTCGTCTCCATCCACACACTTCTGTCAAACGAAACTCGGCATCTGATTAGCACCGCGGAATTCGAGAAAATGAAACCTACCGCATATATTCTGAACGCGGCTCGGGGCCCGATCATCGACGAGGCAGCGNTAGTTGTTGCCCTTAACGAAGGTCAGATTGCTGGAGCCGGNCTCGATGTCTACGAGCGAGAACCGGAAATGGTGCAAGGACTCGCGGAGTGTAAAAACGCTGTGTTGTTGCCCCATCTGGGCAGCGCCAGCCGTGGCACGCGCGACAAGATGGCAACCATGGCGGCTACCAATGCCATCGCTATGTTGCAGGGTGATCGAGCGCCGAACTGCGTCAACGCCGATGTTTATGACTCCACAGCGTACGCCAAGCGAAGTGGGCACTGAACAGGTAGACTTTTCGGAGACTCNAGTAGGAAACTTTGATAACGCTTTAGAGGACCAGAGTGCGTTTTAGTGAATCCGAAATTAACACCGTGATGAAACTGCGTGCCGCNGGGCTCAACTGGAGACCTGGCCCCGGACAATACGTGTTCGACATCAACGGAATAATGCGCGCTGGGTCCCCGTTTCAAGCAGGGATCTTCCTAATTGATAGCACCAACACCTTCGAAGTCATGGCCGGGGGCCCGNATGAATTGATCGAAAATTTCGTCTGGCTTCCCACATGGGAAGACTGTCGATCCTGGTTGAGAAATGAATCCGTCTCAGAGGACCGAGTAATGGGAGCCTGGCNAAGTGGCGAGGCCCAGGGACTCAGTGATCGACAAGTCCTCTACGAACTCATGCTCAAGATCTTGGAAGGGAGAGCCGCTGCAGAATGAAGCCGGNCTTTTTCATCATCTTGCTGCTACTACTGATGGTACCAGGGTGCGGCGAAACACCGTCCGAGTTTCGNCCGCTGCCAGCGGCGCTTGGTGATCTTCGCGGCGTAGCGATGGGATTCGAAAGACTCCAGCCTCTAGACCAGGGCATCTACTCAGCGTGGCTTAGGCTCGAAAAAGGTGATCGCGTCGGCATTGGTACGTTTAACGTCAATAGCAATGGACAGCCCNTCGACNAGCAAGGCAGCGTGATCGACCGTTTCACAGCAAGTGAGNCTCTGTTCAGCGCAATCAGTATCTTGATAGCTATTGAACCAACGGGAGTCATCGGTGACGCACCAAGCGANGCAGTCATTTTGCAGGGACCCTTCATAGATGGAATTGCGACACTGGTTGTTCCTTTCCCTGCAGGCATTCAAGAAGCTTCTGGGAGTTACCGTGTCTTTACGCCTACAGACGGTCCAAACACCAATGAAGGATCGGGGGTTTGGGCAATAAATGCCAATGGTCAGCCAACAATGACGCTGGCAGATATNAACAACATTTATATGTTCGAGCATTTCATGGTGATTAATGGGATACCGGTCACGATGGGACGCTTCANAACGNCTGACACCAGGGACCTCAGGNATCCGTGGAGTGGGCCTTTGANCNNNGNAGCNCCAGANGTNCCCGGCGAGGACTTCCTCGCTAACGCGCCAGCGGGATTGACGTTTCCTGCCGATTTGTCCGGATCTCAACTNCTCGTCACACTCGAGGCTCTCTACGGCGATCNNGTTGAGCCTTCTCAGCTCGTCGTGCTCGAAGGGACCTTGCCCNAAGTCGTCGGTGGCGAGATTATTCAGCTAACCAATCAGACGGCAAATTTCCCCACCGGAACAGCCGTTATTTACTGATGCGTGCTCATAGACATTCCTCCAGTGCAANAACCAGAATCCACTTAACAGCGGTGTTGAGTGCGCTGGCACTATCTTTCTTTATCGTAACGAAGGCAGAAGCATTGACGCCTACAATAACCGGATTTGCCCGCATTTCGGTGCCGCTAATTGCCCACCTAGAAACCGGGACAAGCCCGAAGGAACAACAAGAAGGAGAACGTCGCGATCCGCCGCCGGTGAACGACCCAGCATCCGGGCCAGTCTTGTCAGCCTTCGGAGGGTCGGTGTTCTCAGGAAAGAGTGCCTTCCAAACCGGGGGAGCAATCGCATACTTCTTCGGACCAAAGGCNAGTGTCGGCCTCGAGGCGGAGGCCAGTATGANATTCGGTCCCGGAGGACGTATCGCCCAGGTGATGGGTAGCTTCATTGTGCAGACTGGGGCACGCACATCCAAGTTCGTGCCTTACATCGCTTTGGGCGGGGGCTTTCTGCAAGCATCAACCAAATTTCCAGATGCGAAGACCGCTATCTTCGAAGAGCTTGGTATCAACCCTGNGCCAACGAGGGAGAGCGCCCCGTTCATTCAGATAGGCGGGGGTTTACGCTTCTACATCAAGCGCAACCTGGCCGCNCGTGCTGATGTACGCGTAGCGCGAGCAAAGCTAGACTTAGATGGTGTCAAATTAATCGACAGCCTTTTTCGGATGCGTCGCGTAGTCGGGATGCTCAGCTGGGAGTTCTAACCGGCTCAAGATAAACGAGGCCTGCGGCGTGGGCGAGCAATCCCACGATCCGAGGCGCGTACAAACTCGACTAGCTCGCTAACCTCTGGAACACCTTCCCGCGAGTCCTCACCAAGTTCGGTGAGCCTCCTGTCGAGGGTACCCTCATGACCAAATAGAACACGGTANGCACGCTTAAGGTCACGCAANTGTTCTGNTGACATTCCGGCCCGTCGGATTCCGACGACGTTCAGACCTTTTGGCCGCGCAGGATGACCGTCGGCGACGCAGAACGGGATGATATCCTGCCGCACCGTGCTGGCCCCGCTCACCATTGCGAGTCGACCGATGCGGGCAAACTGATGTACGACGACATATCCTGACAGAAAAGCACCATCACCAACCGTGGCATGCCCAGCCATNATCACTCCATTGGCAAGGATGACGCCATCACCCAGTATGCACTCGTGGGCGACGTGCGAGGTAGCCATCAATAAGCAGTCACTGCCAACAATGGTGTTTGCCCCCGGCTCAACACAACGGTGGATAGTGACGTACTCACGGACCACAGTGCGATTACCTACAACTACACCACTTGGCCCACCGTCGAATTTGAGATCCTGCGGGGTACCCCCGAGAACCGCCCCAGGGCCCACTTTGACCTCATCGCCTACCACGGTCCCGGAATAAAGAATGGCGTTAGGCCCAATCTCTGAGCCTTGACCCAACACGACACCTGCTTCGACAATCGCACCCATCGCCACCGTCACACCGCATCCAAGCTCAGCGTCCGGGTGAACGCGAGCCTCAGAATCAACTCTCGGGGATGCTTGCTCGTCGGTCATCGTCACTTTGCTAGTGGAGAAACTCCTGCGAAAGCGTGCTCGACTGAATCATCGGACCATCTTGCTGGCTGGCCGAAGGAGGCAACACGTCAACACGAAGCTGCTGCGTCTCTGGATACCAGTGCAAGGCCCAAGAGTCGATAGAGTTGGCTCCGATCACCGCTATCGGAGCAACGCCACCGTCGATCGCCCAACCAGTGAGCGAAGCTGGGTGCCACCGTACATCTCCACGCCATCCACCCAGAGTAAGCTGGGCAGCTGCGATGCCACTACCCGCAGCTGCCGGGAGAAGATCAGAATCGAGCCGCGAAATCCCGCTGAGATCAATACCAGCAGCGGCGACCTTATTAGCGATGCGTGGGAATAGCAATATCTGAGCGCCAAGTCCCTCACGTATTACACGCGCTCTGAGCCATGCAATAGTACGCCCTTCAAAGCTACGGCTGAGCTCATCAGCGACCACAGTTTGCGCCGGAGGGGAAAACATCATCTCAGCGTCTGCCAAGTTCAAACTCCACCGCACGCTGCTCAGCAAGTCCGCACCGAGAACTCCATCAAAGTCATCGGTTAGATCACTGACCGCAACGATGAGGTTGCGGACCATGACCGTACCAAGTTCCAGTTGCATCAGCGCCGCTTGCCGGGCTCCCATGATCGATGGCCATCTGTTGCTCGCTGTCTGGCCTGCTACGTTCTTTGGCCCATCCACCACGATACTTGCTGCTGTCGCAAAACGTTCTGAAACAATGCTCTGGCGAAACGTTGGATCGATTTTCAGCAAGGCAGGCTCGCTATCGATCTTGGCCTCAACAACCCATGTACCCTCGGCGAGTTCACGGATCGGCAAGACCACTGCGTCACCATTCCACTGCTGTGGCGGACCCTGGAATCGCCCGATAGCGGCAGCCATCGCGCCCGCTGCACGTCCGCGGGCTGTAGCTGGTTCTACTTGGTTCCATGCAAGCAACTCACTCGCCGCAGCACCACCCTCACCTCTGGCCCAGGCAGCGCTTGCAAGTAAAGCATAAGCCGTCCCTGAAGACTTCCCGGAAGCTAGCGCGACAACTTGTGGCCAGTCGGGTTCACTAGCGTAGACTGCTGCCAACCCGATGTTACCTTCATCTAGTCCGGCTTCCGCAGCTCGCCGAAATCGCGACTCGGCACCGTAAACGTCTCCATTGCGCCAGAGCGCCCAGCCGTGGACTAAATCACTCCTCGGATTAGCGTACCGGCGAGCCAAAATGCCTGCTTCGTCGAGAGCCCGACGAACGAAATCTCGATCGAGAAATCCCTGAATTTCGTTGACTGATGGAGACAACCTGGTGGCATCCGCAGAGAGTTCCAGTCTGCATCCAGACACACTGATGGAGAAGAGGACAGTAATGCCCAAAACCCCAGTCAGACGAGCTAACCAGCCCTTTTTACTTTTTAGGCGCGATGGTATATTCACTGTCAATAGGACTCTAGGACTCTTCATGAAGCTGCGTAACTACATCACGCGCTGGCAGGAATTTCGTGAGTGGTCGGAGTGTAACCGACCGGAAATCGTTTCGGATGTGGAGAACTTGGGCAACGAGCTTCGGCATTCTATCGAAGCCTACCGTCAAGCCACCGGCCCTGAGGACCGGCAGGATACGATGGATTCGATAAAATCCTACTATGACGAAGTTGTTGAGTGGCATATGCGAGAGATCATCGCAAAACTTGACAACGTGTAGGCCGCAGGCGCTTCCCTCTCACGAAAACTGGCAGCATCGGACTTCAACCAGGCTTCATGGGTATAGTTTGTCCTAAGTAGCTTGTCAGAGAACACCGCGTCCTCTGCACATTATCCGCACAGTACCTAGGTCGCAACATAGGCCCAGGCTGTCTTCCTGGCTGACGACCTGAGCGTTTTCACGTCGACCTCGATGCGCTCGTACTCCCCTCCCTCCACATTCTCAAAGCAATCTAGTTTCTCGAGTTCGTTCATCTTGATACTTTTGAGTAGTAGCCCAGCGATTAGAGCACCAGGACGGCGAACGGCGTGGAAATACCCGGTTGGCGGGTTGACTTCGCGGCAGAACCCATCGAGAAGTGCGGGTTCCGAAATCGGGACGCGCCCGAGAACTTCTAAGAGAACAGGCGGCTTGCATAGCTCGCCGTACACAAACATCTTCATAACAGGGACTCAGGCGTCCAAATCGTTCGCAGCCTGTTCTAGCTTCTTCGCTAGTTCGAGCAGTTTGCGACGTTGCGGGAAGCTGAGATTAGTACCGACATCCTTTTCGAGGTCACGCAAGACTGTCGACGCTTCGACAGCAAGATGTGACAGGGTCTTGGAATCTGGAGCTTCCGGTCTCGGCACACTAGTGTCATCAGAGTCGAAACCCTGTGACTGGCCTTCGATCCATTGCTTGAGTTCTTCGGGATCGAAGCGCACGTTAAAACCAATCTTGCGATAAGGCACGCGCCCGAAACGAACCCACTCGTAAAGGGTCTTGGGTCTAATTCCAAGATATTCCGCCGCCTGCTTGACCCTCCAAAGAGCCATGATTCTCCGCGTATATGACGTTAGTCTGTGCCCATTGGGACATTACCGCCATCAAGTGCCTTTGATTGTCGGGTGCGAACGGGACGACTATACTAGAAATTGCTTTCAGGATTTTGGTGCTCACCGCGCCCACACCGTCACTTCTTTTTCATGCCTAATGCTTCCAAGTCTAGCCCCAAAGCCATCCCGCTGAGTCCGACACAGATCCTCCGCGCTGAACATCGCCAGATAGATGAGCAACTAAACGTGCTCTCAGGCGCCCTACGACAGCTCGGTGACCGGGGACCAGCCCCCGAGGTTTTGGATCGCATTGAGTCGGTAGCGCTCTATATCGACGGCGAGATGGCAATTCATCATCAGAAAGAAGAGGACTGTCTGTTCCCATTTCTGAAGGAATTTTTCACTCCGGAGAACCTCAGGATCGACGCCCGAATCGCTGATCATGAGGATCTCAACATCATGAACACTAAATTCAAGCAGGCCCTCAGTGAGTGCCGTGATCTTGAATCGGGCAAAGGGGCGACATTTGCAGCACAGATGCTACGTGGCTACGGCCTATACATCATCCACCTGATCCGTGAGCACCTCTTGAAGGAAGACCACATCCTCTTTCTTGTCGCCGAGGAATATCTCACTGCTGATCAAGAGGCCGAAATCCTGGAACGCTTTGCCGCGATCGAGGATGGCGGCGGTCAACGTCCCTAACCCCGGACCGGGGAAATAAACCCACTCTCCCGTGGCTCGCACCAGAGTTCGTCGACGCGAAGAGCAAGGCCGCCTCTTTTGGCTCTGGCTGTTGACGCTACCAATTATCTTGATGCTCGCGGCAGCCTTTGCCTTTGGCGCGCCATGGCCCGACCCACTCACCCAACGCTTCGCCATGGCAATGCTTGCTTTCCCAGTGCTCTTCATGGTCGGCGAACCGCTCTTTAAAGATGCCAAGCGAGCGCTGAGAGATCGTCGCCTGCGCCCCGAGGTAGCGGTGGCAGCGATCGTGCTCCTTGCCTACATTAGCGGTTTTCTGGCGCTTATCTTTCCGACACCCCCTGTTGCTGGTTTTTCGGCACTAATAGTGTCTGCCTATTTCACCATCCGCTATCTGCTGGGAAGATATTAAAAGGTCTCACTCTCCGTGCCCAAAATCCGGCATGAGGACGAACCTGTTCCGGTTGCTACTGACCACCTACCGTAGCAACAAGGTCTCCACCACCATTCCGGGGCCGAAACCCACTGCGACACAAGGACGCGGAGCCCGTCTGTGGCGCAGTCGTTGAAGAATGAAAAGCAGGGTCGCCGACGACATGTTGCCAAACTGGGCGAGGATCTCGCGGGAAATATCCATCGCCCCTTTATCCAAACCAATGGCCTCCTCAAAAGCGTTCAAAATACGCGGACCACCAGGGTGAACAGCCCAAGTTGCTACGTCCTCGATCGAAAGAGAATGCTCCCTCAGCCATTTGACTAGCCAATCCCGCACGTTTTCACGGATCAGTTGCGGCACCTGTGGCGACAAAGTCATGTGAAAACCGTGGTTACCAACTCTCCATGTCATGGCCTCTTTGGAGCCCGGAATCAAGAGTGTTCCACTCCCAGTCGCAATCCAATCAGAGGCACCGCTTGATGGTTTACCTCCAATACCAACCACTGCGGCAGCTCCATCGGCAAACAACGAATTGGCAACAATCTTTTCAGCATCCCAACCGTAATAAAAATGCAGCGTGCAAAGCTCCACGGCACAGATCAGTGTCCGAGTATTGGGATTCTCCTGANCAAACGACGAGGCTACACGAATGCCGTTGAGCGCCCCATGACAACCCATGAAACCAACGTGGGTACGCTCCACTGTCCGCCGCAACCCAAGATCTTCAATAAGCAAGGCGTCAATTCCAGGGGCATGGAACCCCGTGCATGAAACCGTCACGATGTGGGTGATACTAGTTGGATCGACGTCGGCGTCAGCAACAGCTTGCCGTGCTGCATCCAAGGCCAGGGGCGGTGCCTCGTGCTCATAGATGCTCATACGATCCAACGTCGTCGGCCCACCATCATTCTCGTCAGTCACTTTCGAATAGAATGACTGCCGTTCGAACGGGTCCCCATCAGGGGCTTCCAAGAGAACACTGTGTCTCCTGCTCACACCAGACCGTCGATAGAGAACCGGAATCAGACGCAGGCGTTCATCAGCGGCATAACAAAACCACTTGCTCGCCTCCGCTGCGTCTGCCTGGGAAATCGAATACTTGGGCACCGCAGTGCCGATACCGGCGATCCTTAAGGCCATGTCGTTGTCGCACCCGAGATCGTTGGGCCGTGCAAACGTCGGACAAGAGGTCCACCAAGAACGGGCATACTCTCGATGCCTCGCAACGCGCCACGGGCAATAAACGGGTGACGGAGTACCCAAGTAAACCATCGACAATCTCGCTGGGCTCGTGCGAGTTCGCCTCGACGTAGCGCCACCCAATCAGCAGCCATACCTGGGTTCCAACCCTTTATCGCTTTCAAGGCGAGCGGTACTAGGAGCGTTGCCGAGTGGATTGCCCAACCAATTCCTTCTCCAGTGAATGGCTCCACATAACCCGAAGCGTCCCCGATCGAAAACAGGCGCTCTTTGGCAAGCCACTTCGGCTCCTGCATCATCGGTGGCGTACCTTTCCACGGGACGGAATTTAACCCTGGAATCGATTCGAAACGGGCTGCATTGAGCACGTACCTAACCGCCGTCCCAACACCATGAAGCCGAATGAGATCTGGATCGAGCGCCGCAGCAACATTTAAACGATCCCCCTCTATGCGTACCACGCCAACATAACCCCCTGTCCCGATCGCCATGTGGATCGTCCCGCTCTCGTACCTGCTGCCACTATGGTCCAAGATCGCGCTACAACCGATGCGGTGGCTGTTGGTGCGNCCTAAGCGCTCGGANTCGAGGACGANCGAATCACCAAGGCCGGAAGCATNAATAACAAGCGATGCCATCACCTCAAGCTTAGTTCNGGACCCCAGTATCACCGATCGAAACCCACCGTGTGCTTCACCCACTCTTGCGTGACAACGTGATCGGAATTCGACGCCAACGGCAAGCGCCGAATTCACCAACGTCGCATCTAGCGCCGACCGTGATACAGAAATGCCACCAGGAAGCGACAAGCTCACCAAATGTCCCCAGCCAGCCAACTTCAATCGGCGCAGAGCCTTGCCACCCAATTGATCGACGGCCTTGTCCAATCCGAGCTGACCGAGCCGCGCTACTGTACGGGCGCTAAGACAACCACCGCAGACCTTGTCTCGTGGGAAACGGCGCCGATCAACGAGGAGAACAGTTGCGCCCGCTAGTGCAAGCTCGCGAGCTACCACTGCACCTGCAGGACCAGCGCCAACAACAACGACATCCCATCGACGCCGGGATCTTCGCTGCTCATCTTTCCCCGTAAAGCCGATCACGATTTNGCCCAGGNCANGCTATAACGCTGCAACCAGCAACCTCTCACAANCATATCCAGCCCCGCACTTCGCGCTATNGCTTGTGCTTCTTCTCGGGTGAATGCTGCCCGCACTGAAGCCGGCCCATCAAATCGGGCGACATCAGAAGTTGTCAGCAGACGGACTCCCACGCACGCAAGCAGGTAACCCTGGCGTGTGCGTTCGAGATCAAGCACAACTACCAACCGGCTCGCAGCATCAGCCATCCGGCGCAAAAAGTTGACTGCTTGGTCTTCTGAGAGATGGTGCAGAAAGAGTGTTGAGAAAACNATGTCGGCCCCGGTGGGCAGTGGGTCTCGGAGCACNTCGAGACAGNAAAAGNGCGCCTTGGAACCTGCCCNTTGNGCTCGTCGTCGAGCTCTTCGGATCGCCACTGGACTCGCGTCACAACCCACCACNNGGACNTCNAATCCCTGTTTNCGGCCTTCGGCTTCCAATCCCAGGGCGACATCCCCACCACCACACGCCAGGTCGAGGAGAGTAAGNCGGTGGTCACGGTATCNGACCACAGTTGGCTGAATATCGGACCAAAGCTGTCCAACCGTCCCGGAAAAGTAGTTAATACGTTGCAGGGCATCCAACGCAATCANGTGGCGGCGCTCGTCGAGATCCGGTGAATCCATAATCTCAGCTTGAAGATGCCGTGCGAATCCCATGATCGTTCCACCATTGCNTTAGCCGTATANCGANCCATGNAGTTNGGGATACNGNAGGAGAATCTCCTCCTCNCTGATATTGCTCAACCGGTNGGGCAGCAGAAGTGCATNCTNGCCCTCGTGNAGNTAGTAGTNAGGTNCAGCACCGAACCGCTNNCGGGCCGGGTGAAAGTAAACTGTNGCNACNCGAACCNNNGGAACATTTCGTCTCGCCTTGCGCCGTAGGTAACTGACNACTTCGTANATGTTCCGGCCATTGCCGAAGACGTNATCGACGANCAGCAGTTCATCGCTNGTCTCGACGACNTCCAAGACGTGGTCCAATCCCTTAATGTCTATGCCGCCACCGAAGNCCGCACCCTTGTGCGATTNCTTTCGGNNCGCTGTATGGTAGGNGTNGTGNCCCNTCCAACGAAAAAACTCCTGAATAACGATTGCTGGTTGGGCACCCCCGCGCCAAACTGCAACCAAGAAATCGGGNCGGNAGCCATCATCCCAAATCTTGCGGGCAAGTCGAAAGCAGTCGACCAGGTAGACGTTTGGGTCTACNACCCGTCCCTCNCCTCTTTCAGAAATGCCNTCTGAGNANGACAACTAGGAGCCGTAAGNGGGNGGTAGCTTAGGNATTCGTAGCTTGTGNGCGTTCCCACGTCGAAGTTCTTCGACACGCNACNCNAGCTNNTCGCTACCCTGCCCNCCAACGAGATANCGGTCGAGNTCATCGTANGAAAATCCGAGTTCGGACTCGTCCGTCTGNCCCTGCCACATTCCTGCCGTCGGCGGCTTGTCGANNATTGATTGGGGCACTCCCAAGTGGNCAGCAAGCTCCCGNACCTCATGCTTGACAAGATGCCCNAGGGGNAGCAGATCAACCCCGCCATCACCGTACTTCGTGAAATATCCCAGTGTCAGCTCAGTGCGATTTCCAGTTCCGACGACGAGATACTGATTGCGACCAGCAAAGTAGTAGAGCGTTGTCATGCGGAGGCGAGGCTTAATGTTNTTCAACGAAAGATCATGAGTGCCCATCGCCGTACCTATTTCTAACGTCGATGCAAACGCTTCGAAAACNGGGNTNAAATGGACTTCNCGACACTGGAGACCGAACTTTTCCCCCAATAGCAANGCNTCNTCTCGATCTCGAGGGTCTGATTCGATCGGCATGATGACAGCAAGATGCTCGTCACGGAATGCCCGTCGNGCCAGNACCGCGACCGACGACGAGTCAACACCTCCGGACAGTCCAAACACCACNCCGCGGCANCCAGCAGCCTTAACTTCCGACCGCAACCAACCCACCAAGCTGTCCGATAGTTCCTCNGCGTTCACCTTCGACCTCCCGACACNCGGTTGGCTGAAACTCGGATCTTAGGGCAGCTATNGTGAGGGGTCAATCGAGCCAATTNAANCTTCTTCCCGAGATTCCCGGTCTNCTCTGGGTCATCTATTGTCTGCAAAAAGCACTTNATTGGATAAACAAACGTGCTAATTATTAGANGAAATAATTAATTTATATTCAATTTATATTGATGGATAGATTTATTGTTTTGAATANCAGTTATAGATTGTAATGATTACTAATTAATAGGAACGCACACTGGGCNANNACATGGTCGATTCATCNCANNCAGGTATCGAACAGCATCCCACTATCATGACCCTGGAGGAAGTTGCCAANTACCTCCGCGTACATAAATCGACCGTTTATCGAATGGCGCGCGAGGGTAGCATNCCTTCCTCTAAAGTTGCCAATCAATGGCGCTTCAGGAAGGCGCGCATCGACGAGTGGCTCATGGAGCGTGAGAATGAAGGTGCTATCGATTGCTAGCAGAGGGTCCTTNGAGTNCCCGCTTCTCTTCAGCTGATGATTGCGGCGGTTATGTCCTCGTAGGTCACCACTGTGTATTGCTCCCGCAACTCGCGGACAAGCGACTCGAAAAGACCGCTGCGTCGTTGGTTAAGCATCTCGTTCCTCAGCGCATCGCCCTCGGTTGCGTACCGCCCCCAGTCTGGCTGCACATGGGCCGTGACGCGAAACAGAGCATAGCCTCTNTCGACCTTAACGGGACCACCCACCTCACCTGGTGCGTGGTCGAACGCCGCAAGTACCAACGCCGACTGCCGNCCCAAATCAGGAACGACTCCGTNACGTTGGATCAGCTCCGTTGACTGGATCGGGGCAGCAATCTCAGCAGCCAGGACATCGAATCCCTCGCCTTGCNCAAGTCGCGCAGCGAATTCATCTGCCACCTCGGCNGCACGNTCTTCGGCGAGCTGGCTGATGAGGTCACTACGCACTGCGTCCTCAACCTCGGCCAACTCCGGCTCGTGCGACTCGATGATCTCCTCGACGCGGAAGATTACGTAGCCATTACCAAACCGAATCGGTTCCGAGACTCGATCTCGCCCAGCGACAAACACCTGGCGGGTGAACTCCGGCGAGAGCACCTCNGAAAAACCCTCGAGTTGTGAAAACNGGGGACTCACGCGAAGTTCNAAANCAAACTGGGNANCGAGATCCTCAAAGTTGGNACGCCGAAGNACCTCGACCCTTAGCTCTTCAGCCCGCTGGTCTGCAATCTCCTCGGAACGCTCAANCNTAATACGCTGGTCAAGTTGGCCGCGCACNTCTTCGAAAGGCCGCACCTGCTCCGGGCGGCTGCCATCCAAACGGATAATGTGCAGGCCAAACGGCGTCTGTACGATNTCCGACGTCTCATCAATTTCGAGNGAAAAGGCTACTTCCTCGAATTCCGGNGTCATNCGACCACGGCGGAACCACCCAAGGTCTCCNCCGGACGTAGCGGTTGCAGTATCATCAGAGTTCTCTTCGGCNAGGGCTGAGAAATCAGCACCGNTACGNANCTTGCCNAGNATCTCCTGNGCAGTNNTACTTGTCTCGGTAATNGTCTCTTCGTCNGGTTCCGGCGGTAGACGAAACAAGATATGTCGAGCACGTACTTCCTCNGGNATCGTGAATTCTTCAATGCTNGCTGCGTACGCGGTCCGCAGTTCCTGCTCGTCGAGTTCGACAGATTCTCGAATGGCTTCTGTCTCAATAACCGCGAAACTGACCCTGCGNCTCTCGGGCACCCGATAGTCGAAGATGTTTTCTTCGAACAGNATACGTACCGCTTCATCNGTCAATAATTCCGAANCTTCAGATTCGAGGCCTGTGGAGGGAACGACGAAGAANTCAAATTGAGCTTGCTCGTTGGCCCGCTGGTAGGCGTCNTCAANCTCNCGGNTGGTAACCGTGACTCCATTGCTCACCAGCTCGGNAAATTTTTCGAAGAGGACTTCATTNTGNACCTGACGCTCGAACTCCTCGAACGAAANCCCGTTGGCCTGNAGTATCTGCTTGTAACGGTCGGGCCCNATAAAAATGCCGTCTTCCTGAAATGCCGGATACTCCATGATACGCACCTGTACCTCNCGCGCGCTAACCGATAAACCTTGATCGCGAGCAGCGNCCAGGATGAGNCGGTCACGGATCAGTGACTCAAGCACAATCTCGCGGATCTGCATCTGCTGNAGGAAATCATCGGGAAGATTTCCTCCACTGACACTCTGATAGTAGGCGGTCTGCTGCTGGAGTGCCTGCTGGAAATCANCGATATAAATCGGNTCCCCGTCAACACGGGCAANGATGTTTGANGGNCCGCGGATNANGTCAGGAATATANAAAGCAATGAAGGCAACGATGACAAGCCACAACACCCACGAGAGTTTGCGAACGTTGCGACGCATGGTATCGAGCACGTTTCAACCTTACCTTGGTACTAGTCTCTGTTTAGCTGAAAAGAAGGAAAGTGGACGGCTGGACGATGGCACTGCCGATAAGAAAACTAATGGTAGCCGCGTGACAGTGCTGGGGACAAGCAGACTTTCGAGCAGCACCGTGAAAAGTAAGCCTTTTGCACTAAAGTGCCTTGAATTCAGCGAATCTATTGTTCCGAGGTGAACAGGGCCATGCTAGAATTCTAGGTTATTGCGTCGCCTTTGGATGTAGGCGTTCCTTTGTACCCGCGCCCAGTAAGATAGTAAATATGGGTGCGAGGATGCGACGGAACGCTTTTTCCGTGGCGATGTGAAAGCCTCATGCACTTACCTGGCTCGGATTCTATGCCCCGAATTCTGTCCTACTTTTCGAACGATATAGCAATCGACCTCGGCACGTCGAATACGCTGATATTCACAGCAGGGCGNGGCGTGGTGTTGTCGGAGCCCTCGATCGTTGCGATCAATACAAACAACAACAAAGTTGTGGCAGTGGGCTCGGAGGCTAAAGAAATGCTCGGCCGTACGCCAGGCCATATTGTCGCAGTTCGCCCACTGAAGGACGGTGTCATCGCCGATTTCGACGTTACAGAGAAGATGATTTCGTACTTCATTCGCCGTGCCAACAAAGGGCGCATCTGGGTTCGCCCGCGTATCGTAATTGGAGTGCCAAGCGGTATCACTCAGGTAGAAGAGCGCGCCGTCAGGGATACCGCCTACCGTGCTAAGGCGATGGAAGTGTTCTTAATCGAAGAAGCTATGGCTGCCGCCATTGGGGCCGGGCTTCCAATAACCGAACCTTCCGGGAATATGGTGGTCGACGTCGGCGGCGGCACAACTGATGTGGCAGTTATTTCAATGGGTGGCATTGTGTACTCGCGATCAATTCGCGTCGGCGGCACGGCAATGGATGAAGCAATCATCAGCTACATTAAGCAAAACTATAATTTGCTCATCGGTGATCGCACGGCCGAAGATGTCAAAGTCAACATCGGCTCCGCGCATCCTCTGGATGAGCAGATGACTATGGACATCAAAGGACGCGACCTAATCGAAGGCAGACCGAAAACAGTTACCATCACGGACCGCGAAATTCGCGATGCGCTCAGTGAAGTCACATCTTCGATCGTGGAATCGGTACGAATGGCGTTCGAGCGTACTCCACCCGAACTATCCGCCGACTTCATCGACAAAGGGGTGATTTTGACCGGTGGCGGGGCTTTGTTACGTAACCTTGATCTGCGGCTACGGGAAGAAACGGGAATTCCTGTTTCTGTTGCCGAAGACCCATTGTCCGCGTGTGTACTCGGCGTCGGGCGAATTCTCGATGACCTGGATCTACTGCGGCAGGTGTGCCGGCCGTAGGTGAGACGGGATGATGCCCAACCGATGAGCTGAGGCGACATGAAAACAATCAGCCGCCAGGCGAGCTCCCTTATGCTCCTTATCGGGCTGCTGTTTGGTTTCTTCGTGATGATTTCGTATCAGGTCAATCGCGCTAAGACTGCCAACACTGTTGCGGGTGCGATTCAAACTGTAGTCTCGCCGGCCCATCGTCTCATTTCCGAACTGTGGACCAGGGTCTCTTCTGGCTGGTCCGACTATGTGGCACTGACCAGTCAAGCTGCCGCGGCAGACGCCCTACAACAACGCGTGATTTATCTTGAACGTCGGATCATGACATTGGAGGAAACGTCACGCGAAAACATCCGCCTAAAGGAGCTATTGAACTTACAGGATCGCATCGCGACCCACTCGATCGCATCGCAGGTCATCGGACGCGACATGGCGCACGGTTATGAAACGTTCACAGTCAATCGTGGGTCACGTGATGGTATCGAAATTGGGTCGGGGGTCATATCGACCACCGGTGTCGTGGTCGGTCGGGTCATCCAAGTAAGCCCGTGGACGGCATTGGTACAGCTAATCACCAACTCGCGAAATGCGGTCGGCGCCAAGATCGTTCGAACCTTGGCTCACGGTGTCGTCCATGGCGCCGGTGGTGCTATTCTCAAACTCGATTACGTCACTAGCCTAGCTGACGTCAAGGGGGGAGACATCGTGGTCACCTCAGGCGACGACGGGATCTACCCGGCGGGGTTCGAAATCGGCCGAGTACTTCGCGTCACTGAAGGAGCGCCCGTCCCAGGGCTTCCTCAACTACCAGTGGTACGAGCTGAAACGGCACTATTTCTCAACATCGACGTCGATTCCCTCACTGACGTCCTGCAAATTGGACAAGTGCTGCTCCTTTCCCCACAAATGGATCGTGAATGACCGCGCTCCTCTCGATGCTTGTGTTGTTGGGCCTCGGTCTTCTGCAGATATTTTTGCCTCAGGTCTGGTCGGGACTCGGGAGGGTCGACTGGCTACTGATGTATGTCGTTCTGCAGTCGCTGCGCAGCTCGTTCCGACGGTCGATTCTCCTCGGCGCGGGCGCAGGTTTAATCCAAGACAGCCTTGCTGGTGGCATAATCGGGCTCCATGCGTTTGCTAAGACCGCAATAGCGGCAACCATTGCGATGTTCAGCAGCCTGTTTGTGTTGCGTGGCCCACTGTCGGGGGCCATGATCACAGGCTTGGCAGTGATAATTGAAGGGTTAATCGTGATGGCCTGGCAGTTATCACTCGGGCGGCCAGCGCCGTTTGGCTTAGGCGATGTCTCCCTGGGAGCTGCGGCAACCAGTGCAGCAACAATGTTGGTCGTCTACACCGGTCGCAAATGGCAGCAGCGAGAACTAATCAAGCACCGCCGTGTTCGGGTCGACGTCGGCGTTACGGGTGATGGCGAATGAACACAGTCGGCCCGTGGCGCCCCGAGTCTTCAAAAGGGAGCAAAGGTAGGCACTGGGGACCGATCTTCCGCCGCAACCATAGTGCTTCAAACGACGAGACGTTGGAAAGCCCGATTGTCCTTAGCCGGCTGAGACGTCGGGTACACCTTGCCGAAGGCTTTGTCATCTTGATGGTCACGCTGTTGCTGTTGGGCTTTTGGCGCCTCCAGGTGGTACACGCGGAACACTATCGTGAGCTCGCCGACAACAACCGCCATCAAAGCATCATCGTTCGTGCTCCGCGTGGCTTGGTTATCGACCGTAAAGGCACACTACTCGCCGCTAACAGGCCTGCGTTTAATGTCGCCATTGTCCGCGAAGAGCTCGATGATCGAGACGCAACCCTCCAATGGCTCGCCGACATCCTCAACGTCACACCTTCCATGCTGCACAAACGCCTTGACCAGAGACAGCAGGGCATTCCTGTTTTTCAACCGATCGTCATTGCCGGGGACATTGCCCCTTCTTCGGTGCCAGCGATTGAAGCAAGGTCGTTCGAGTATCCCGGAGTCTTGATCCAACCCGAGCATAAGCGCCATTACCCAAAAGGGACCGTCGCCGCGCACGTGATGGGCTACGTTGGTGAAATTAACGCCGTGCAGCTAGCAGCCTGGGAGCAAGACCGCTATCGAATGGGCGATATTGTGGGCCAACTTGGCCTTGAGCGCGTTCATGACAGCCTTCTGTCAGGGTTTGCCGGTGCAGAAGAGATCATCGTCAATAGTGCAGGGCGAACCATTCGAGTTTTGAACCAGATTCCACCGGAGCCCGGAAACACGCTCACTCTAACCCTCGATGCGAGGNTACAGGAACAAGCGGAGGCTTTGCTTGAGGGGAAAAAGGGGGCCATCGTGATGCTCGANGTCAACACCGGCGGTACGCTAGCANTGGCATCTGCTCCGACGTTCGACCCCAATATGTTCNCACGGCGCTTCTCGCAAGCCGAGTGGAACGCCGTAACGAACGATCCCGCTACACCNCTTCAAAATCGTGCCTTACAAAGTGCATACCCTCCGGGGTCGATCTTCAAGCTACTGGTGGCCGTTGCAGGCCTCGAANCTGGCAGGATAAGGCCCGAAACAACGGTCACCTGTACTGGAGGCGGGATGTACTACGGGCAATACCGAAGTTGTAATGCCATACACGGGAGGGTGAACCTGGAAAGCGCCATTGGTCGCTCATGCAACGTCTACTTCTATGAACTCGGAGCTAAGCTTTCCCGGGAACAGATCATCGAGGTTGCACAGCGATATGGACTCGGTGCCCAAACTGGGATTGACCTTCTTAACGANGCGACAGGTATCNTGCCAACTAAGGAGTGGNTCGCCCAGGCTCTACCACCCCGAGATGGCAACTGGTATCTGGGAGAAACCATAGGTTTGTCGATCGGNCAGGGACCAATAANCACCACNCCGTTACAGCTTGCTCACATGGTGGCAACNCTGGCCACAGGGNTGAAGATGAAGCCCTATTTGATTGANAAGGTGGAAAGTTCCACNGGAAATAGTCGTTCAAGACATGTGNCNNANGATCAAGCCATCGAGGTCGACCTCCNTCCTGATCATCGNGAAGCANTCCTGGCCGGNATGCGCGCAGCGNTGAAGCCAGTAACCGGCACAGGACGCCGAGCTGCCAACCCANNCTACGACTTCGGTGGTAAGACCGGCACCGCTCAAGTGGCTTCGGCAGTTGCAGCAGGCCCCGAGGAAGAACGCCCCGAGGGTCTTAGGAACCATGCCTGGTTCGTAGGTATCGCACCGGTTGAAAAACCAGAGATTGCGATTGTCGTCTTCATCGAGCATGGTGTTGGAGGCGGTGTCGCCGCTGCGCCCGTCGCTGGTCAGTTGATGACTACCTATTTCGAGGCGACGGAGGAAACAAAGCGATGATCCTGTTCGACCGGCGTACGTTCCGCGCCTTCGACTACCTGCTGCTGTTTGATCTATCTCTGCTGTTCGGGATAGGGGTTTTGCTGGTCGCTTCTGCCAGCGATGCTGGACACTTTCAACGACAGATTGTTTGGGCAATAACAGCGATCATTTTCGCTGTAGTCGTCTCGGCCATCGACTATCGCAAGTTAATTAGTCGTGCTTATGAGCTGTGGGTACTTGCCATGTTTGTCCTTGTCGGGCTTTTACTGTTCGGCCCAGTGACATCCGGAACTCGGAGCTGGTTGAACATTGGAAGCATGGGTGGGCAACCGTCGGAATTGACCAAGATAGTGGTCATCCTCGCGCTCGCTCATTATTTTTCTGAGCTTGATCCCCTACCATTCGGCACCCGTCGCCTATTCGTGGCGGCGGTGTTAGTTCTAGTGCCGTTTATACTGGTTGCAGTGCAACCCGATCTGGGTACCGCCAGTAGCTTCTTGCCAATACTCGCTGGAATCGCTTGGGTGGCAGGGATCCGCTACGCATCCGCCATGCGTTTGACGGTAGCTTCTGTGGGGATGGCACCATTCGGGTACTTCCTACTCGAGGATTACCAGCGTGCCCGACTTCTAACCTTTCTCGACCCCGGACGCGACCCACTGGGTGCTGCCTACCAGATCGTCCAATCAAAGATCGCCGTCGGGTCAGGCGGACTGGTCGGAACCGGGCTCTACGCCGGGAGCCAAAGCAAAGGGAATTTTCTACCTGCCCAGCACACCGACTTGGTTTTCGCGGTGCTTGGAGAGGAGCTTGGCTTCATCGGCGTAACACTTGTGCTCTCCCTCTACCTGGTGCTGTTGCTGCGCGTGCTACAAACCGCGCGCTTAGCCCGTGATCGCGCCGGTGCGTACATAGCCACTGGAGTGGCCACAGTGATGCTCTACCACCTTTTAGTCAACGTCGGTATGGTGATCGGATTTGCCCCAATTACCGGGATTCCCCTACCCCTTCTCTCGTACGGTGGCTCTTCGGCGTTGACAAGCGGAATTGCTATAGGCCTAGTAATATCCGTGCGGAACCGCCGTTTCCTGAATTGAATCCCAGCGTTTATGCCTGAACAATAGCCACATCCACGAAGAATCGGCTATAATGGACTTTATACGAGTTTCTGGATCGTNAGCTAACGCGGGCTGAAACGCACGCCCCATCGGTAGAGAGCGTAGGCGGATGCCTAGAGTGGCGACGCGTTCTCCCGTTTCGGGCTGCCAGCGGCAGCAAGCGAGCGATCCGAAAGGGTTTTCTTGTTTTCACCTTATTTAACAGCGCAACGATCACCGGGCAGATATACCAACTGCCGTTTCTGTACGTGCACCCTCGTCGATTCCATGACAAGGGACCGGTGCGCCTTGTGCTCAAGCACCCATCCGGAGCGGTGAGACGTCGACGTATCGCGTTTCCCCCGGGTCGGGGCACGCGGAGATATTTTCATGGCTCGCAAAGAAATCATCACCAATTCTGGCAACGATGAAACACGCCTTGCCATCCTGGAAGATGGACAGTTAACAGAAGTTGTTCTTGAACGGGCCCAGGCACGCGGGCTGGTCGGCAATATCTACAAAGGTCGGGTGAGCCGGGTTCTTCCGGGCATGCAATCCGCTTTCGTCGACATTGGCCTTGAACGCGATGGCTTTCTCTATGTCTCGGACGTGCTCGCCGACATCGAACAATTTTCCAGCTGGATGGAGAGCGATGAAGAGGAAGATGCCCACAAGCCCAGCAAACGTCGCAGCCGCCGTGCCCGTGAACGACAGAGAATTGAAGATCTTCTAAAAAAGGGTGACGAGATCCTGGTGCAAGTTTCCAAAGCTCCACTTGGAACAAAGGGCGCNCGGATTACNACCAATGTCTCTCTGCCGGGCCGGTTCCTGGTATACATGCCGACCGTTGATCAAATCGGTGTATCCCGCAAGATCCCCGACCGCAACGAGCGAAATCGTCTGCGGAAGATCATCAGAAACATTCGCCCCAAGAATGTCGGGGGGCTGATCGCACGCACTGCCGCAACCGGTCAGAGCCAGAAAGACTTCCAGGACGACACGATGTTCCTTATCGAGGCATGGGAAGAAATTAAACGCCGCTCCGAGGAAGCTAAGGCGCCAAGTTTGATTCACAAGGACCTTTCGGTTCTGTTGCGTTTGCTGCGCGACGTTTTTGCCGACGATTTCGACCGTGTTGTGATCGATGACCAACAAGAATACGAGCGCGCCAAGAGCTTCGTCGGCCANCTCCAGCCAACNATGGTCGAAAAGATTGAACACTATCAAAAGAAAATGCCGATTTTTGACTCCTTCAAGGTCCAGCAACAGCTCGACAAAGCTCTCGAAGCAAAAGTTTGGCTAAAATCCGGTGGCTACCTGGTCATCGACCAAGCCGAAGCGTTGGTCGCAATCGATATCAACACCGGCAAATACGTCGGCAAACGGCGTCTCGAAGACACCGTGTTGAAGACCAACCTCGAGGCGGTGAAGGAGATTGCTCGGCAGCTTCGCCTACGTGATATGGGGGGCATTATCGTCATTGATTTCATCGACATGGAACAGAAGGCCAACGACGAGAAGGTTCTACATTCGCTGNTTGAAGAGCTCAAGAAGGACAGGGCGAAGACCCATGTACTACCAATGTCCGAGTTTGGGCTCATCCAGCTCACCCGACAGCGGGTAAAGCAAAGCCTTGAGCGCATCATGCTGCAACCGTGCCCCTACTGTTCTGGTAGGGGACGGGTAAAATCTGTTGAGACGATCTGCATCGAAATTCTCCGTGAAGTGAGACGCTTGAAGAAAGAGCTCAATGGTAACGGCATCGTGCTTCGCACGAGCTCCTCGATCGCAACAGCACTGCAACAGTCCGAACGTGAGATGCTGCACCAAATCCGCTCTGAGGTTCAGGCACCAGTCAGCCTATTGCCGGATGGGCAGATGCACCAAGAGCAATTCGAGGTGGTCTGTCTCTGAAGGACTTCGTTTGCCTGCTTATTTGCCGCGCGATTAATCAATCAGAGCCTTCGCTACAGAGCCAACCAGCGCATCATCTTCATCCGGNAGGACGGTGCGCACGTCCAAAATTACGCGGCCCCCAACGATTCGGGCAATAATTGGAGGATCAGCATCTCGCAGGCGCGCAACAAGGGCGTGGGCCGTGTCCGGCGGGTTGATCGACAGTCCAAATGATGGCAAATCTTTCCCCGGAGCACCCCCACCGCCAACCTGGGAAAAAACCTTTACGATCTCGAGCAGAGCACCACACTCCTCTTTTATCAAACGATCCGCCATAGCCTTCGCCCGAGATTCAAGATCAGCTATGGGCATGCGTAGCATCCGGATCGTCGGGATACCATCGAGATCACCATTAACGTAGATCGCCAGTGTCCCCTCAAGCGCTAGAGTGGTCGCCTTGTCCAAGCGCAGGGCACGGTACAAAGGATTTGATCGCACACGGGCGACGTAGTCNGGCTTGCCGACTATGAACCCTGCCTGGGGNCCGCCAAGGAGTTTNTCTCCAGAAAAAGTCACTAGATCGACGCCAGTCGCCAGTCGCTGAGCCACGGTGGGCTCGTCNTGGATACCAACGTCGCGGAGGTCAAACAANCAACCGCTGCCAAGATCTTCGATAACTGGGACACCGTGGTCACGCCCNAGTGCAGCAAGCTCTTCAAGTTCNGCTTCTTCAGTAAACCCAACGACCCTGTAGTTACTCGGGTGCACACTCAACAAGGCTCCCGTCTGAGGGCCAATCGCTTCCTCGAAATCGCGACTCCGGGTACGGTTCGTGGTTCCCACCTCATGCAGAATCGACTGGCTCTTGGCCATCACCTCAGGAACGCGAAACGAGCCACCAATCTCCACCAGCTGGCCCCGTGAAACAACCACCTCCTTGCCTTCGGCCAACGTATTAAGGACCAAAAGAACTGCGGCAGCATTGTTGTTGACGACNACGACTCCGGTACCAGGTAGCAACTGGTTGACAAGAGATTCGACGGCCTTGNCACGCTGGCCACGTCCNCCATCCTCAAGNTNGAATTCAAGGTTCAAGTAACGCTGCCCAAGGCCAGCAGCGCGTGCCGCCGCTGCAGCCGGCCACGGTGATCGACCAAGGTTTGTATGCACCACAATNCCGGTAGCATTGATTACGTGGCGCAGATGAGGCTCGGTAAGCTTGCCCGCNGCTGTAGCAATNCCTGCAGCGAGGTTATCGAGACGAGTTTTCATCGTCTCACCGTCCAGCTCTCCGGAAAGCAGNGCGGCACGCATTTCTTCGAGAAAAATGCCAGCTGCACGGGTCGCAAATTGGCGAGCGCAGCCCACTTCTTCAATCCACGCCACCACCTCNGGATGCTCCAGAACTCGCTCTACCGCTGGTAGATTGCGGAGCAACTCCATCTGNGGTTGTTTACTCTTAGNTGCNTTCCCANCNTNCGCCACCATGACAGATTGATCTACATCAAANCCTTTGCCGAAAGAGAACACAGTCTCCTGGGGACCTTAAAGGTGGANNTCCNAAGACTCCCCTGCTTGTACGCATAACGAACAGTTCACGGCCAGCGAAGTCTGTCCGGACTCCAGCAAAACCGCCGACCAGTTGGTTCACGGACTTAAGGTTCCGGATAGTGAGCACACCATCGCGGAGCCCGACGCTGTCAGCTGAGCGTCGCTGCATTGCACCACCTTTTCGATGGAGAGAATCGAGGAGTCAAACGAACTTTATCACCTTACCCAAAAGGGCGGCTGAGCCGATCTTCCCGACGTCTTGTAGGGCGGGCAACTAGTCCCTTTGGCTCACAAATTATAGCTTCTCTTTAATATAGAGAATTAGGAAGTCACAAGCCCACAAGTTCTTAATATGCAATGAGATACAAGACTTTCTAAGGTTTACAGTTGATTGACAGTCCCCAGGGCCTGTGGTAGAAAATCCNTGGTTCCACGCATCCTCGTTNGCTCCACCTGAGATCACTCTCGCACTTCCGCTATGGCCGCATACCTTCCGATTGCGCTGTTTGCTGTGGCCGCCACCGTGTTCGCCGTCATTGGCCTTGTTGCAGGTAGCCTCATCCGCCCGGCTGGGCGAGACTTGGAAGGCAAGCTGGAGCCTTATGAATGCGGTGTCGAGCCAGTNCGCGATGCGCGCCAACGCTTTTCAATTCGCTTCTATATCGTCGCAATGTTGTTTCTGATTTTCGACGTCGAGACCATCTTCTTATTTCCCTGGGCCGTGCAGTTCAGACAGCTAGCGTTGTTCGGGTTTATTGAGATGGTCATCTTCATTGCCATCCTTATATTCGGCTACATATACGCTTGGAAGCGTGGAGCACTTGAATGGGTCTAGCAGAACATAAGTTTGAAGAAAATATTCTTACGACAACCGTGGATGGTGTAGTCAGTTGGGCTCGCAAATCTGCCATCTGGCCAATGACATTTGGCCTCGCCTGCTGCGCCATCGAAATGATCGTGACCACCTGCTCCCGTTACGATATGGCTCGCTTCGGTGCTGAGGTCTTCCGTGCGACACCCCGACAGGCCGACCTGATGATCGTCGCTGGCACCGTAACACTGAAGATGGCGCCAATAATCAAGCGCCTCTACGACCAGATGCCCGACCCAAAGTGGGTCATCTCGATGGGTTCCTGCTCAACCTGCGGTGGCCCCTACCCAACCTATAGCGTCCTNCAGGGCGTCGATAGGATCGTACCCGTGGATGTTTCTGTTCCCGGATGCCCTCCCCGCCCGGAGGCTCTGCTATATGGTGTGCTGCGACTCCAGGACAAAATCGACGAAATGCACGTACTGCGCAAATAGCACACCGCCGGGACAAAAAACAGCAATCCTTGTAACAAGAGTTAGCAGCCAAAATGGCAGACGAAAAGCCCCAAAACGAATCTAACGAATCGCAGGCAGAAGTTGGCGAAAGCGTGGCGCCAGAACCCAACCCTCTGGTCACCGCCTTGCTAGGACAATTCCCAAGTGATGTCCAACACGAGGGTGAAGACACAGCTGGCCTCCCGCTGGTTCGGACAGACGTTGACAACGTGATCAACGTCCTGACCTGGCTGCGCGACAACGAATTAACCAAGTTCAATTACTTAGCCAGTCTGACGGTCACTGATTGGACCGAGCGCTCGCCGCGTTTCGACGTGGTCTACCATCTCTATTCCATCGCTGCGAACCACTTCCTGACCGTTAAAGTCGGTTGCGAAGACGGCGAGGGCGTTCCCAGTGTCACCGATGTCTGGGGAACAGCAAACTGGCACGAACGCGAAGCCTACGACCTCTACGGGGTTGAGTTTCTAGGGCATCCCGAGTTGGAGCGCATCTTTTTGCCTGAGGACTGGGAAGGGTTCCCCCTCCGCAAAGACTACCCCTTGGAAGGACCAAATCTGGAGTTGTTGACCCGGCAGCAAGCGGCCTTCCGAGGCGGGCGGTTTGACCGTATTCGCGGTGACTACGAAATGACCGAGCAGGAGCGGCAGTTATCGAGTACCGGTATCGTCGGTTCATTGTGGACACCAGAGACCGAAACACCGGAACCTGAGCAATCGGAAAAACCTGACGAGACACCGGAAAGTTAGCCTACGGAATTTGTTGAGCACATGCTGAAAACACACGAGATGGAACTGAACATGGGGCCTCAGCACCCATCGACGCACGGCGTGCTTCGCCTCATCCTCTATCTCGACGGCGAAACCATTGTCGATTGCAAGCCGGTCATCGGGTACCTGCATCGTGGTACCGAGAAGCTGTGTGAGACACGCAACTATTATCAGAATGTCCCATTCACTGATCGAACCGACTACCTCGCGGCACCGAATGGCAACCTCGGTTATGTCGAGACGGTTGAAAAACTTGGCGGCTATGAGGTTTCGGAACGAGCGCAATTCGTGCGCACTGCTGTTTGTGAGCTGTCGCGTATTGCCAGCCATCTGATCTGGCTGGGCACACACGCCATGGATATCGGTGCCCAGACGATGCTGATGTGGACGATCCGTGAGCGAGAGGTCATCCTCGATTTTTTTGAAGCAGCCCTCGGTGACCGGCTGACCACTACGGCGTTCCGGCCTGGCGGCCTCCGCCGTGATTTGCCGGATGGATGGGTTAAAGCGGTGCTTGGCTTCTGCGCCACTTTCCCTGACCGTGTCGACGAATATGAATTGCTGCTTTCAAATAACCGCATCTGGATCGACCGTACTGCTGGCGTGGGCGTGATTAGCGCCGACGATGCGATTGACATGGGGCTTTCCGGGCCACTACTTCGAGGCTCCGGTGTTGCCTACGACATCCGCAAGGCAATGCCTTACGCCGCTTACGATAAGGTCGATTTTGAAATCGCTGTTAGTAATGACTGCGATTCCTACGGTCGCTATGCACTCCGCCTCATGGAAATGCGTGAATCCGTGAAAATCGTCGAGCAATGCCTCCATAATTTGCCGGATGGTCCGATTACTGGGAAAGTGCCCAAGATGCTGAAGATCGAGGCGGGGAAAGAGGTCTACCATCAGATTGAGGCGCCTCGCGGAGAACTAGGCTATTACATAGTTGCGGATGGCACTAACACGCCGTACAAGTGCAAGATTCGAGCACCATCCTTCGTGAATCTGGCAGCGATCACACAGATGGTCAAAGGGCTTCTAATAGCTGATGTAGTGACCGTCATTGGCAGCATCGACATCGTCCTGGGAGACGTCGATCGATGAACAACACCTGGCTGTCAGATTACGTCATCATCCCATCGATTCTAATCTTGGCAATCCTTCTTGTTTTTCCGCTATTGGTCGGCTACATCGTCTATGTCGAACGAAAGGTTCTAGCATTCATCCAGAGTCGCCTTGGGCCGATGCGCGTTGGGCCCTACGGTCTGCTGCAACCAATCGCCGATGCGGTCAAACTACTGACCAAGGAAGACATCGCACCACGTGATGCAGACGTATTCGTCTTCAAGATTGCACCCATCATTCTTCTGGTAATCGGCCTTACCGGACTCGCATTCTTGCCGATGGGTGAAGGCTTCACGCTATTTGGCTACGACATAAGCTTGAGCATCGTTGACGTCAACGTCGGCGTACTCTTCTTGCTCGCATTAATGAGCCTGTCAACATACTCATTGGTACTTGGCGGCTGGGCAAGCAACTCGAAATACCCGTTGCTTGGAGCATTGCGGTCAGCAGCGCAGATGGTGTCTTACGAGGTTGCTTTAACATTCACTATTCTTGCAACGCTGATGATTGCTGGCACCCTCTCGATGAGCGGCATAATCGACGCACAGCGAGAAGCGGGCTTATGGTACGTCTTCGTCCAGCCGGTAGGCTTCGTGTTATTCATAATCGCCATGGTCGCTGAAACAAACCGCCTTCCCTTTGATCTTCCCGAGGCAGAGGCGGAGCTGGTGGCGGGCTATTTCACTGAATACTCAGGTTTCCGCTGGTCGTTTTTCATGCTGGGTGAATACGCTGCGATGGTCGTGATGAGTGGCTTGCTGGTAACACTTTACCTGGGCGGCTGGATGCAACCGTTTCCCAATGTTGAGTTGTTCTCGTTTCTCGGCTTTATACCTGGTTTTTCGTGGTTCGTCCTGAAAGTTGGGTTTTTTATCTATTTCTTCATCTGGCTACGCGGCACATACCCACGTTACCGCTACGATCAGCTGATGGGCCTCGGATGGAAAGTGTTTATTCCGCTTTCGATCGCCAATCTTTTTATCACTGGGCTGTTTGTCATCATTGTGGATTCTCTGTCCAGTTAACCGCTGCGACAGATAACAACTGAAAGTACGGAAATGCCGGCTCCGAAAAAAAGTTTGGCGGCCACGGCGCTGCTCACTGACCTGATCACTGGTCTGTGGACGACGTTACGCTATACGTTCAAACCTAATGTGACCGTGCGCTACCCGCTTGAGCGAAGCGTGCTTCATCCAAACTATCGCGGCATCCTACGAGTCGATGACGACCTGTGCATCGCCTGCTTTCTGTGCGAGAAAATCTGCCCGGACAACTGCATTGTTCTCGAAGGCGAGAAAGGCATAGGCAAAGGGTCAAAATACGCCTCTTACTTTTATCTTGATCATGCACGCTGCCTATTTTGCGGGTTGTGCGAAGAGGTATGCCCGGTCGACGCTATCTACCATTCCAACGAATTCGAAGGCGCGACGTATAACCGCGCCGATCTGGTCCATGATCTCGCGATCCTCCATAAGGGACACGCGATAGTCCACTACGAGCGCTAAACGTGTCGCAAACAGCCTTTTACCTTATATCAGCGATCATCCTTGGCGGTGCCTTGGCTATGGTCACAAGCCGTAGTCTAGTGCGCTCGGTGATCTGGCTGGTTGTGTCCTTCGTTGGCGTTGGCGCATTGTTCCTCCTGCTCGAGGCGGAATTCATCGCTGCCGTGCAGATCCTAGTTTATGCTGGCGGTATCGTAGTCTTGTTTCTTTTTGTGATCATGCTGGTCAACCTCAATGAGTTGCAACGCGTGGAGTACTTGCACAGACAGTGGTTGCCAGCGGTATTGCTCGTCTGCGTGCTGCTTGCAGAACTCGGTTTCATGATGTGGGCAGGGACTCAAGGTAGCGAGCCGCCCCCACCGGACCAGATCAGCGCCGCTTTGCGTACGGTCAACGGTGGCAACATCGAAACCATCGGCATGACCCTGTACACCGATTACATATTGCCTTTCGAAGTAGTCTCCATGCTGTTGCTGGTGGCTATGATCGGGGCTATCTATTTCGCAAAGAAGCGAGTCTGATATGGACGGCATCGGACTGAATCACTACCTAATACTTTCAGCGATGCTCTTTTCTATCGGCGCCATCGGCGTGTTGGTGCGACGAAACGTGATCCTCGTGTTGATGTCGCTNGAGCTCATGTTTAACGGNGCCAATATAAACCTTGTCGCGGTGTCATATTTCCACCCCGACCTGACAGGACAAATCTTCTCTATCTTCAGCATTACCGTCGCCGCCGCTGAAGTCGCCATNGGCCTGGGCCTGGTGATCGCTTTGTTTCGCAACAAGGAAGCGATCAACGTCGATGAATTCAACTTACTGAAAGGCTAATCTGGAATCGTGATCGATCTATTCTGGCTAATCCCGCTCATCCCGATGGTCGGTGTCACCATCAACGGGTTGTTCGGCAGGCGGATTAAAAGTGAAAAGGTCATCGCCTTAATCGCCTGTGCCACGATTCTCACGTCGTTCGTCCTATCAGTTGGTGCAGTTTATGAACTAGCACAGCGGCCGGTGGAGGAGCGCCACGAAGAGATCACNCTCTACGAATGGATCCCNTCAGGNGTCGCTCATTTGACTGATGACTCGCTACACGAAAAAACGGCGACCTTCAGCGTCCCGTTCGCCTTTCTGCTCGACCCGTTGTCAGCGGTAATGATCCTCNTGGTGACAGGCGTCGGCTCTTTNATCCATATCTATGCCGTCGGCTACATGCGTGGGGACGCAGGTTATTACAGNTTCTTTACCTACCTGAATCTGTTCATGTTCTTCATGCTGATTTTGGTGCTCGGCAACTCCTATGGCCTGATGTTCATCGGCTGGGAGGGAGTTGGACTGTGCTCGTACCTTCTGATCGGCTACTACATTGGCAAACGTTCAGCCGGTGATGCTGGCAANAAGGCATTTATTGTCAATCGCATTGGTGATCTTGGCTTCATCCTCGGCATTTTCACAGTCTTCTTCACCTTCGGCAGTGTCCAGTATCTNGAGGTCTTCGAACGGGCACATGAGTTCGAGATCGGCGCAGGGGCNATTACCGCCGCGTGTTTGTTCTTTTTGATTGGGGCAGCTGGTAAAAGCGCCCAAATTCCACTGTTCGTCTGGTTGCCCGACGCGATGGAAGGCCCGACGCCAGTGTCGGCGCTTATCCACGCCGCCACCATGGTAACCGCCGGGGTGTATATGATCGCTCGCTCCAGTGTTTTGTTCTCGCTGTCGCCGATCGCAATGACCTCAGTCGCGATAGTGGGCGCTCTAACCGCTTTGATGGCAGCAACCATTGCGCTGGTACAAAACGATATTAAGCGAGTCCTCGCCTACTCGACCGTCAGCCAGCTTGGCTACATGGTAATGGCGTGTGGTGTCGGCGCCTTCACAGTTGGCGTTTCTCACCTGGTGACGCACGCTTTTTTTAAGGCACTCCTATTCCTCGGAGCTGGCTCGGTTATGCATGCTCTGCACGACGAGCTCGACATGTGGAAGATGGGCAACGTTAAGAAATATATGCCCACAACCCACTGGACGTTCCTAGTCGGCTGCATGGCGATCGCTGGAATTCCTGGGTTGTCAGGCTTTTTCTCCAAAGACGAAATACTGTGGTACGCCTGGTCTGGGCCTTACGGTCACCCAGTTTTTTGGGCCATTGGAACGCTAGTCGCCGGNCTNACTGCTTTCTATATGTTTCGCATGTACTTTGTCGTCTTTCGGGGCGAATCACGTATGGATCNACACGTTGAGGANCATGCCCACGAGAGNCCCAAGGCAATGACGGTGCCGCTGATGGTGCTCGCGGTCCTTTCCATCTTCGGCGGTTACATCATCATCCCGGNCGTTCTNCGNGTCGGNCCGCTTGCCGCCCTCCACGAGCGCTTTAACCTTTTTGAATGGCTCGCTCCATCGCTAGGAGGCGAATCGCACGCCGCGGTCGCGTCAACCCGCGATTCGTTACTAGCATCGGTCCAACCTGCAATTAACTTTGTGCAAGAGGCGGAGCACGCTGCNGAGGAAGCCAGTCACGGCCTCGAACTGATNCTGATGTTGACCTCGATCGCCGTNGCGCTCGCCGGTATCAGCTTTGCGTACNTGATCTACATCAAGATACCGAGCCGNGCNAANGAACTATANGAGCGCTTCCAGGGTGCCTACCAGGTTCTATGGAATAAGTACTACGTCGACGAGTTGTACGACATGCTGTTCGTTAACCGAACTAAGGACGCCGGAGACGCCCTCTGGGTAATCGATGATGCTTTGGTCGACGGAGTCGTCAACGGAGTCAGCAACGCCACTAAGAGGAGCGCTTCCACNAGCGTAGCGTTTGACGACATGGTCGTCGACGGTGCCGTCAACGCTGTGGGNGATGAGCTNTCNTGGTCNTCGNGCATTTTNCGTGGCTGGCAAACAGGCTACGTGCAAAATTATGCACTGATTATCACACTTGGAATTTTCGCCATTATTAGCGCTTANTTNTTTCTACCCTGAATGANGTTTTAGGAGCCTTTAGCCGATGAACATTTCGATGCTCACGGTCGTCGTTTTCTTGCCCGCGCTGGGGGCGCTCATCATCGCGCTGTTCGTCCCAAAGACGAACGAAAACGCGATCAAGTTGGTTGCCAACGCTGTCGCGCTCGTTGACTTCGCCCTCTCTTTGGTCCTGCTGTACGATTTTGAGATCGCCACTACGCAGCTACAACACGTCACCAAGGTGTCGTGGATCCCTCAACTCGGTATCGAATACTTCATCGGTATTGACGGCATCTCGCTGCTGCTNGTGATTCTGACGACCGGCCTTGGCTTTATAGCAGTCCTNTCNTCNTGGACCTATATCCAGGAGCGCCTCAAGGAATATTACGCCATCCTGCTGCTCCTCCAGACAGGGATTCTCGGCGTCTTCGTAAGTTTCGATTTCTTTTTGTTCTATGTGTTCTGGGAAGTAATGCTGGTTCCCATGTATTTCTTGATCGGCATCTGGGGTGACAAAAACCGCCTCTATGCAGCAATCAAGTTTTTCCTCTACACGCTGTTTGGCTCAGTATTGATGCTATTGGGAATCATCGCGCTCTACCTCGCGAACNNCGCCGAGACCGGCGTNTACACGTTCAATATCCTCGAGTTTTATCGACTGACACTATCGCCAGACCTCCAGTGGTGGATCTTCCTGGCCTTCTTCCTGGGCTTCGCAATCAAAGTGCCGATGTTTCCGTTCCACACTTGGCTACCTGACGCACACGTCCAGGCGCCAACAGCTGGCTCGGTAATCCTGGCAGGTGTACTGCTGAAGATGGGCNCCTACGGCTTTATACGNCTATCGCTTCCAATNTTGCCCGATGCGACTCGTCAGTTCGTACCGATGATCGCGGTGCTATCAATCATCGCGATCATTTACGGGGGGCTTGTCGCCTTGATGCAAAAAGATTGGAAGAGCTTGGTCGCTTATTCGTCGGTTTCACACATGGGCTTTATCACACTAGGTATTTTTATGCTCAACCCCGTGGCTCTACAGGGTGGCATCTTCCAAATGCTGGCTCATGGTGTAGCGACCGGCGGGCTCTTCTTGATCGTCGGCCTAATCTACGAGCGCATGCACACAAAGGAGATCGCGCGCTTCTCAGGTCTCGCACAAGTCATGCCAGTGTACGCGACGATGTTCGCAATTATCGCTTTCGCCTCTCTCGGTATGCCAACGCTTAACGGTTTCATCGGCGAATTTCTCATATTGGCCGGGACCTTCCAGGAAAGTCATCAATACGCGTTCTTCGCAGTGTGGGGTGTCGTCTTGGCAGCCGCCTACCTCCTTTGGCTCTACCAGCGAGTCATGCTCGGCGAGGTCAAGGACGATGAGATCGCGGGCCTTAAGGACCTCAACCTGCGCGAGTCTATGACGCTCATACCGTTAGTCATTATGGCGATTGTCATGGGGATCTATCCCAAACCGTTTCTCAAGATGATCGAAGAGCCAGTGAATGCCATCATCGAGCGGGTCCGCCCGGGCTACTTTGATGGGTCCGGCGTCACGCCTCTGCCACTGCCATCTACACCGGGTACAGCAGCCGCGCTCCCGGTCAACGCTAAAGGCCAACTCGCTTCGCTGGAAGATCTCCTTCAACAGCAGCTC
>PBML01000052.1 GCA_002722645.1 Acidobacteriota bacterium
GCATACCCATCCGGCAGGTGGAAAGAGCGCTGGCCGGAAGAAGTGACGCCATGAAGGTCGAGTACCTGCGGGAGAAACGGGCGAGTGAGCGACGTTAATGGCTAACGCTTATACTCTGAAAACAGGTTTTCGGAGAACTGAAAGTATGCAAAAAGTATGCAACCTAGGTCGATGCGTAAAACACTCTGGTCGAGCAGAAACTCATAAACTAAGTGTTATCAGTGGTTTATAAGCGCTTACTCGGCGAGAGTAGTCTCTCAGAGTTCCGGCTTGCAAAGCCAGCAGTCTTGGCCGCCGCGGGTGCTATCTCGGGGCTTCTGTTTGTTGACCTATGTGATGCAATATTTGGTTGCGGTTGCTTTTCTCTTTGGAGCGGAGCTGCCGAGGCCTGCAACATCCACCACGCTGCCCCTCCACATTGTCCTTGGTGTGCACATCCCGGATGGGGTGGGGCGGTGGCGTTCTTTTCGGTGACGGTATCGCAGGCCGTGGCCGTCTTCTGGCCGGCGACCATCAACCTTGGTGTCCGGATCGCGTTGGCGCTTACAGCATTCCCGGTTGTTGGGGGAGGAGTCGGCCTCATTCAGGGGCTGTTTATTGGCTACTGGAACTGAGGCGTACGTAGACCGAGAGAGTCGAGCACGCGGCTTGGTTTAGTTCTCGTTCGACTCCTGGCTCGCGAGGTTCAGCAGCCAGTAGGCGACACCGGCCAAGACTACTAAACCAGGCCAACCACCTAGTGGTGCGGTAGAGAACACCTCGAACATGTCGCCTGAAAATACCGATGAGACCTGCCCAAGAACGATTGGCAGTGCCAGCAAGATACCAATAAGCGCCTCACCTGTAATCAACCCTGAGGCAAAGAGCAATCCGGTTTGTGCCGGCTGGCGGCTCCCGAGTCGGCGGGAGGCGATCCAAGCAATGACGCCACCAATGAAAATTGAACTGGAGAGCTCGATCGGTAGATAGATGCCGACTGCTACTGCCAAAACTGGCGTTCGAAACTCGGCACCGCGTGCCTCGAGCGTTTTGTCGAGGATGATCAGAAGTACGGCGATCACACCACCGATTTGCACCATCGTCCACGGTAGACCGCTNCCAAAAACTCCCGTCGCCACGCTAGCCATTAGCGTTGCTTGNGGNGCTGCCAGGCCATCAGCNGTGCCGATGCCGTAACGTTCCTGNAGCAGNAACAACACAGGGCTCATCACGAANGCNGCCGNGATAACNCCGACGAACTCAGCTACTTGTTGNCTCCACGGTGTGGCGCCGAGGATGTAGCCTGCCTTGAGGTCCTGCATCGTGTCGCCGGAGATAGCCGCCGCACAAGCGACCACTGCGCCAACGAAGATCGCCGCGGCGGGACCGACGGCACTGTCTGTACCTAGTAGTGCCAACAGAAGGAGAGACGTAAACAGCAAGGTGGCTATTGTGACCCCGGAGATCGGATTGTTTGACGAGCCCACCAGACCAGCCATATAGCCAGCGACCGCAGCGAAGAAAAACCCGGCGATCAGCATTATGGCGGCCATNNTGAGTGATACGGCAACCTGCTGGACGATGATCTGATAGACAGCGAAGATCGGGATTACCGACAGCCCCGTACACACCAAGACCCACTTCATGTTCATATCAAGCTCGGTGCGTGGGAGCGATNCTGCGTCTGGGTTGGAAGAGCTATATGCTGCAAAGCCCGATGCAATGCCCCGCTTCACGGGACCTAGAAGGTTGATCAGTGCCCATAAACCGCCGACGACCATGGCACCCACGCCTAGATAGCGAATCTGTGTATTCCATACGTTCCCAGCTGCAGCAATAGCGTCCGTAGTACCGTCGGGTAGGCCGTTCATGCCAACGTAGATCGGAATGGCGATCAACCACGCGATGACACCACCGGTGAACACNAACGTGGCGATGTTCAGGCCGACTATGTAGCCGACCGAAATCAGAGCTGGCGACAGGTTGATGCCCATCACCCAGATCGTCCCGAATGCGCTGCCACCCACTTCTAGCGTACCGCTCCATAGCTTCATGCCGGCTTCGGCGAACTTAGTGCCGCCTCCCACGAGTCCAGCTNTTGCCAATGCCCGGATGCTGCGCCTTTGCATCTGTTCACTACCACCAATTGAGGCCAACTCTGGGTGTTGTTCCTGCATCTTTCCGCTTGCGTCACGAACAGCACCACCCGTTTTGAGGACCTCGGCCGTGGCGATGCCCTCTGGGAAAAGAAGCTTTGCTTCAACGACTAAGGCTCGGCGNAGGGGAATGGTGAACAGCACTCCGACAATGCCCCCTACCGCCGCGATTGCGGTTACCTGCCAGTAATCGAAAGTCTCCCACCAGCCGATAAGAACTAGTGCCGGGATGGTAAAGATCACACCCGCGGCGAGCGATTCGCCGGCAGACGCCGATGTTTGTACTAGGTTGTTNTCGAGAATGTTCGACTGCTTGAAGGCGCNGAGGACGGCCATCGACATGACTGCTGCGGGGATCGAGGCCGATACCGTCATTCCAGCAAAGAGACCAAGGTAAGCGTTGGCACCAGACAGTACGACGGAAAGCAATATGCCAAGGAAGATAGCCTTGACCGTCAGTTCCGGGAGAGAGGTGGATGCCGGGATGACCGGTTGGTCGTCAGGGGGNAAGAATCTCGCTTTTAACGGCGCGGTGGTTATGTCCCGTGGGCCATCGGATGTTGGTTGTGGCACGTACACGTCTCCTTGGTCAAAGAAANCCCCGACATACTGCGTCGCCGGGACGCTAGCTAATGATAGCGAAAGGTGTCAAGTGCCAGAGCGTTCGGGGCACGATACTTACACTGAGGTTGTGGTATCGGCGAGCTACGAAAGTTCGTCGAAGATCGCCTGCAGAGCGTCGCGGAGCTTGGCGTCGAGGCGAAAGATGCCTGGCGTGCCATCAACGGCACCGTAGGTTTGAGCCTTCGGGGCAAACGCGGGAATCTCCTCGAGTTCTTCTGCCGGAACTTCGCTCCCAATGCTCACATGGGCGACGTCCCCTTCGCCAGCGAAGGCGCGCACGCTCATGGCTGGTGCATCGAGGCCGAATGAAGCCAGGTTCGCAGTGTCATTACCCTCCGGTTCAGCCGCGATGCCTTCCATGCGCAGATAATTAAGACTCCAGAGCATGTCGTCCACCACCTTGGTCAGGTTGGTGGCAGCGATCGGGCCACTCAGATTCCAGTTGTTTTCTTCGTCCTTAGTAAGCGTATAAGTCCGGGCCCCATCGGATACCTCGATGCGGGAAACGTCTGATCTCGCGAATGAAACGAGTGTCTTGGAGCGAAGAGCGAATAGGTCGACAGTGATATCGGAGAAATNGTCGCTTGCTACGACGTAGACGGTTGGTTCGTTCTCTAGCGTGATGTAACGGCCGGCAGTNGACTTTGGTTCCTCGATGTCGTCGCCCTCTACCTCTGGGTCCGATTCCGTTGGCTCGATTTGAGTCTCGTTACCGATCAGCATAGTAATAGTTTCTGCGGGTTGATCGGTGCTCATGTCCTGGCTAGGGAGCGGCTCGAGGTTGAACACCACCCGGGCATAAGGTGTGGAGAAACCGAAACGCGTTGCACTGGCTGTGGCGGAGGCAAAATCTGCCGCCTTCATGGCAAGCGTGGTAGTTAGTAACGAAGATACGGTGGAAGTGTCACCTTCGAGAAAGCGAGGGCTGACGATCTTCCAATCGATGCCATCTTTTGTGAGACGAACAGCCTTCTCGCCGATTTCGACCTGGATACCGTTGACTCGGTCACGGGCAAATTCGGCGACGGTTCGGTTGCGCAACGCGGTGATCGAATCGGGAGCCTCGTCGAAAAGTGCAGTCGGGACGACGAACACGGCCCCACTACCAATTCGACGGGCGTAGTAACCAGCAGGCTCTTCGGATTCGTTGCCGATCTCCAGACTTATGGTGCTGTCGTCGTTGGTCCAGATGCGGACCGTGAGCTGAGGGGTGTCGAGCCCGTAGATGGAGAGATCCTCGTCCTCAATAGATTCCGATGGGTAGGCAAGAGCCTCGTCGTTACGCAACTGGGTTAGGTAGGCGCCGATCGCGTCGGCGTCGGCACGGGCTTCAATGGGGTCATCTAGCTTCCAGCGGGCGATGCCGTCACTGAGGGCCGGCTGTCGTTGCATTGAAGCTTCGAGATTGGCTGTAGTTAGCTCCAGCCGAGTGACCTCTTGTTCATCAAAGGTCATGATGCTGCGGTTGCGTAGATCAAACAGACTTTTGTTGACGGCGTCCTCGAGGCCGGCGGCTGTTGTGTAGACGGCCTCGCCTTCTCCATGACGAACAAACAGGTTGGAACCCACCGGCGTGCCATCTCCCAGCGCAAGCGAATGCGCACTGCCATCATCGAGTTCAATGGTTACCTCGACCTCGGGATCCGCGAGGCCGAAACGACCTAGGTCGTCAGGGGTTTCGTCAATGAGACGGTCGTAGTCAGTAGTTTGCAGGCGGTTGACTATGTTATCGACAGCGCTTTCGTTGGCTTCCAGGTCCAATGGTGCGGTGATGCGCCAGGTGGAATCGATGCGTTGGAGTGAAATGCTTGCGTCAGCTGTCTTGATGTTCAGTCCGGTGACGCTTTCAGACTCGAAGCGCAACAGGCGATTGGCAACACGTTCGACCTCTGCGCGTTCCTCCACGCCGCGAATTTCGAGGAAGTACACTGCCACCGCAAGTAATACGGCGGCGAAGGCCATTATCAAGGTGTTCTTGGTTCGCATGCCGGTTCTGTTGATGTGGGTTTCGGTAGGCTTGCCTGCTAACGTCGTCTACGCCACCAGATCATCAAGCCGGAGAGCAGCACTAGCTCCGGCAGGAGCAATACGGTGGCATAGAAGACACCCCAGCCCTGTGTGTCGGTAAGCGTTATACGCGATGCGCGGCGTGCGCGCGGCCGGATGGTAATGGTGCTCTCATTGCCGCCAGTCAACCAGCCAACCATATTCAGCGCTAAGTCCTCGTTATACATTACCGTTAAACGGCTGTTGCTAAGCCAGTCAGCGTCGCCGACGACGACAATTCGCCCCTCAAGATCGGTGGGAGCAGTAGCGTCAGCTCCAGCTTCGGTTATTTCCTGCGACTCGGACTCGTTAATGTCACTGGCAATATTGGTGCCTTCAGTTTCGTCTTGTATTTCGGCTCCTCCGGGACCTTCATTCGTGCTGGGTGCAGTCTCGATAGCCGGCATTGTCCAATTTAAGATACTCGGTCCTAAGGTTGTGGCCACCGCGATTGAAACTGGGCCCTCGACGTCCCCTTCCGGATCCACCTCGCCGGTCTCGAACACTAGGTCGACATTAGACTCCGCCCATGAGTTGCTACTCGTGCTAGCCAGCGTACTTGCAGTAATTCCGTCAGGAAGTTCCTCGGCTGGCTCTATCGATCGGACGATGCGAAAAACGGTGTTTTGATTGAACAGCTCAGTGATCGGATGAAAACCATAGTCCGAAACAACGGGTTCGACGCCAGCCGAAGGACCGGCAAGCAACTGCACCACAACGTCGATCACCACGTTGTCGCCAACGACGATGCCGCGTTCAGCCAGTAAGGGAACGAGTTCATCACTCCGTTGTGGTTCAAGTAGAAACCAAGCACGACCGCCGCGGTCGAGGTAACGACCCAGTGATCCGATCTCGTTTTCGAGAAACGGTCTCTGCGGTGAAGCTACGACCAACAACGATGCGTCAGCTGGAACATCTGGGACCGTGGCAAGAAGGAGCGGGACAACTTCGGCCCCCTCGTTCTCCAGTGAAGCTGCTAGCTGCCCAAGCCCATCAGGCGTCTCCCTTGCCGTGATATCAGGCTCGCCATGGCCGGTGACAAAATAGATACGCTTCGTTTCGGCGCCAGTGATACGGACAAGGGCATTGGTGAGCACCTCTTCCGATAAATCGTCGACCCGCGTCGAGTTATCACCGTACACAACAACCAGAGTGCCGTACTGGGTTACTTCGTGTTGTTGTGCCATTTCCGGGCGCTGATCGGGGTCGACCATCTCGTACGAGAAGCGATCCGAGCCCGCTGTGTACGTATCGAGCAAATTTTCTGCCGCCTGGCCCTCGTTCTCACGGAAAAATGCCAAGACGTGAATGTCGTTTGCGAGCCCTTCAAGCAGTAAGGCGGTCTGCGGTGCTATCGAAAAAATACTTTGTTCCGAAGCATCGTAGCGATACTCGTTTCGTGCTCCCATGAAGTTCAGCAGCACGATTACCGCCAGCGTTAGACCTGTGTAAACGAAGGTATTGGTAGCGTATTGAGTCCGCCTCCCAGTGACGGATTCGCGCAAGTTTTCGACGTGGGTAAACAAGTACAGCGCTAGCATCGACGTTCCACTGATCAAATGAGCCAGCACGTACATCGAGTTCCAGATGCCAGATGCCATCCCCGCCAGGATGCCGAAAAGCAGGAAGATGAGGCCGAACATCCCGAACGATCGATACGAAGTCATTCGTGCCTACCTCCAGCGCAGGGATTCGAGAGATCGTTGGCTCAGAAAAAGCGCGAACGCGATTACGCTGAGAAAGTAGATTACGTCGCTGCTGACCACGAGTCCCGCGGTCATTGGCTGGAAATGCTCGATTAGCGACAGGTAGCCTAGTACCACTCCAGCGGTTTCACCCACTGTACTTGCCGGCCAGCCAATCGCAAAAAATAGAAGCAAAATGACGAATGCAGAGACCGCTGCAACGATCTGGTTGCTGGTGAGGGTTGAGGTGAACAGGCCAAGGGCTATAAACGACAGGCCGACAAGCAATAGGCCGAGATAACCGGTGACGATTGTTCCCACCTCCGGATCGCCAAAGTACAGCAATATGCCCGCATAAACGAGCGTGCAACCTAGCAACACGAGATAGAAAATGCCGGCACCCAGGAACTTACCGAGAGTGATTTCGAGGGTTTCGATTGGTGAAGTTAGCAAGAGTTCGTCAGTGCAGTTCGCTCGCTCCTCGGCGAAGAGTCGCATGGTGATCAGTGGCATCATGATGAGCAAGATGATCACCATGTTTTGCAGTAGTGGCGCCATCACCATGTCGTTGAGGTTCATTTGCTCCAGCATCTGCGGTTGCTGGAATTGAGCGTACATTGTCACCATTTGCGAGAATTGTGTTAGGTAGACCCAGAAGAACCAGCCGCAAAGGAGAAGGAACCCAGCAAGAACGACATAGGCGACAGGAGACACGAAATAGCTTCTCAACTCCCTGTAAGCAATGGCCCAAACGTTCGTCATTCTGTCCCCTCAGTCTCACTGTCGTGCATCATGTCAGAGACACCGGAGGTATCCTCTCCAGCTTCGACTTCAGTCGAGTTGCTTGGCACCGTTGGATCGACCACGTTCAACTCCACGGCGTCGTGCGCCGTGACCTTAAGGAAAAAGGCTTCTAGGTCTTCTGTGGCACCCCCCATCCCAAGGTCCTCTTCGGCGACTATTTGTCCCTGCGCGATGATCACTACCTTGTCGCACAATTGCGTAACCTCGGGGAGGATATGTGTTGACAAAATCACGGTGCGATCTTCGGCCAGACCGCGGATTAGGTTGCGGATCTCGATGATCTGCTTGGGATCGAGACCGATCGTAGGTTCGTCAAGGATCAGAACTTCTGGGTTGTGTACCAAAGCCTGAGCTATGGCGACGCGCTGCTTGTAACCGCGCGATAACGTGCCAATAGGTTGATTGCCTACATCGAGACTTTGGGTCGCAGCCATGGCGTGTTCGATGGCCTCGGGACGCTCGCGTTTGGTGACACCCTTAATGCGCGAAACGAAGTCCAAGTAGCTACGTGGCGTCATCTCGGGGTAAACGGGCGGTGTCTCTGGCAGGTAGCCAATTCGCCGCCGTACTTCTCGAGACTCCTCGAAAACGTCGTATCCGGCCACTTGGGCGGTGCCGCTGCTAGCTGGCATATAGCCGGTCAGGATGCGCATCGTCGTTGTTTTGCCGGCACCGTTGGGGCCAAGAAACCCGAGTACCTGGCCTGGCTCTGCAGAGAACGTGACGTCCTGAATAGCAGCGAAGCCGCCGTAATATTTTGTCAGACAGTCGACTTCAACCATCGTCAGAAGCCCAACTGGAAGGGAATCGAACCACCGTTGGCTAGAACAGCCGCTGGGTGGTGCCAATCAAGAACAAATCTATCTAGTTGCTAGTTGTCGATATCTTTTTCTAGATTGCCTACATCTACAAAATGTTTCCAGCNCATTTTAGCAAAGCTTCCTCAGACCAACAATCATCTAACACGATTGCTGTAAGGTCAGCGTCAGCCTATCGAACTCATCCAATCAACCCGCCACCGATTCTCTCCGGAGACGCAAAGAGTACGAAATTCCAGTTTGGCGACATGCTAGCCTCCTCTTTAATGATCTATGAATGACAATAGAAAGAAATGGCTGTGACTGGCGGTATGCGCCGGGCACTGTTGCCGGGAGTCGAAGAAATGACGAATCCCACTACTGAAGCACAGCGACAATGCATGTGGGTCCTCGCCTTTGCGCTGGGTCTATTGATTGGGGTTGTATTGGCAGGCTCTTCAGAAGCGGCCCAAGTAGAGACGATCCGCACGTCGTACCTGGGACCCGAGGAGGGCGAAACGTTGACCTCTTGGACGGGGCGCTGGCTCGATGGACCCGTGCAGCACATTGCCACAGAGGAGGAGATCGAAATCTATGAAAGCCTTGAGTCAACGGCCCAACGGTTGCAGTTCATCCGCTTGTTTTGGGAGAGGCGGGACCCAACCGGTCGTGACGACGAGAACGCTTTCATAGATGAGTTCGTACGCCGTGTCGAGTACGCCAACGAGGAGTTCAGTGAGGGACAGTTGGCATCCAGTGGGGTGCCGGGCTGGCAAACTGCCTTCGGTCGTGTTGTCCTGGTTGTTGGACCGCCAAAACGAACTCAGCGTGAACTCGGGCTCCCTCGATCGGTTTCCCAACGCCCTGTGGTCCTGTGGGGGTACGATGCCCGGTTCCCTGAATGGCCTTCGAACGAGATGCTGATGTTTGTGTTCCAGCGCGGTCGCTGGCGTTTAGCGCCGCCATCGAATTTTGGCGAGCCTTCTAGCGTTTCCTCGACTGTTCGCGACATGGAACGTTTCAACATGTTAAGGGAAATTCCCAACGATTTCCTGCGCTTGACCCAAGCGATGAACGAGGAATCGCTGGTGCGCACTGTGAATTACAATGACGTGATTAACGCTATCGAAGCCAACGTGGCGTTTCCCGATGCTGACATCCCGTTTGCCTGGACAACGGAATTTGCATCTGGTAGCGGCGACGAGGTCGAAGTGACGTTGAATCTCTCCTGGCGNATGGAGTCGCTCGTATTTCATGTCTTCGAAGACAATTTCGAGACCCGCATGGTAATCCAGGCGGTGCTTTTCAACGACGACAGTGAACCCGTTGCTGAAACCAGCGAGCAGGTGAACTTTGCGGTACCCATCGACGAGTTAGCATCGCGGAGAGATGAGATTGTCGAGCGAGCGCTGAGCTTGTTAGTGAAACCTGGNNTTTATCAACTNCGGGTNGNGCTTGANGATCATTTGCTCGGTTATCGCTCTGTCTACAGCGANGCGCTGACGGTTCCCGGGTANTGAGAGGACCCTGTTGTTAGCTTGATCGGCCTNCGCGGCTGGCTTGGTCTTGCCGCCGNGCAATCATTTTGAGATCGTCCCAATGCTTCTCGAGAACATCGAGTTCTTCTGCGAAGTCAACGTCGATGGCGGTGCCTCCGTGGGCAAGGGGTACGAGGCGAACGCCGTTTCGGGCTCCGAACAGTTTGGTGGCGTACTTCTCAACCTGAGACAGTTTGACTTGACGGCGAAGCCTGTGCATTCCGTGTTTACCGATGGCGCCCCGGCTGCCCGGTTGGCGAGATAGCTTCTCGAATTCCTTGGCGGCGTACAAGCGCGCCGCATCGAGCATGGCGCCAGGGGCACTATTTCCTAACAAGTAGAGGGTTCGCCCGAGAAGGCTGATGAAGCGGCCGAAACGCTCAAGCTTTCTTACAGAGTAGACATGGTCGGCGGCTGGGATGCCGGCGATGCGATCAGGGATCATTAGGTTGAGCCCTGTGGCGCGGCCGGCAGCCTCGCGCATCAGCATGGACGTTCGGTGAAAGTACTTTGAATACTCGAGGTATGACCTGCGGAGAGCTAGCCCGTGAAAAAGATCAGCTTCATGCAGTCGAGGCCCACAGAAGCTCAAGAAATCCTCCAGCGCGTTCGGGGTTGTTAGTGGATGATCACCGAAGACGACGAGTGCAGGTTCGGCTGGTTCCAATGGCACCTGCTCTTTTCCTTGGAGCAAGTTGTTACTTAGCGTCGCCCCCGGGCTTTGGAGCAGTGGCTCGAACTCGTACTTCTTAGGTATCGTCGCTAAGCACTGCTCTGGGGCGAGCACCCAGATGCGTTGCAGACCCGCTCCCAGGATCCAATCCAGTACGTACTCGATAACTAGGCGGCCCCGCAGACGGAGGAATGACTTGGCTTCCAACGGCGTTTCTCCGCCCGGATATCGCGAGACTTCGTTTAAATCACCGGACGGAACCTGGTTGGCCCCAGCAAGGACAAGGACTTTGAGATCTTTGTTGAAGGGGGCTGGCAGAGTCATGATGAGAGGATTATAGAACGGCAAGGTCCCTTGCTCGTCCGTATCTCTTGGAACTCCGGACTTGTTGAGTTTCCCGCGTCCTTGGGTGTTGTCGTCGATGGCGATACAGTGATCACGGACATGGGAAACGGTAATTATGTGCTCTGCTGACTAGGCCAAGACAAATGATAAATAATAAGAAGGCACTGACTCGACGTCATTTCATGGGGTTGGCATCGGCGACCGCTGCAGCAGCGTCGATGTCGCCTCTCAGTGTCGCTGAGGGTGCATACCGTCACACTATGCGCCCGATTGTTACGGGGCCACGTTCCGCCCAATCAGACGATGATTGGCAGGATGTTCTCGCGGCGTTTGACCTTGGCGGACGTGTGACGATGAACACCGCCAACCTGGCGCCCGCATCCGCGCCGGGCCGCGCCGTCTTTACCGAACTTGCTGCCTCGGTGGATGCTGATCCTTCGTTCCAAAACCGCGGACAATTCGCAGCGTTGCGGCAAGCCTCCAGGGAGCATGTTGCCGCCTACCTTGGTGCCAACCAGGACGAAATCGTGTTCACGCGGAACACAACGGAGAGCAACAATTTCGTCGTCCACGGACTCGACCTCGGACCCGGAGATGAGGTCGTGTTGACTGAGCACAATCATCCGAGCAATCGTGCATCGTGGCAGGTTCGCGCCCGGCGCGAAGGTTTCTCAGTGGTTGAGGTCCCGGTACCTTCGCCCCCCCGTGAGCCACAGGATCTTATGGATGCTCTGGTCGCTGCGACCACACCACGCACCCGGGTAATGGCCTACAGCCACGTGACCAACCTCGGAGGTTGTCGCTATCCAGCGCGCGAGATCAACACTTGGGCGCGTGACCATGGCATCCTGACCTTGGTGGATGGGGCCCAATCGTGCGGTTCGATTTACGTCGATTTACACGACATCAACTGCGATTTTTACACCGCTAGTGGGCACAAGTGGCCGTGCGCGCCGCGGGAAGTTGGAGTTTTATATGTGCGCTCTGGATCGGAAGAGCGCCTTTGGCCCTCAGTAGTCGGCGTAGGCTTCAACGAATCCGGGGCGGGTGGTCGGATGGAGTCGCTTGGTCAGCGTGACGATGCGGCTCTGGCCGCGTTTGGTTCCGCAATGGCGTTTCTTGGGGAAATCGGGAGCAACAACGTCGCGGCCCGGGTGGCAGCGTTGACCGATTGCTTCAAAGAAGAACTCTCTGGTTCATCGAAGGTAACTCTTTATACGCCCATGGACGCAGAGTTTTCTGGAGGCGTTCTCACCTTCCACATTGACGGAGTTGACTCGCGTCGTGGTTTTCAGTGGCTCTATGAGGAACGAAAAATCGTGTGCGCTTCGAGTGGGGTCGAACAGGGGGGGATTCGCTTTTCGCCTCACATTTATACTTCCATGGATGGTTGCCAGCAAGCTCTTAAGGCGGTCAAGGAGCTCATCGACGGTCGTGTTGTCCTTTAGAGCTCCTTANGAGGCTGATTCGTCNTGGAGGGAGNAGGTAAGAATTTCTCCCTGGGGAGAGGTGCCCTATCGGTTGCGCTGGGCCAGNAGNTCCCGTGTTTGGCACGGTGCCGATTTACTCTCACANGCGTCGAAGCTAGAGAATAAGAAAGCAAGNTCCGCTTCAACANGCGTCGGATCGATACCGCGCCGCGAGTGGCCCGAGACAACGTCGAGTTGCTGGCGGTCAACAATCCGATACTGTCGCCGTGTGTCGAGGCGGCCGGCCGCGTCCAGAAAAATAGCGTGCAAGATGCCGCGAGAACGTAATANGCGGATACATTCGCGGATGTAGCGACGCGCCGAGACGAACGGCAGGCGAGAGAAGCAATTCCAAGCGCAGATCCCAGCGAACGCATTATCTTCGAAAGGCAAGCGGCGTTGGTTTACGCGATCGGCGGCCAGGCTCAGATTGGTGATCGGCTGGTGCTCAAGTTCCTCCATTTCATGTTTTTCTAGGTCGTAGCAGCTCACCTGGAAGCCTCGCTCGGCCCAGAAGTGCATGTTGGCATGGCTGGTTGGGCCGAGGTCTAGAATGCGTGCCGGTGGTTCGTTCGGATCGAGAGCTTTGACCATCTTCCAGAAAAGGATCGACGTGTATCGTTGGTTCGGTAGCGGGTTGGTTTCATCGTCAGTGCCCGAGGAAATCGTTACCGGCTTGGCATCCGGGGTAGCGAAATCTTGGGTTCGAAGGTCGCGCCCTGTTTTGTTAGCTTCGACGGTCGGAGCTTCAACGGCATCTTCAGGAAGCTGCATCCAAAGAAGGCCTAGCTTTTCGCGGCCCGCACTGCAAAGCGACCCGGGTTTTATCCAAGAAGAACAAGGAAGCTACTGTCGTCAGCGTAATGCTGTGTGACATGAATAGCGTCGTACCAGGCCAAAATGTGCTGGCGCGTTAACGTCTCTTTACGACCCTTCACCGTTCGTTCGAGTCTCCGCCGAGTTGTTGGCGGAGCTGCTGGACCTCGTTCGTGTCCAGCTGGAACAGTGAGTGGTCCTGGGTAAACCAATCACGGATGTCGAACGAGTTGCGCATGAGACCAGCGGGTCTGTGATCTAGCTGGTTCAGTAAGATGTGGACCATTTCATGGGCTGCGGCNCGGGCCACGATCATTGCGGTTAGAGATGGCAGATAATTGCCGCAGTCAGGGGGCGCGTACGACTCGATGAAAGGATCCACCTCGACACCACGGATCTGAGCTTCGACCCGNGCTTGGATAGCTTCGCGACAGCGAAAAACAGCTTGCTGGCGNAACCAAATCGCTTGTCGGTAGAAAACGAAGCAGTTNCTGCCAGTGCCAGTGTCGTCGTGGGGTGCTATGCCGATGACGTTGGTGGGACCATGAAACCAGCGTGTTCCATCAGATGGCAGGATGATGAGCCGTAGTTCGTTGGGATNNAATTNGCGCTTTGGCGAATCCAGGATCCATTCCAGCGTCAACCCAGTTTNCTCAAAAATCGTAGCAACTTCATGTTGCAGGAGGTCAACCTCTGCGGTGGGCAGAAATTGATGGTCGAGAAAATAGATCACAATCTTCCCGTCGCTGAGCGGCTGGACTGCCAGCTGTTCCTGGGCCTCTACAACATCGAAGCCCGCGAGCAGGGTAGGAGCGAAAACCAGGGTGGTTGCTAAGAGAAGGGTGCGACGCAATTTCGGACGGTGGAAAACGGTCATGGCATCAAGTGCAAAGGAAGTACAACAAGCAGATTAGCGTCGATCTTTCTNGGGGNCGGAGTATAGCACCATAGAGTTTGACTGAAGCTCAAGACAACGTGGCCTGTGGAATCTTGATTTCCTGTTAGAAACGTCATTGCCACAGTATATGTAACCCTGCACAGGTCGATCTTGCCCCGACCCNGATCAAATGCAGCAATTGCCTTCTACGCAGCTNCCGTCAAGAAGGAGCTTGAGTCCGCTCATCCTACAGAGACGCCGTCCGACTCCCAGAGAATCTCTTGGTCTCCGCGCACACCGCGGTTGATCACGCCCTCGATGATGTCGGCGCCTTTCGACCCCAAAAACTTGATTAGNCCATCGGCGTCATTTACGCCCTGGGATTCAAGCACACCTCCCGTGACCCGCAGCTGGAATTTAAAGCCGGTACCATCTTCTGCGACGATGTCGAAACTGCACCTGGCCTGCTCAAATGAACCGTTGTCAGAGGTTTGCCAGGCTGGATCACCAGTGCGAATTCGAAACGTCTCCTGCGATTCACCGTCGACGAAAAGCCAGATGTACTTCGCAGACACGTAGAATTCTTCTNCCTTCCGAGTTCGGGGGTCGTACCATCACAATGCCACCCTTTGATCGGCTTATTAGCTGCCGGTTGAAAACCTAGATGCGACGGCGTTCCAATCAATCACGTTGAAAAAAGCGTTGATGTAGTCGCCACGGAGGTTCTGATAATTTAGGTAGTAGGCATGCTCCCAAACGTCACAGCCGAGGACCGGCGTGCGACCTTCCATAAGGGGGCTGTCCTGGTTCGCGGTACTCTCGACGATAAGGTTGCCGCTGTCGAGTGAAAGCCAGGCCCAACCGGAACCAAAGCGTGTCATGCCAGCTTTGTGGAACTGCTCTTTGAATCCAGCGAAGCTACCACAGGCTGCATTAATTGCGTCGGCTAGATCACCGNTTGGCTCACCACCGCCGCTTGGGCTCATGACGGNCCAGAACAGTGAGTGGTTGGCGTGCCCACCACCGTTGTTGCGCACTACACCCCTGATGTTCTCAGGGACCCCCGCAAGGTCCGCGATTAAATCCTCAACACTCTTAGCAGCAAGNTCGGGATGTTCTTCTAAAGCACCGTTGACGTTGGCGATATACGCGGCGTGGTGCTTGCCGTGGTGAATCTCCATCGTGCGCGCGTCGATATGAGGTTCAAGCGCGTCGCACGGATAGGGAAGTTCAGGGAGTTCGTACGCCATGGGTTCCTCCGTTGGGGGCGATGATCTGGTGTTCAATCAAGCAAAAGCCTAGGGAAATTANTCGGATCGATGGTCGCACAATCNTGGNCGGCCTGCCAATTTCATCCTTGGCCGATCGGTTGCNTTGCGGGGAAAGATACGGGCGGTCAATCCCACAAGNAGGNGTTANCAGGGCAATTGCCGTNGCAGCATCGCGTCCCGCGTTGCTTTGAATTCATTGCCGTCGCGCCATTGCGGCCAAGTCTCGGTAGCGGAGACCGCCAGCGCTACTTGGAGTAAGGCTTCTAAATCAAGTGCGGCGCCNCCGAAATCCCATGTTGGGTCGAACTCNTCGGACGGTTGGTGGTAACGGTTTTGGTTATAGTCGTCGCGAANTTGCTGGGAGAATTCGGGCGGCTTGCCAACGAAAANAGTTCCGGAGTCCGTATAGAGGGCCGGAACACCGGCGCGCGCAAACGGGAAGTGGTCGGAGCGATAAAAGAAACCTTTCTCGGGCTCCGGGTCTGCAGTCACAGTGCGCCCCTGGTCGGCTAGCGCTGTTGTCAAGGTGTCGTCGAGCGTCGAATTGCCGAGACCGACAATCGTCATGTCGGTGGTTTCGCCCCAGACATTGGCACCNTCCATGTTGATGACCGCCAGAGTCTTTTCGAGGGGAACGATCGGGTTTTCGACGTAGAACGCTGAGCCAAGTAGCCCCGATTCCTCAGCTGTGGTGGCAATGAACAGCGCCGATCTCCTCGGTGCAGGGGTAGTGTTTTTCCAGGCTTCAGCTATTTCGATCAAGCCAGCTGTACCGGTAGCGTTATCGAACGCACCGTTATAAATGTTGTCGNCGGCAATGGGATCCCCGACACCAAAGTGATCCCAGTGAGCCGTGAAGATGATGTACTGGTCGGAGTACTCCGGGTCAGACCCCATCACCGTGCCAACGGCATTATATGAAGTGACTGTTCTCGAAGTGTTGGTGAGATGGGCGCCGGCAATCAACCCGAGGTCAACGGGTTCAAACCCTTGAGTAGCGGCNGCTACAATCATTTCATCGAGGCGATGGTCGGCTGCGGCGAATAGGTCCTCAGCTGTTTCCCNTGAAATCCAACCCTGGAGTGGTGTCGGCGTCGTTGATTCGGGTGACAGNGGCACGTGGATTTGCTCGCCGGTCCATCCTTGGATTACATTCCAGCCGTACCCGGCAGCTTCCGTGTCATGGATGAGCAGCACGCCAGCGGCGCCCTGACGGGCACCCTCTTCAAATTTGTAGGTCCAGCGCCCGTAGTAGGTCATTGCTTCGCCGCCGAAACGATCACNGTCGTCCAGCGGCGGATCGTTAACTAGCATTAACAAAACCTTCCCGGTCATGTCCATGTCGGCGAAGTCGTTCCAATTTTCTTCTGGCGCGTTNACTCCGTAGCCGACAAATACTAGGCCGCCAGCGATATCNACCNTGTCTTNGGGCGTTGTGGTCCATGTGACGAAGTCTTCACCCGAGTTAATTTTCAACTGGGCCGCTTCGGGTGTACCAACAAACGATAAATACGCTGTAGAGGGATCAGCGGTAATTGTCACCAGTCCAACCTGCTGGAAAAAATTTGGCGAATTTTCTGGGCCTCCTGGAAGTGCAGAATTGCCCGCTGGCTCAAGGCCAATGCGCTTGTAGGCGGTTTGTAAGTATTCAAGAGTTGGCAATTCGCCAGGACCTGCCGGGGCACGACCCAGCATCGAATCGTCGGCGAGTTCACGAGTATAGGTGGCAAGGGCTTCGGCAGTGATGCCATTGGCCCGTGGTGTGTTGTCCTTGAGTGGACTGGCGCGATCGACTATTGGAGCGGTGTCGGTTGCTGTTTGTTCGCCACCACAGGCTGCTAACGCTCCAGCGATGACGATACATGCCACCATGAGAAAAATTCGGGGGCCCCGATGTTGGGAATTCATCACATTGTCCTGGGAAATGAGTTTGATGGACTACCTAATGATGGAGGTAACGAATTAGCCGGGTAGATGATATCGCGGCTAGCGTGAAGGCAATTCCTAAAGACCGATGCTTCAGTTGAGGACCGCAAGGGTGAAGCCAGCGTATACGAGCCGAGGNGCCCCATAGGCGAGCACTGGGGCGCGCCGGATCTCAACTGCTTCATTGAAAATGTTCTCGGCCCGAATCGTAAACTGCGCCGCATCACCGAGCGGGATCTCGATCGACCCGTCGACAAGCCGTGCCGCAGCCAGTGGAACCAGGTTGAGATCGTCCTCGAACTGCTCCCCCATAGCTCCAATTGATAGGCTGCCAGCCCATCCCTGGTCGGAGTGGTACCAGAGCGTTGCCCGCGTCCGGTAGGTTGGCACCTGCGGTAATCGGTTGCCTACGGTCGCGGCCGAGTTGGACCCGGGAATGGCCTCGCGGACGAACGAATCTAGCCAGGCATAAGCTGTGCTGATAGTCCAATGTTCGGCGAAATCGATGCTGCTGTTAATTTCGATGCCCCGCGCAGTTACGCTGCCGAGGTTCTCACGCCTTCGGCTAACCAGCTTGGGGGAAACACTAACTGTGGCATTGATGATTGCGTCGTCGAGGCTGTTCCAGTAGAAGGTACCGTCGATCGTTAGCGTCGCAGAGGATTTGCCGATCGAACCGCTCCAACCACCCCCGACTTCTGCACCCCAAAGACGTTCTTCCACAAGGCTCGGGTTGGCGGCAGTCGCCACATTGCCAACGCGGAACTGACGGTAGAGTTCGTTGAGCGTCGGGGCACGGAAAGCGCTATAGCCTGAACCTCTCAACGTTGCACCGTTGGCTGAACGCCAGGAGATGCCAACCCGTGGAGATACTGCGCTTGCGCTACGGGCATTGGTAAGGGTGTCATGCGGTTCGTTATGCCAGGCATCGAGCCGGAATCCTGCGCTCACCGCTAAGGAGGGTGACGCCTGCCAGTCGATCGCACCGAAGCCACCACCGGAGTCTTGGATTCCTCCAGGTGTCCGCGTAGCTCCGCTAAAGACCACATATTCTTTACTTTGCCCGTTGACATGGCGCCAATCACCACCATAGCTGATCTTGCTAGTTTCCTTGGCGAACGAAGACCAGCCATACCCACCGGCGCCGAAGTCAGTGGCCGGTACTCGCTGGCGTAGTACCAGTTTTTCGCCGTTCCGGTCGGAATCCACGCGGCTGAAGTTGCTTTCGAACAATTGGCTGCGGGCCAGGCCATAGACGTTCCAGCCGCCGTTGCCGCTCACGGTTACACCGTTCCAAGCAGCGCTTACGCCACCGTAGCCGGTCTTGTTTTCCTGCAGGGGGGTTCCATTGCCGCGTTCTCCGCTCAGACCGTCTGCGTTGATCGTAAAGTTACCGAAATCGACGCGCACGCGCGCAGCCTTGTTTTTGGATGAGATCGGCTCGTCGACGCTGCCGCGGTTCTCCGAGGCAGTTTGGATATAACCATTGGTGTTGAATACTTGGGCGCTCGCAAACACCGAGCCGCCTCCGAATCCTCCACCGGCTGCGATGCCGAACCGAACCGTTGATTCGTTACCAGCTAGAAGCTGCATCTTCAGGTTGGTATCCATTTGCTTTCGGGTCACGAACTGCAGCACGCCGCCGAGTGCCTGATTGCCGTAGGGCGCTGAGCCGCCGCCGAGCGCCACCTCAACCTGCTCGATCGCAAGCAGTGGTACTCGGTTCCAATAGACCCAGCCGCCGAACGGATCGTTCATAGGGATGCCGTCTATCAGTACCAAGGCGCGACTTACGCCGCTAGGTGCAATGCCACGCAAGTTGAGCCCCTGCGCGGTCGGATGCGAGTCGCGGCTTGACGTTCGGCGAAACAAACTCACCGATGGCGATGACCGCAGTGCTTCATCGATGACGATCGCTGGCGCCCGCTCAAGATCCCGAGCCTCCCAGGTTATTGCTGCGACTGGAAGATCAGATAGTCGCACTGGCAGGCGGGTAGCGCTGACAGTAATGACCTCTTCGCGCTTTTGTTTATCGGCTTGAGGCTTTGTTGGGGGGTTTTGTTGCCCAGATGTCGCCATGGCGACATCTGGCAGCATTATGCTCATCACGATGATAATGAAAAGCGCCGTTTTCATAATGCGCGCGACCTGTCTCATGGTGGCAAATCCTAGCATCGGCAGATGCTGAAGCGCGGAAGGCGATTCGTCACGCCGGGGACCTTTTATGGCCAGGTAAAAGTTCCGCCAGCCGTTGTACATCGACGTTACCACCCGACAGTATGACGGCGACCCGAGTTCCGCGCTCAACGGGGATTTTCCCATTCATAAGAGCTGCCAATGCTGCCGCTCCAGCTGGTTCGACAAGCAATTTCATGCGTTCAAGAAGCAACGCCATGGCGTAACGAATTTCTACGTCAGTAACTCTTACCACGCTTTCGACAAGATGTTCGACGACGGCCAGGTTCAGTTCTCCGACGAAAGGTGGTGCCAACCCGTCGGCAATAGTATTCAGGTCATCGAGCCGAACGACCGACCCGGCCGCCAAAGCCAATGTCATGGTTGCGGCGCCTTCCGGCTCAACCCCAAATACACGGGTCTCTGGTGCTAGTGATGACAAGGCCGTCGCGACACCAGCAATCAGCCCGCCGCCACCGACGCCAACGACGACGGCATCAAAAGGTGCACCATCTTTCTCCAGGAGCTCCAAGCCGACGGTGCCTTGGCCGGCAATCAACATCGGATCGTCGAATGGGTGCACAAGTGTGAGGCCTCTATCCTGTTGCACTTCCTGTAGCTTCTCAAAGGCAGAGTGAACATCGCCGTGCAGTATGCATTCGGCACCATAGCTGCGAGTTGCCACCACTTTGCTAGCTACTGCGGTTTCCGGCATCACGACAACGGCTTTGATACCTAGGCGAGCCGCAGCATAGGCGACTCCTTGGGCATGGTTGCCGGCCGAGATCGTGATAATTCCCCTATTGGCCGCTTCGGGATCAAGTGTGGCAATCCGGTTAACAGCCCCTCGAGGCTTGAAGGACCCAGTTTTCTGCAGATTCTCGCATTTGAACGACAGCTTGTAACCAGTCAATTCAGAGAGGCTGTGCGAGCCGAGTAGGGGAGTGTGATGCAGGTGTGGGGCGATTCTTACGGCGGCTGCACGAATGTCGTCAATTGTGGGTGGGACGATCTCGCTCATGTCTGAAGACTACCAGGGTCTTCGGTCGTTCAAGGTCAGAACTCATGTCCGGCTTGATGTACTATCAACCTGCCGCGCCTTTGAGCTAATGGCTGGCTTCTGCATGAATTCTCACGGAGGAACGATTGATGCTGGCTGATCTATTCAAAACTCTAGGGAAGGGTGTAGCCGAGCAGTTGACCTACTGGGTGCACACCTACCTGCCGTTTGGTCGGTGGCGTAAGCCCACCAACGAGGTTATCGCTCAGATCAGCGAACAGACCGCAACCTACGGTATTTCTTCTTCCTCAGTTGACCGTCGTCGTGCCTACCAGGTGGCACGCATGATGGTCCCTAACCGTCACGGCGAGCACCTTGCTGACTTAACCCCGGATGCCTACAACAGGTTTAGCCCAACCTGCTGTGCCAAGAGCCACTCCGGCAAGAAAAAGATCGCATCACCAGCCGAACGCGTGACGCAATATATCTGTCACCCGCAGACACTTGCCTATCTGCTGACACCTCCCGGACTTTCGCGGCTTGGCAGCGGGGCTTCGGCGCCTGGCACCATCTGCGGCGTACCGATCGACGATGCCACGCCGTCGGTGGGTGTCATTGCCTCCAATTTGGCAGAGCGCCTCGGGGGTAAGGGTGGCGCGCTCATTGACGAATATGCCGCGATCGTTGCCAAGCTCCACGCTGGGCCGCCGAAGCAGGAAGAAGAGCCCGCTGTTGCGTAACCAGCCACTTTAAGAAACTTTTCGATGGCTAGCGAAAAAAGCCACCGCTTATCCAGCCAGCTGCTGACTTGGTTAGCCGATCCAGAAGTGATCTCGGGTGTTGGTCCGACCTTGTTAGGTGCAACCGTGGCACAATGCTGAGCGGTACTGAACCGAGAAAGGACACGACCGATGGCTAAGCTGTCTACAAAGATGGTTGAGGAACTCAATTCACAAATGGGACGTGAGCTGTCGGCAGCGAACCAGTACCTGGCCATGGCCATTCATCTTGATGAGCGCAGCCTCAAAGAGTTGGCGAACTTTTTTTATACACAAGCCGAAGAAGAGCGCGGCCATGCGATGAAGTTCCTGCACTATGTGCTGCAGGCGAACGAAAAGCCTGTGATTCCGGCGATTCCCGAGCCCATTTCGAACTTCGAGTCTCTGGAACAAATCGCTGAGATGGGTCTTGCGCAGGAGCAGGAAGTCACACACTGCATACACGAACTCGTTGATCTGGCACTTTCTGAGAAAGACCATACAACCAACCATTTCCTGCAGTGGTTTGTTGAAGAACAGCTTGAGGAAGAGGCGACCTTCACCGAGCTGCTCGACGTGGTTCGTCAATCGGAAAATCTGTTGCTGGTTGAGCAATATGTGTTCCGGCAGAAACCTGGCGCTGATTCGGGCGGAGAGTAAGGAATTTCAGAGCCTGTTGTTCCCAATTTTGCGGACGACTCTCGTTCCCTCTTTCCGCTGACACCCCTCAGCAGCACCCCGAGGCTATCGGTCTAGGAAGATGGAACCACCAGAGTCTCGCGGTAGACGGTTCGGTATCCGAGCGAAGAGTCCTCGAGTACGAGTTCGAGCGTGTAGGTTCCCGGCGGNGCCTGGAGGCTGATCGTACGNCCCACGATCTCNTCANCCCGCNCCTCGAGTTCTTCNAAGGGNATTTCCAGTNCTACTGGCTCCGTGGTNTCAGCNACAGGTTCACCTTCATTGGAAAANAGCAGCGCACTGATCAGCATCCTTGTCCGGTAGATTTCCTGATCCGCGTGGAAAATGAACGCTTCCATGCGAAAATTGAGCTCTATGTCGACCTGTCGCACTCCGGTTTCTTCACCCGTTGCGAACCGAGCCTCCCAGCCGAAGGGGATCTCCGAGTCTGGAAATGCCACGGCAGCGCGGACGCTATCAATGCTGCCACGGTAATTGGCTGGATACAGTGTCGTTTCCTGGATCATGGCGCGCTGCACTTGAAGGAAATCGTTGGGAATGATTTCGAGGTTGCTGGTGAGTTCCCAGCCCCGTTGTATCTCTCGTACGTTGTCACCAACATCTGGGTCGGTGTGCGGCATAAGTCTCCATCTCTGGAAACGATACGAAAAGATGAAGTTCTCCATGACTGGCCACTCGGTGATTTGCCTGTCGTAACTCCATATCATCAGCGGTCTTTCCGAGCCGAACGATCGCATGCCCTGGCTTGTTTGTAACGTTCGATCTGGCGCACCGAGAACTAGTACGACTTGTCCGAAAGCGGTGTCCCAGCCCGGTTTGCCGTTGCCGAAATTTTCGTTCGCATAGGCGACGCGTTGTTCGAAATCCACTAAAAATTCGTTTTCCGATCCCCGAGGGGTTGGGTCCCGACTCTCCCAGAACAAGCGAATGAACTGCAATCGTTCAGGTACGGACTTGAGAGACTCGTAGAACTCCTTTTCCTCCTCGGAGGCGACAAACTGCACTGGTCCTTCAAGCCAGCGTTCGGTCCAAGAAGTGAGAGTTTCCCCTTCCTCCGGGCCCAGAAGGCCGCTTCGTTGCTGAGTCGATGGTTGCGCCGCGGCGTAAGCCGCAGGCATATCAANGGGGCATACCCACAAGCTGATGGCGAAGCANAGGATTAATCTTCTTCGCCCCTGGNTTTTCATNATCATCCTTGCGCCGATTCGTCTGGGTTACGAGCCTTCCGACTTTACCGAGAATGGTACTTCGTGGGTGAGTTCGTCCCCGGTAATCAGGTCCTTTACTTGGATCTCGATAATGTAGTCGGTGCCTGCCTCAATATTAGTGATTTGGCCCAGTGGAATCGTTATTTGAACAAGCGGTGACGGTTGNGTGGNAGTAGGGAGCGCGGCTAGGCTTTGCGCTTCTCCTGNTTCATCTGCAGGCATAATCACTCGGTGGGTGANCTCGGCCTGNAACTGGCCGGTNCCGGGGTCTGTTTCTAATCCTGTGATCGAGTACATCAATGTGATGTTTTCGTTGCGGNCGAAGGCCCGATCAATGTCAATGTCGAACTCGAAACCTCCGAGACGCATCACTGGGTAAATCTTTGTGAGTGGTTGCCCATCATCAATGGGTTCCTGTGTTTGCCCCATTGCTCCGATTACAGTGACACTCGGGATCCCCAACTCTTCACTGTTCAAGCTGGGTACGTTGAACGGCTTGCTCACAGTGGTGAGACGCCGACTGACGTTGTCCATGACNCCCCATGCCAAGCGATGTGGACCCGGAGGTANCATTAGGCCGAACGTGTGCGTGGCGCTGTCAGTGTCTCCCTCGTCCTCGCTGAGCGTGAAATTAGCGTCTATTTGTTGCACCAGAATTTCGCCTTCGACCTGGGTCTTCCCGTAACAATGATCCAAACACCTTGACGTTGTCCGNTCCAAAACTAAGTCCTTCCTTGCCGATCTCGAAGGCGATCGCCGTCCAGGTGCCGTTGGGGAGCGACAAAAAACGGAAATCTTGCTGNAGTGCTAGGTCGCTTTGCTCCGTACCTTCGCCATGAGGGGTGAACGGAGGTTCCAGACCACCAATGAGCGCTGACATTGCCTCGNCGTCCGGCGTACTTGAGCTGCCCGAACCTGTTCCTGCGCCGGACATTGAGGCAGTGGGGTTAGCACGCCTCGCCACGAACAACTGCTGAAGATCGCGATTGGCAAGAAACGCCTCNTCGGTCAGCTCCACTCCCCGTGTCGACATTGTGAAACTACCCTGGAACGGAGCAAATATGATCTCTTCTTTTCCCTCGAGGAAGGGATTGGTCGACGTATCCATGGTCCATACATACATAAAAGCTTGGGCGGGGCCGCGTGCGGCTCCGGCTCCGACGTTTTCACCGCCACCACCTCCAACTGTCATNTGGCCGCCGCCTTGCCGCATCTCTTGGGCCAACAACGCATTCTCACCGTAGATAATGAAGACCTTGCCGCGCTCGGTTCGGTAACCGGCAATGCCCTCGTTTCCAAACGTGGTCACAGCAGTGGCAACCCTGCCCATATAGATATCGCGGAATTCATTGTCCGGTGTGCCCGGCGTCGGATCCCGGCCTTCCCAAAAAGCATTTATGAACGANTGCNTTTCCTCGTCGGAACGCAGGCGATCCCACTCATCTTCTTCTCCCTCGGTCCAGATTNCTTCGACGATTCGGTCGAAGTTCTCGAGAATCTCTTCTTCGTCGACACTGGCAGGGCCGCGTTGACCACGTTGACCAATAGGCTCAGCAACCGCTGCAATGACTAGTGAGAGGGCGAGAANTAGGCAGGTCATCAGCTTCCAATTACGCATTGAACTCTCCAGGNTGTANGTCGNGCGNNNCATNGTCGAATGTTGCATGGNTNCNNCTAAGNATNGTNCATTCTACCAAGCCCGTGATTTCTACCAAGCGTGCGATAGNAAACCTAAGGANCCANTCACGTCTTTATATAGGTAGGTAGTNTAGATANGTAGTCTCNTNCTGGTGATANGCTTGANGGNTNGACGAANCCAGCAACCNAACCAGCCAAGAGCAGACATAATGCGATCGTTCAGGCTGCCCAGAATGACCCGATCTTCATTCCTTNCGATATTCGGGTTGTTGTTGATCCAGGGNATCACAGTGGNGGTGNCCGCCCAAANTCAGCAAGACCAGCANGCTGGACCCAANCNCCCTGTNCAGTTNGGTGCCAGTGTTGAAACGGTNCTNATCGATTTGATGGTTGCTGACGNCGACGGCAACTTCGTCCATGGGCTAACAGCCGAAGAATTTCGANTCTTCGAAGAAGGNNAGGAGATGGAAATCACCTTTTTCGCGGTCGANAAGTTCGCNGCTGAAGACANGGTTNNAGGAAACNCCGAAGTTGACGCTGCTCCATCTTTGAACCGTTACATAGTGATTTACGTCGACGGGATTAATACGACACCGCAAGATTGGCTCCGCGTCCGNCCGCATCTACNCGAATGGGTTGNGNACGNGCTCCAACCGAACGACTACCTATTGTTGGCCAGCTTGCATCCAGATGGGCNGATGCGTATGACGCNGGAGTTCACGCGAGACAGCNNNATNGTNGTNNATGCTCTGATGAAGGTNGAGGGAAACAGNGACNTGTCNTTTCGAATCGCCCGCCAGGAAAGGGAGTTGGCGCAGGCGATGGGNTTGGAGTCTTTCNNNGGNGTNGGNGANGANNNCGCTGANGCNGCNCGNNTGCGGCAAGGTGCNCANCTTTCCCGTATTTTCGCTAACCANCGNCGCNNNGAAGTCCGCTTTGGTCTNGANTACNTGCTNGGGCTNGCTGANCANCTCGGNCTGACNTTNCAGGTTNCGGGNCCNAAGATCGTGATCATGGTTTCAGGGGGACTGCCTGAGATTCCGGGCCTGAACTTTCGCTTGATGGTCGACGAGGAAGCCAGCGATGCAAGCCCACACGTACGTCAACTCGCTGGACTTTCGAGCTTTCAACCGCTAATACCCGAACGCGGCTCGGACGAACTCGCCCAATTTGATTTGCTACATGCGATTGGCCGATTCAATCGGGATAATTANGTCTTCTATACNATCGATGCGCGTGCACTGGGNGGGGGTTCCAGTGGAGACGCTCGCTACGGTTTTCAACCCAACCTGTCGTCTATGTCTCAGGGTGCGGTGAATAGTAACGAGCAGCAGGGTTTGCTGCGTATTGCTGGTGCTACAGGGGGTTTAGCNTTCTACAACACTAGCAANTTCAAAGCAGCTTTTGCCCGCGTACAGCAAGACACAGCGTTTCGCTACGTTCTGGGCTACAGCCTTCCGACACACGACCCGAAAGACATTGCCGACCACAAGTTTTTTCGTGTCAAAGTCGAAGCCACCGTTCCCGGCCTGAAAATCCGNGCCCGNGAGGGGTATNTAGATACAGGNTCCTGATNATGGNAATTCGTGTTTTTGGGGATNTATCCAATGTATTGGATTTCCTTTATATTACTTTCTTGACATCCCTTAGGGCATTTCTGACNAATATTGCCTATAAAGACCGTNTTAGCGGNCTNTNATNGANNCTCAGACGTGNATTTTAATTCTTTGNANGAAATTTGGCATAGGAGTTGCAAAATTTGTAACATTGAGTCTACGATTATGTCCTCATTTCATCTACGAGTACGTTCAGCATTCAAACCTACGTTTGGTAGGAGCTNTTGAANATCACTTCACCGANCGTNCCCCATTTAGAAANTTGTAGGAGGTNGGTAATGCCANGTTGCTTTAAAACCTTTTTGCCGGCNACAGTAGNTGTGCTTATGNTGTTTGGATTATTTCCAGCACAAGCANCTGCTCAGNCCGANGCTACNGCCATTATTGGGTANCTGNTNGGCAGTGATATTTCGCCTGATCCGGGAGATGGTNTCTCCCGCAACTTCGAGAGTGGTCTCGCTTGGGGTGTGCGGGGAGGCTATTCCTTCAAAGANAATCCGATNCTTGGCTTGGAAGGTAGCTTCACCCAAGCTCCCTTGGCCGACATTAATGTTGGTTCGGACACATTCGCCAACCGTATCACTTACGCCGATTTCAACATGGTCATACAAGGAAGCAACCCGCGCCGGAGGCCCTACGTCACGATTGGACTGGGACTCCTTAGCTTCCGAATGGGTGCTTCCGATGGTGGTCAGACCCACCGTAAGTTGGGCGCCAACATCGGGGCTGGCATAAAGCTTCTGATGTGGGAGCACACAGGAGGTGGCAGTTGGGGGTTGCGCTTCGACGTTCGCGACCATATGCACCGTATGGATGCGGATGACAGCATGCGCTCGAACTTCAAGAACGCTCTTGCATTACCCCATAACAGCTCGAGCAGCATTCACAACATAGTGACGACGCTCGGTCTCTACTTTACGTTCTAAATGACTAACTTACTGATGCGTATGTTTGACCAAACAGAGCTCATCAATGACAAACAGGAGGGAATCATGCGCCGCATGATTTTTTGCGTGCTTTTGGTAGGGTTTGTCACTCTACTCGTAGCACCCGCAGCCTACGCTCAGCGAAGCGAAGGTCGTATCTTCGGTAGCACTCTGGATCCGGATGGGATCCCACTCCCCGGGGTCACTGTGACGCTGACATCACCAGGCATGATGGGTGAGCGCATTGCGTTTACCGGTGCCGAGGGTGGTTTCCGCTTTCCAGCTATTCCGCCGGCCACCTACACGCTGACGACCGCACTACAGGGATTCAGGACGGTCATTCGTGAAGACATCGAAGTTCCAGTCGGTGTGACCCTGACACTGGAAATAACGATGGAGGTTGCCGCCGTCGAGGAAACGATTACGGTCCTCGGCGAGTCACCGCTTATCGATATCAAGAGCAGTGACGTTGGTGCATCGTTTAATGCCGACAACCTCAAGAACGTCCCGACCGCGACTGATATGTGGGCCATCC
>PBML01000053.1 GCA_002722645.1 Acidobacteriota bacterium
GATTGGTCGAACGCGCGGTCATGCTTGGGTTGCCTGTCGAGCGTAGCGACATCAAAATCACTCGGCCAAACTCAAGCTACATTATCGTAGAAGTTAACTACGAAGTGACGCTAGAGCTCATCGGTGGGTATACCTACCAGTCGATTTTCTCACCGAAGCACAGGAGCCGGCTGACTTTTTGAGTAAGCCTGATCGCGCCTTGCTCTCAGCGCAGCGTATTCGCTAATTGAATAAGCGATCGGACGAGGAACTGTTGCAGGAACACGACGATCATCACAACCACTAACGGCGAGATGTCGATGCCTGTCATCGGGGGAAGCCTACGGCGGATTGGTCTTAGGATAGGTTCGGTAGCCGTATACAGAAACTGCACGATGGGATTGTAGGGATCAGCCTGGACCCAGGAGATTACGGCGCGCGCAAAGACCAGTATCAGAAGGAAGGTTAGGCCCATGTCGACAACCTTGGCAATCGCTCCGATTAGATTGGCGAGTACGAACAGAGCATTCTCCTTGTGGTTTCCCTGACTCGGTCATTCGCCGCTGCGGCGATCAGGGGTCGCGCTTCCCAAAGATAGCGGTCCCCACCCTCACGATTGTAGCGCCTTCTTCGATTGCCACCTCAAAATCACCACTCATCCCCATGGACAGACCGATTCTCCCGAACTCTGTGTTGGAAGCCATTATTTCGTTACGTAACCGGCGCAGATTGGCGAAGTATGGTCTTGAAGCTTCAGGATTGGGGTCGTAGGGCGCCATGGTCATCAGTCCTTGTAGTTCTAGGCCATTAGCTCCTTGTACCTGGCGGCAGATGGCAGTGACCTCGGCAACCTGCGTTCCGGTTAGTGATTTGGTCGACTGATCAATTTGCACGTAGACTTGTACGCTTCGATCGACAGCTGTGGCCGAAGCTGAGAGTCGGGACACTGATGAGGCCTTTCGGACCGAATGAATGGCATCGAATAGGCGCGCCGCCAACGTTGCCTTATTGCTTTGCAACGGGCCAATAAAGTGCCACTCTGCATTCCCCTCGACTTCTGGAATCTTGGCATTGGCTTCTTGCACCCGGCTTTCACCCAAGGCTTGTACTCCGAATGCCAATGCTGCCTCAATGCGAGAAATGTCGATGCGTTTGGATACCGCCAGTAGGGNGATTTCATCAGGGTCACGCCCCGNTCGAAGTGCTGCAGCTACGATTTGACCCTGCACAGATTNCAGGTTGCACTCGATATCACGCATTTAGCTGGATGGTAGCACTGGGTCCTGCCATTCTTGATATAGGTGCCGCCGTNGCAAATCCTTCTGAATGATTAGACACGTTTAGTTGGTTTCCAGGNGTGCGAAAAGTATCTCCGGTGGCACCGGTTCCGCGAGAGTCATGTTTGCCTGTCGAACGTACACTTGGCCCTTNGGACCCTTCNTCGGCTTTCTGACATGNTTGACTTGTGTCCAGCGTACGTTTGCCTTCGTGGCGCCTCGCGCGGAGCTGAAGTANGCCGCCAACGAAGCCGCTTCTTGTAGGGCTACCTGGCTCGGTTCCTTGATGCGCTCGGGGTTGCGAATAACGACGTGAGACCCGGNCCCTTCAGCGTGCAGCCAAAAATCATTTGGCCGTGCGAGCTTGTGGGTTACGCGTTCATTGGCATCGGCGTTGCGGCCAACGAAGATCTTGAAGCCATCGCTTGAGGTGAACACATTGATACCTGCTNCNCCGCGCCTAAGTTTGTCTTGGTCATGCCTCGTGCGGCGTGATTCCTTGGATGAGCCATTGGGGGTTTCTATGGACGGTGGCTCGTTTCCTGTTGTTTNCTTCTCAGCTGACAGGGGTGCCTCCGCAATGCTCCACGTGCCAGTAGCTATCTTCACGCCTTGGNTTAACGCGCCTTTCGCGAGGCGCTGACAGTCCCGGATCTCCCGTGCAACGGTAACTTCTGACGAAAGCTGGCGAAGTGCTGTTATACGGGCTTCGAGTTCACGATATCTTTCAGCGGTACGCTTCGCGCTACGCTGAGCACGTCGGGCACGCTGGTAATAGACTTGCGCNTTGTCGATCACTGACCTCGANGGATCAACGNGTATCTCCACTGGATTACCATTTCCGAAAGCATCGGGAANACGGNCGATGGNTTGGGTTGGCTTGGNGTNNGGANNTGTTANNANCAAGTCAGCCCAACGNCGGTGTTGNTCAGNATCNCCGGCCGCATTGGCATCTTCTGATACNGCGTCNAGNGTGCGNAGNAGACGGNNAATNCCACCATCAATCCCTGACNNCAGNCNATGATGCGCCNTCTNCANNGCCATCAATNTGGCTTGNAGAGGATAGAAGGTGGCNACGGCNNCGCTGAGGNTTGNNAACTCCTTTANGCACAGNGTTTNGGGTCCTTTCTCGATATGCNGCATTAGGAACGGTGCTACCAGGAACTTGCGTACGATAGGAAGGCAGCCTAGTTCACTGAGCCTTACAGGTGAATAGATACGGGCAGCCATCGGTTCCTTTGCAGCTCGTTCTATCTCCATTTGAGCCGCCATCCTCAGGGGTACCCCACTGCGGTNNCGGGCGGTGATTTCACGCGCCGTGAGTGGAGACATGCCTGCAATGGAGCGCAGTAAGCCACGGACAAGGTCGTTNTCATCCACAGAGGAGTTCAGNGAACTCCAGATTTTGGCGTCGAGATCTCCCATCGCGGTTCGTCCATCTGCCACTGGGGCGGTGTATGGTTCGCCGACAGCTGGGCGTCCGCGCTGTGGTTTCCACGCTGCACAAACTCGTTCAGTGTGGTTGACAACCAGGGCAGTGGCACGGCGGGGTATAAGTTCGAAAACGACTCGAATTGCATCGGNGCCAGTAGTATGAAGCTCGACAATGCGCTCGCCNGGCACAGCTTCAATTGCTTCGATCCGCCGGCCGTTCAAGAGTCGGCGGGCAGCCATGGCGAACCCAGGAGGTTGCTTTGGTGTGGGATAGCGTCCTGGGCGCAAGTANAGATGTGGCTGATTGGGAGCGGCCGAAAACCATAGGCGCAAGGTCTTNCCCGAACCACATACGAAAACAACATCGTTTTTCGGCAACGCGTACACTTGTCTGATTCGGGNTCCACGCAGCTTCACATCCAGTTCGGCTGTCAGACGCTGCAAGACTAATGTGTCCACGTCATTGATCCCGTTTTAAATAAAAGAAAATGCCCCGCGGCAAGTGCCGCGGGGCTAGTAGGGGCGCGATCCTGTCAATAACACCATGCNGCTCAGGCGAGAGTTCAGTNCCGTCGTTCTTCGAAGAAGCTCTGCCGCAGATTNTCGGTCATCTTGCGGACCTGCCGTGCATAGATTGCTGGCGGTCGNCCNCGNTCCTCTAANAGAGCGTCAAATTTCGTTGGGCCGACGTTATAAGCTGCCAGAGCGTAATCAAGGCCGTGCTTGTCGTAACGTTTCAGTAAAGAATACAGATAGGAGGTGCCAAGGAGAATGTTGATCTGNGGGTCGGTAAGCAGTCGCTGGCCATTCCACTCAAGTTCGAGTTGATCGGCGACCGCTCGAGCTGTAGCGGGGCGTAGCTGCATAAGGCCGATGGCCCCTGCTTCAGACTCAGCATAAACGTCAAAGCGACTTTCTGTGAAGATCATCGCGAGAATAAGCTCCGGNTCCAGATCATATTGTCGACTGACCTCGATGATGCTATGAGCGATCGCCCGCTGCTTGTGCCTCGGGACATTGATGTTGTTAGCATCCAGGACGTCACGAACGCTGGTTTCGATACGCAAAGATTCAAGCTCGGCTTCNACTTCGGCTATCACTGCGTAGTGAGTGCCGCGCTGTCGTTCTAACTTATCCAGTTCGGTGGTTTGGTACTGAAACGCCTGTACGAGGACAAGGCAAAGCCCCATCATCCCCAGCGTCAGCCACCGCATTGGACTACACATGGTGTTCGACTCCTTGTTCGACGTCGAAGGCACATCCAGGCTCAGGTGTNGCCAGATGGCGTGTTTTCTCTTCGATTCTTTGAGGGGACACGGACAACATTTTGTCGTTCGTGTTATTGCCCGCCAGCGNGGGGGGGCGTCAGGACTTCGACGTGGCTGGCGAGTGGCTCCTACTCTATCTNCGGGNAGCCGAGATTATGATCTAAGTAGATAAAAAGTTTAGGTGCTGAAATCAGCGTTCGCAAGGAAGATGCGAAACTGAACTGATCATCATTGGCAACCTGCTAGACCAACTGTGCTTAAAGGAGTAAAACTATTTATTATTATCGTTTAATATCTATTAATGGGCAAAAAATTTGGCTCNGGAAAGGTTGAATTCATGCTCCTAGACACGGCTGAGACGTCGAGTTGACAGGTTCGNCACTACGCCCCGATAATGCTTTTTGACGGAGGTTTTCTGCGGGTTTCGTGACCCTCACGGGGCACGGGCAACNGGTTTCTGAAAACACTCGTTGGCTGNGCCTATGCTTCGTTAATCGATGTTCTTGAACCATTTCCCAGAAGGAGATTGCTATGTCCGCCCGTATAGCCATTAATGGCTTTGGACGCATCGGTCGGAACACGTTGCGAGCTGCGGTTCGTGATGCGGCCGACATCNAAATCGTTGCGCTCAACGACCTTACCGACCCCAACACGCTTGCCCACCTGTTGAAATACGATTCAGTGCACGGGGCATTCCAAGGGACAGTGGAAGTTGGTGACAGTGCGCTTAATATCAACGGGAANGACGTAGCAGTTCTTTCTGAGAGGGATCCTGCCAATCTTCCTTGGGAGGATCTGGGCATTGATGTCGTCATAGAATCGACAGGGTTCTTTCATGCCCGACCAGACGCCCAGAAGCATCTTGATGCCGGTGCCAAGAAAGTCCTGATCTCTGCGCCCGCTAAGGACCCGGATGTGACGCTGTGTCTTGGTGTCAACGCTGAGACCTACGACTCCGACAACCATCACATTATTTCCAACGCTTCGTGCACGACCAACTGCTTAGCGCCGGTTGCCAAAGTCATTAACGAACAATTTGGTCTTGAGCGTGGTTGGATGACCACGATTCACGCTTATACGAGCGACCAGCGAATTCAGGATTTGCCGCACAGCGATCTGCGNCGGGCTCGAGCCTCAGCGGTGTCGATGATTCCCACGACAACTGGCGCCGCNAAGGCGGTTGGTCTAGTGCTCCCCGATCTGGTCGGCAAGCTTGATGGTTGCGCCGTTCGCGTTCCGACCCCAAACGTCTCTATGGTTGATTTGGTAGCCCANGTGGAAACCAGAACCTCAGCGGACGAAGTCAACGANGCTTTTCGTGCCGCGGCAGGGACCGAGTCACTTCAGGGAATACTCGTGGTCTCCGAAGAGCCCTTGGTGTCAATCGATTACAACGGCAACCCAGCTTCATCGACTGTGGACGCGGGCTTTACAAGTGTTGTTGACGGCACTTTGGTGCAAGTAATGTCGTGGTACGACAACGAGATGGGTTATTCGACTCGCTTGAAAGATCTCGCTGAGTACGTCGGTGCCCAGCTCGGCTGAAGTCCTCGCTGGAAAGCTGCGGATCGATGACCTAGAACCTCAGGGTCGTCGTGTTCTGCTTCGTGCCGACCTGAATCTTCCGGTTCAGGACGGTGTGGTCACTGACATGACTCGAGTGACCGCGATGCTTCCAACCTTGCGAACATTGCTCGCTGCAGGTGCGGCGGTCGTGGTTATGTCGCACCGCGGGCGTCCCAATGGTGAAACCCCCGAGGAATTCAGTATGGCGCCTGTTGCTGAGGCAATGCGCCTGGTACTCGGCCACGAGGTGATACTCCTAGAGGATTGCATAGGGGACAAAGTCGAAACAGCGGTACAAGCATTGGTTCCAGGTGACGTGGCTCTCCTCGAAAATCTCCGCTGTCATCCTGGTGAGACTGCTAATGATGCCGAATTTGCTTGTAGGCTCGCGAGCCTCGCAGATCTTTACGTCGACGACGCCTTCGGCGCAGTGCACCGGGCGCATGCTTCGATCATAGGAGTGCCACCACTTGTCGAGGTCGCCGCCGCTGGCCATTTACTCGAGCTTGAGGTGCAGATGTTGAGTCGTTGTCTGGACGAACCGGCGAAGCCGTTCGTTTTGGTTGCCGGGGGCGCTAAGGTAAGTGACAAGCTGGATGCCCTGGCTAATCTCATGCCACTGGTCGATCGCTTGATCATTGGGGGAGCCATGGCTAACACGGTTTTGACCTACCAAGGCATCGATATGGGCAATTCACGCATTGAAGAGGATGCAATCGAGCTCGCCGCTGTTTTGCTTGAGTGTGCAGAGTTAAACGGGGTCGAGATATTGTTACCCTATGACTTCGTCGTTGCCGCGGACCTCGGTGACGCGGCTTCCGCCCGCGTTGTTCGTCAGATTCCGGCGACCACGATGGTGTTTGACATTGGCCCTGAGAGTATCGAGCGGTTCGCATCCGCTATCGCGGATGCACAGACGGTCTTGTGGAATGGTCCCATGGGGGTGTTTGAGATTGATGAGCTGGCAGGCGGGACCCAGGGCATTGGGTCGGCTATCGCAGACGTTGCGGGGCGCGGAGGCATTAGTATCGTTGGTGGTGGGGACACTGCCGCAGCAGTTTCAGCAGCGGGCCTGTCAAGCTCAATGACCCACGTCTCGACTGGTGGTGGAGCGACGCTCGATCTATTGAGCGGGAGTGTTCTTCCAGGGATTGTGGCGCTCACTGATCGGTGAGCTTGAGAATGTTTCATGGCGGTGAGAAGAACAGATAGGCTTTCAATGAAATTAGAGCAGGTTGTCAATGTGTGTGGGGTTCTATGAGTGAGCGTACGCCGTTCATTGTCGGCAACTGGAAGATGTACAAGACAGTCGCAGAGGCTCGCGGGGCCCTTACCGTGTTCCGGGACGCAGTCCGTAATATTGACGGAGTTGACTGCGGTGTAGCTCCCCCGTTTCCGGCGCTTGAGACTTGTGCTGCCACTATCACCGGGAGCGACATCGCGCTCGCGGGCCAAAATCTCTACCCGGGGGATGAAGGAGCTTTCACGGGTGAGGTATCGGCGCCGATGCTAAAGGCTGCCGGGGCAACCCACGTTATCATTGGGCACTCGGAGCGTCGCCACCTTTTCGGCGAAGACGACACCCTGATTGCCCGCAAAGTAAAATCAGCGGTGGACCAAAATCTTATCCCGATCCTTTGTGTCGGTGAGACGCAGGAACAGCGTGAAGCAGATGAAACTGCAGAAGTCGTGACCGCTCAGCTCGGCGGTGGACTGACCAAGGTTAAGAGCGCTGGGCAGCTAGATTTGGTAGTTGCCTATGAGCCGGTGTGGGCAATCGGTACTGGGTTGACCGCGACACCGGCTCAGGCACAGGAGGTACACGGTCTCATTCGCGATTTTCTCGGCGATTTCTTAGGGGCAACAAGCGCCCAGGAAACCCGGATTCAGTATGGTGGAAGTGTCAAGCCGAGCAATGCTGCGGAGCTTCTCGCCGAGCGTGACATCGATGGAGCCTTGGTTGGTGGCGCCAGCCTTGACCCAAGTTCTTTCGCAGCGATTGTCGAGGCGGCAGCAGGTTAATAGGGTAGCCAACAACCTTCAGAGTCATTCAATGGTCGCGTTGTTGGAGGTTCATTGCTCTGGTAAATTGTTACAGTTCGAGGGTCATTCGACCTCTCATTTTTCCGGAGTTTGTCTCCAAGGTTAGTCCCGTGGCCAAGTGCCGTAGGCGGCTCCGATAAGAGGTTTTCGAAATGGTTGAAACCATACTCATTGTCCTGCATGTTGTTGTTTGCTTTTTTCTGGTCTTTGTCGTGCTGTTGCAGTCGGGCCAAGCTGCTGACCTCGCGGGGGCGTTCGGGGGAGGTGGTAGCCAGACAGCGCTCGGCATGCGGGGGGCGGCGACCATTCTGCAGCGATTGACTACTACGGCAGCGATTCTTTTTATGCTTACTTCGCTGACTTTAGGGATTGTCGGTCGGACGGAGACTTCGGTAATTGATGATCTCGAAACTCCGGTCAGTATCCCTGCTGAAGGTTCCGAACAGGCCTCGGCTAGTGATGATGGTGTTTCCCGGGAGCAGCAGGATTCTGGGCGAGAATCGGACTGAGCCATAGGGCAGGCCAGTAGGGGTTGCGCTCGAAAGTATTGGGTGCCGAGGTGGCGGAATTTGGCAGACGCGCATGGTTAAGGACCATGTGGGCTTTGCCCGTGGGGGTTCGAGTCCCCCCCTCGGCATCATCTTATCTTCGCGAGTTCATACGGAGTAAGCTGTGCAGATTAAGGGAAACGGTGGATCACGGCACGTCATTCTGGCAAAACCGCGCGGTTTCTGCGCGGGTGTTGTACGCGCTGTAGATATCGTCGATTTGGCACTCGAGATGTATGGTCCACCCATCTACGTTCGGCATGAAATCGTCCACAACAAGTACGTTGTTCGTAACTTTGAAACGCGTGGTGTTGTGTTTGTCGACCGTATCGCCGAGGTGCCGGACAACAGCATCGTTATCTTTTCAGCACACGGCATTCCTCCCGAGGTGCGTCGTGAAGCCGAAGAGCGCGGTCTTCGAAGTGTTGATGCGACCTGTCCGCTGGTTACGAAGGTGCACAATGAAGCTTTGCACTACGTGGCACAGGGCTACCATATATTGTTGGTCGGTCACGCTGGCCACGTTGAGGTCGAGGGCACCATGGGCCATGTTCCAGATGACGTTACCCTCGTTCAGACTGAGGAAGCGGCAGAGATTGTCGAGGTCCCGAGCGATAAAAAGGTTGCCTACCTTACCCAAACGACGCTGTCAGTGGACGATGTTGCTGGTGTACTTGCGATCCTGGAACGCCGTTTCCCGGACATTGTCGGTCCAGCCAAGAATGACATCTGCTACGCAACACAGAACCGTCAAGACGCGGTCAAGCGCATGACCTCTGATGTCGACGCGATCTTTGTTGTGGGTGCCCCCAACTCTTCGAACTCCAACCGGTTGGTAGAGGTCGCCCGTGCCGCGGGGGTTGCATCTTATTTGGTGCAAAGCAGTGAAGATATTAAGCCAGAGTGGCTTGAGCATGTTGAAACCGTCGGTATCACTGCCGGCGCATCAGCGCCCGAGACCCTGGTAATGGAGATCGTCGAGGTACTTCGAGGGCCTACAGGGGACGTTGTCGAGATCGCTGGTCCAGACGAGAGTGTNCACTTCCCACTGCCACCAGAAATCGTCGATGACTATAGGGAACGTGGCTTGAATTTNGAGAGTTCGATCATAGGTTTCCGTGAGCGCTGGGATATTCNGGGAAGCTGAAGAACCCCATCTTGGAGCTGCAACTAAAATAGGAACTCTGGGCTTCCAGATCGCTGCGCTNTGGGAATTACATCATTCGCTTAATGATCGTCTCCGACTGCTCGTTGGTGATTGCAACCGGCCGGTGCGCGATCGGACCACCTTCCTCAAGCACAGGTTCCTGATCGTCTAGTGTGGGGCGCTGAACATGCAGGAACTTACCGATATAGATCTCATCACCCCACATCAATGCCTTTTCGCAGGCTGACTTCCAGTCCTCGGGGTTGTGTCCCTCGTCCTCAAGCTTCCGCACACGGGGACGAAAGAAGGCGTAGTCGTTATCGTGGTTGAAGGTCACACAGGGGCTGAAGATATCAATTAAAGAGAAGCCGTGGTGTTGTATAGCTTCTTTCATCAGCATCTGTAGGTGCTTTTGATCACCAGAATAGCCACGCGCGACAAAAGTAGCCCCGTTCATGATCGCCTGGGTTATGGGGTTTAGAGGCTTTTCAACATTGCCGAACGGCGTCGACTTAGTCTTCATGCCGATTTCACTGGTGGGCGAAATCTGGCCTGTCGTCAGGCCGTAGATCTGGTTGTTCATGACTAGGTAGGTTAGGTCGACGTTGCGGCGCGAGATGTGGGTGAAGTGGTTACCACCGATACCATAGCCATCGCCGTCGCCACCGGTAACGAGAACAGTCATCTCGTGGTTCGCCATCTTGACGCCCGTAGCCACCGCTAGCGAGCGACCGTGCAACGTGTGCATACCGTACGCGTTGAAATAGCCCGGGAGGTTTGAAGAACAGCCAATGCCGCTGATGGTGACGACTTCGTGCGGCCTCAGTCCGAGACTGGAAACGACAACCTGAAGCGACTTCAAGACACTGAAGTCACCGCAACCTGGACACCAATCTGGATCGACCTTGCCCTTGAAGTCTTTCGAAGTGGTCTCAGTGGTTGGTTCTGCAATCTTAGTTTCACTCATCTTTACCTCGTTTGTTCATAAAGTCTCGGGACTGTCGATCTCTGCTCAGACCATGATCTCGTGGCGTGGCACGTAGATCTCTGTCTCGTTAGCAAGCTGTTCCTGCACGCCGGCCACGATGTGGTGGGGCATGAAGGGCTCGCCGTCGTACTTGCGGATATGACCGTTGGCCTTGAAGCCAGTTTCGCTGCGCAGATAACGAGCGAACTGGCCACTTTGGTTATTTTCAACGATGATGACGCGCTTGGACCTGCCAAGGATCTCTTCGATCTCATCTCCGTGCAACGGCACGATCCATTTCACCGGCAAGTGGTTTGCGATGATTCCAGCATTGGAGAGCTGTTCGCAGGCCTCATGAATGACTCCCCATGTTGAACCCCAGCCGAGTAGCGTGACGTCAGCATCGGCCGGACCTTCAAGTTCCGGGGGCGCGATGCGGTCGACGATGCCCTCAAATTTACGGGCCCGCTTTTCAACCATCATTTGGCGCTTGTGTGGGTTAGTAAATTCGTCGGAGATCAACACTCCGTCCTCGTCGTGTTCGTCGGTTGAGACGACATGGACATAACCTTCAAGACCTAGGATGGCGCGCGGCGAGACACCATTTTCAGTGTCTTTGTAACGCTTGTACCCACCACCTTCACGCGTGCCCGGGTCCGCGAGGCCGTTATCGTTAGAGAGACGAGGCTCGGTGATCAGCTCACCACGATTGATTTCGGGTTGCATATTGATCTCCTTCGCCGGCACGCTAAACGTGCCTTCAGAGATCAGTAAATCGGAAAGGACGATGCCGGGACATTGTGCAGCATCACACAGGTTGAACAGTTCCGGGATTGTATTGAAGGCGTCCAGCGCGTTCTTGGGCGCAACGATGAAGCGTTGGAAGTCACCCTGACTGGCGCCGAGCATTTGCCATAAGTCGCCTTGTTCTGTTTTCGTCGGTACGCCGGTCGATGGACCGGCGCGCATGACGTTGATATAGACAACTGGGATTTCCATCATCGCGGCTGATCCGATAGCCTCGGTCATAAGGGCAAAGCCGCCGCCAGAGGTAGCGCACATGGCGCGCGCGCCAGCATGGGCCGCACCGATCACTATGTTGGCAACGCCGATTTCGTCTTCGATCTGGCGCACCATGATGTCGAGGTCGCGCGCATTTTTGGCCATCCAATGGAGCACGCCCGTCGCAGGGCTCATCGGATAAGCAGCGTAGAACTTCACGCCGGCGGCTGCACCACCCATTGCTAGGGCGTCATTGCCGCTCCATACGGCTAAGGGTTCGTCGCCGCTAGGGACGGGATCGGGAAAGATTTGGAAATTTGCGTGGGTATAGTCGAATGCAGCCTTAGCAGTGCCTGCATTGAGGTCAACAACGTCCTGTCCCTTGCGCTTGAACACTTCCGTCATTGCCTTGGCCAAGACCTCGAAGTCAATACCCATCAGTGCCGTCGTCACACCGATGAACGCCGTGTTCTGCATCAGTTTGTTCGGGTTGTTGTCGGTAAGCTCACCAACCGGAATGGGCACCAGCGTTACACCTTCCGGAGGCTCACTGGGCTCGAGTTTGTCACTGTTGTAGATGGCTCGTCCCCCTGGGCCAAGTATCTGCAAATGGCGGTCGAGGGTGTCCTGATTTAGACACATCAACAGGTCAATCTTGTCACCGTGGCATGGTAGCTCCACATCGGCGACGCGGATGGTCAATAGAATGTGACCGCCGCGGATGATGGACTGATAGGCGTTGTAGGCATGGATGTGGAGCCCCCGCCGCACGAACATTCGTGCCAGGATATTCCCAGGTGTTGCGACACCTTGACCGGCTGCGCCACCGATGGCGAGCGCGAAGTCGAACTCGGCATCCTTCATGGACAGAGTCTCCCTCAGATCTAAAAAATTCGAAGTCGTAGGCCAGGCCGAGCTGCGTAAGNGGCGACCATTTCTCAGGAACCCAAGCTTACCGCGAGATGGTCGGTTGGAGCCAGCTACGTCCTGTGAGTCTTGCTAGTACAGATAAGTACCGATCCAGGGTCTCCACACAGTGGCCGGTAATAGTTGGATGATCGCGTGGGCAGTAGCTTTCTCGCAGGCTCGGTCAAAGGCACGATGGTCTGTACTCCCGTTCTTCTTCTCGCACCAGGCACCTATAGTTCTGCGATGCTCGCTCGGGTCGCGCACCTCAACGAGGACTTCAATAGAACCGCTCTTCTCAAACGACCCGCCACGCAAGGGCATAACCATGAGATTCTCCTGACGCTGGGCTTCGCGGACAATCGTGGCCGAAAACAGATCAACTTCCTGCAGGCGTCTGTAGATCTCGTCTTCGGCCCACAAGTCTATGAGTTCAGGCAGCGTTAGCTGCTCGAGAACACCGTCTTTGACCGTTTTGCTATTTACACTCATGTCCAAGCGGCTCCGGGCGGCGAAAATGCTCACCGCCACGTCCGGATCGCCATGTTAGTTACGGGCCCATAAGGGGTCAAGCAACTCAACTCCTATGATCATGTACAGAAGGGTAAGAGTGGCGAAACTATTCGGTATCGTCTGGCAAAGTAGACACAACATCTGCATATTTCCCCAGNATCTGGCTGCAGGCAGCGTCCGGAAGTATTTTNCNCCGTGATAGACTCACAAATCGCCATGACCGAAATCGGCCTGATGGCAGCGTTTGCTGCCGGTGTGATCTCTTTCCTTTCGCCCTGCGTGCTCCCGCTCGTACCGGGATACATGTCGTTTATCTCGGGTGTCTCGCTCGACGAACTGAGAGCCGACAAACGCGACAGGGCAGTGACGCGTAAGATCCTGGTGAACACGTTCGCTTTCGTTATTGGCTTTTCGATTGTGTTTATCCTGCTCGGGGCCAGTGCTAGCTTCATCGGGCAGGTCTTGCTGGCCAATCAGCGAGTGTTGCGTTACCTAGCGGGGGGGATCGTGATCCTCTTCGGACTTCACTTGACAGGGATTCTGAAAATCAAGTGGTTGTACCAGGACAAGCGTTATCATGGAGAAAGCGTCGCCCGTGGCCCTGTGGGGGCAATGTTCCTTGGCCTCGCCTTCGCCGCCGGCTGGTCACCTTGCATCGGACCCATACTCGCGGGCATATTGGCATTCGCCGCCACACAGGACACCATGTGGGCGGGCATCGGACTGTTGGCGGTATACTCGGCCGGCCTGGGAATTCCTTTCGTGCTAACGGGATTACTGACCCAGCGAATGCTCGCGGCGATGGACAATGCGAAAAAAGTGTTGTGGGCGATTGAAATGGGCGGTGGCGTCCTATTGATCATCGTTGGTTCACTTATCTTTACTGACAACTTCTTGATCTTTAACCGTTACCTAGCGTTCCTTGAACGCTTCACTTTTTATCTTGAAAGCTTCACGCTTTAGCGGCCCATTTTAGTTTGTACGGGACGGTTTGCTGAAAATTTAAAGNGATCGAACCGGAAGCATGACCGACAACTGGGCATGGAAGCAGTAGAGAAGTCCAGAGGCATTGCTGGGGCGGGAATGGGTAGTCGTCTTTTAGGTCACTGCACCGTCGGTGGGTTATCTCCCTCTGCTGGTTCAACGCTCTCGTATTGGTCACCCTCAAAGCCAAAAAACTCCTTTGCCTTCTGTTCGATGATGTCATGGCTGCGTGGATCACCGAGGTTTAATGCTAACTCGTTGATGATCTTTACTTGCTCGACGAGCCATTCGTCCCAAACTCCTTGGCAAATGTTCTTGTGTACCCGCTCCTTGAGCTCGCCGCGGAAGGGTATGTGGACGTCGATTGCTGGCTCGTCTTTCTGGTGTTTAATGCAGAAAACCTTGTTGGACATGTTTCCTCCAGGGATGGCGCTCGATAAGCCGTATGACCTTGGTTAGTTCTGGTTAAAGTCCTCGGGTGATGCGGACGCCAGCACTGGCGCCGATACGTGTCGCGCCTGCGGCAACCATCTGAACCGCAGTTTCACGATTGCTGATGCCGCCGGATGCCTTGATGCCTAATTTTGTCCCAACGACTCGGCGCATGAGTGCTACATCGTCTGTGGTAGCACCACCCGGACCGAAACCGGTCGACGTCTTGACGAAATCAGCACCAGTGTCACGAGAAATTTCGCAGGCAATGATTTTCTCTTTGTCAGTCAGCAGCGCGGTTTCAAGGATTACCTTTACAATCGCACCGCTCTTGTGACTATTTGCAACAACTTGTTCGATGTCGTGTCGTACCCAGTCATAACGTGTTGACTTCAACGCACCGATGTTGATTACCATGTCGATTTCTTGGGCCCCGTCCCGCACGGCNCGTGTAGTTTCAAAGGCTTTCGTCTCTGGCATACCGGCACCCAAAGGGAATCCAACGACAGTANAGGGCAGGACTTGGCTGCCACGCAACATGTCAGCAACCAGCGGTACGTAGTAAGGATTCACGCAGACGCTAGCGAATCCATAGCCNACGGCCTCCCGGCAGACNCGGACTATGTCAGGCTCTGTCGCCTCTGGTTTAAGCAAGGTGTGATCAATGAGGGAGGCGATCGCGTCGCTGCTTGGCGGTGTTGACACCTCTAACCCAATGCGATCAGCTCCCGCGTTAGCGATGGTCGCAACTCGGTCAGCACACTTGGTGAGACAGTCAGTACGACACCAGCACGCGATCTCGTCCTCTGTTTGGCCGGAGATATCNNCAGCAAGTTGTCGCGTGAGTGTTTCAATCAGAGCCTCTTCCTCTGGCCCGAGTGGACTCTCCCCCGCTGTCAGCGGGGTGCAGGTGATCTCGATGCCTCTCTCGCGAGCACGATCCTGGGCGGCGGGAGTGATCAGAGCATCGGCTGGTACCTGCAGGCGCGCACCGGTCGTCGCATCGACGTCGTCGACGGTAATCGTTGGCCGGCCACGGGTCGAAATTGTAGGGAGTAGATTGCGAGAGATGTTTCCGGATATTTGCCCCTGAACCCTTAGGCGATAAACGGTCTGTTGCACGAGGTTCCGGAGATCTGCTCCCATGATTGATCGATGCTTCTCATCAGACATGGGGGGATAGTAGATCAAGAACAGGCGTGCCGCGTCTGACTGCGTGGTTGCCTATCCGCATTGTCAATTTTCGATTAGGACCACCCAGATGTTGGTCAAGTTCCATACCCAAGGGTGCTCGGGCTACCGGTCGCCGAGAACTTGGCGCACCCGGCTGGCTATTTTGCGTGCCTCTGAGAAAACGGATTCGGAATCCAGAGTAGTGAANGTTTCGTTGTGATAGAGAATCTGTCCNTCGACGATCGTTGTTTTAACGTCATGGCCGCGTGCCGCGTAGGTCAAATGCGAGTAGAGGTCGTACCGTGGCACCAAATTGGGGCNNGANCCGTCGACGATGATGATGTCNGCCCGCTTGCCAACCTCGAGNGAGCCGATCGCGTCGTNCATGCGCAGCGCGCGCGCGCCTTCGATGGTAGCGAGAGAGACTACCTCGGTAGCCGGCATCGCTGTGGGGTCGTTGTCAACGAACTTGTGAAGCAGCGCACCGGTCAGCATGGCACCAAACATGTCAAGGTCGTTGTTACTCGATGGACCGTCAGTCCCCAATCCAATCGCAATTCCGGCTTGTCGGAGCTGAGCAATCGGCATCGCTCCTGAAGCGAGCTTCATATTGCTTTCGGGATTGTGGACTAACCCGACACCATGCTTTGCGAGGGTCGCAATGTCCGACGCGTTTACCCAGACAGCATGGGCCGCCAGAAGGTCTGCGCCNAGAAGGCCTACGCTCTCCAGGTAGCCAACCGGTGTGGTTCCGTACCGACTTCTGATCGTTTCTACCTCGTCCGATGTCTCCGCTAGGTGGATCAGCAGCGGAGCATTGTACTGCCGCGCCAGCTTCGCCACCTTGCGCAAGGTCTCTGGTCCCACTGTGTAGGGGGCGTGCGGCGCAATCCCCGGCGTGATTCGCGGGTGGTTGGCCCATTTCTGAAGAAAAGCCTCCGTGTACNCNAGTGCATCATCTGGGGTCGCGGAATCGGGCGTCGGGTTGTCAAGAATGGTCTCGCCAAGAACGCCACGNAGCCCCGTCTCATGCACGACCCATGCGACATCGTCCTCGAAGTAATACATATCAGCGAACGTTGTGGTTCCAGAGCGAATCATCTCGAGTGCAGCGAGACGCGTCCCTGTGCGGACAAATTCGGGGTTCACCAACTGTGACTCGGCCGGGAAGATATAGTCCTTGAGCCAATCCATTAGGGCGATGTCATCGGCGACGCCGCGCAACATCGTCATCGGGGCGTGGTTATGAGCATTGATGAGNCCGGGCAATACGATGTCATGAGGATGAACACGGATGGTCTCATCGGCAAGGAATCGATTACTAATCTCGGCCTCTGGGCCGATGGCCGCAATAGCGCCGTCCACGATTGCCACTGCGCCGTTNTCGAATACCTGTCGTTGCGTATCCATCGTTACCACGGTGCCACCCACGATTAGCAAATTAGCCGTGTTCCGATCTTCCTCCACGCCCGTTTGTCTAACATCGTGTTCCACAGTTGGCTCGTGGAACTTAGACGGGTCGCAGGCCCAGGCCCCTGGGACTATAAAAACAGTGAGAAGGCATAAGACCTTCAAAAGTGGGGACTTCATGTGTCTTCCCCTGTTTCGTCTTGGTCCGAAGTTTCGTTGTAGGCAAGGGAATCACGGTGCACGGAAAGTTGGGCTGGCCCAAAAGGGTCGGGCAGTAGATCGGCACAGGTCCGGCATTCGACACGACCATCGGGGGTCGCTGTGTAGATAGAGGCATCCGGCGCGAGATCCCAGATGNCCTGACGGCAGGCGCCGCAGGGCCAAATCGCCGTGTTTTCTATTTGCGGTCCAATTACGGCGATAGCCTCAAGTTTCTGTGCCCCCCCCGCAGCCCGGGCAGCGAATAAAGCGACGCGCTCAGCACACATAGTCAAACCNTACGAGGAGATCTCAATGTTACAGCCAGAATAGACTCGNCCNTCAGNGCTTCGCACGGCTGCCCCTACGGCNAAGCCTGAATATGGCGCGTGAGCGTTGGTCCGCGCCTCTATGGCTTGGTCAATTAGCCGGCGCGTCAAATCGTCGAGTTCGGAACGTAATTGGCTGCGCATCGGACAAATTATGACAGTTGCCATCCTCCCATTACTTTGGCGCTAGCGTGTCAGATGGCATCAGGGTTTCTTCCACAACCTTCTAGAAGGCTCCTAACAACGCGATACGGGATACGAGATCATCAACCAACGCAATGAACGTCTCTTGAACCCGCTCGCCTGTTTCCATGACTTCTTTATGGTCGAGCGGCTTATCAGCCACGCCAGCGGCCATATTACTGAGACATGAGATCCCGACAACGCGCAGTCCCGCTTGGTTAGCAGCGATGACCTCCTGAACCGTCGACATGCCGACTGCGTCGGCTCCTATAGTCTCAAGCATGTGGATCTCCGCAGGCGTTTCGTACGATGGCCCCAAGACGCCCGCGTATACACCTTCCCGTAGGTTTACACCTTGGCCTCTCGCAACATTGCGGGCCAAATCAAGGTATTCGGGATCGTAAGAGTAGGTCATGTCAAAAAAGCGATTGCCGAAATCGTCAATGTTGGCGCCGAGACAAGCGTTAGTTCCTTGAAGATTTATGTGGTCGGTGATCAGCATTAACTCACCGGCGGCGAAGTCGCGGTTAATCGCCCCGGCGGCGTTGGTGACCACCAACGCACTGCAGCCCAGCAAAGAGAGCGCACGCACCGGGAAAACTATCTCCCATGGCTCGTAACCTTCATATAGATGCACACGCCCCTGCATGGTGGCGACCGGCGTTTCTCCGTGCATGCCAACGAAGAGCTGACCAGCATGCCCCTCGACAGTAGAAGATGGCCAGTCCGGAATCTCTTCGTACCGGATTGCAATGCTGTCGACGAGCGTTTCGGCGAATCCTCCCAACCCAGAGCCGAGAATGAGGCCGACGCGGGGTTCGATATCGATTTTTTTAGCAATCGCGTCTACCGCGACATCGAGACTCTTACGGTAGCCAGCTGGAGGGATTTGTAGCATTTCAGAAGCTCGACAGAATTCCAGCCAAGGTCGCCACCGTTAGCGATGCCAACATGCCAGCCAGAACGGCGCGGAGACCGAGCCTGGCAAGATCACTTCGACGTGACGGTGCTAGTGACCCGATGCCGCCGATCTGGATTCCGATGGACGCGAAGTTGGCAAAGCCACAGAGCGCATATGAGGCGATGAGTTCAGATTTTGGCGACAACGTTTCTTCAGCAAGCAAGACTGAAAGTTCGGTGTAGGCGACGAATTCGTTGAGCATTAACTTTATGCCGAACAGTTCTCCGACGGTTCCGGCTTCGGACCATGGTACCCCTGTCAGGAAGGCCAGCGGCGCGAATATAGTTGCAAGGATCGGGCGCAAGCCAAAAGATATTGGGTTAGCACCGCGCACCATGAATATGCCGGCGGCTACCATCATCAGCGCGCCAGTAATCGCTAGTACCATCTGTCGGGTCTTTGGCGTCGGTCCCCATCCAAAAGCGTAAGCTACTGCGATGCTGCTGATAATAACGAGCATCGTGAGAAGGCTCTGGACGCTAGCGAACGCGTTGCCGATTAAGGCCAGTATGCCATCGATCATGTAGATAATTGCAAGGAAGGCGATCAACATTCCGCCGATGTTGAGTGCGAGAGTGATGCCTTGGCCTGCACCACGGGCAGCTGCATCGATAACGTTTACGTCCGTGGGCTCGACGTCCAACATGACGTTGCCAGCGGTTTTGGATTGTTCAGTCTCGGGAATCAGAAGTTTCGCCATTACCAACGCTGCCGGCGCGGCCATAACGCTCGCCGACAGCAAGTACTCGGGGCGTATACCGAGGGCGATATATGCGCCAAGCACGGCGCCCGAAACAGTCGCCATGCCGGTGGTCATTAGCGCCATGAGCTCTGATCGTGTCATCGCCGAAATGTAGGGGGCAACGATGATCGGAGCCTCAGTCTGGCCCATGAACACATTAGCCGCTGCAGCGAGTGACTCTGATCCCGAGACGCCCATCAGGCGGTGCATTGTCTTCGCCATCAACAAGACGATGCGCTGCATGATTCCCATGAAGTACAGCACGCTGAATAACGCCGATATAAAGATCACGATTGGCAAGACCCGGAAGGCAAATACGCTACCCAGGGTGCCGTTGGGGTCGGCCGCCTGGCCGAAGACGAACAGAGAACCTTGATCGGCAAACACCAGCATTGCGCGGACACCATCGCCCATTGTACTAAACAGTGCCGCCCCCCATTCGGTGCGGATAATGAGCAGACCAAGGACAATCTGTAGACTCAGCCCCCAGGCCACAAGGCGCAGCGAAATTGCCGAACGATTTTCAGAGAGAGCGAATGCGATGCCGTACAGTAGTACGAGTCCAAGCAGACCAATCATGGACGGCGCTCCTTCACCAAGTGAATTGCAGCGGGCTTGTCGGGGCTGATCGAAAGCGCCGCCTTAAGCTTCATTGTTGCACGTTCAAGGTCGGCGCCTGGACCATGGTATAGGGTCGCCCACGGTTCGTTGTGGCTGACCCATTGGCCGCATTTGGCATGCAACTCAATGCCGGCTGCGGGGTCGAGGGAGTCACTGCGTTGTGTCCGGCCAGCTCCGAGGGCTACGGTGGCGTCGCCGATCAACCGTGCGTCGATGCACGCAACCCATCCTTCGTAGGGTGCAGTCACCACCGTGGTGTGAGGAGATTGCGGTAGCAGACCGATGTTGTCAATGATTCGTGGGTTACCGCCCTGCGCCTCGATGAGTTCGCCTAGACGTTCCAGTGCTTTGCCGCTGTCGAGAGCTTGCTGCGCTAGACGGAGGCCATGGGGGTGACTTTCCGAGAGCCCGCTGAGCACAAGCATTTCAGTGGTTAGCTCCAAGGTGAGTTCTTTCAGATCAGTAGAACGTTCAGCATCGCCAGACAAGACGGCGATTGCCTCTCGCACCTCAAGAGAATTGCCGACGGTGCAACCGAGGGGTTGGTCCATTTCGGTGATTAAAATGGAACACAGTAGACCTGAAAGAATAGCGATCTGATGGAGTCGATCAGCCAGTTGACGAGCGTCATCGAGACGCTGCATGAACGCGCCACTCCCCGTTTTGACATCCAGGACTAGTGATTCGGTGCCTTCGGCGATCTTTTTGCTGAGGATGCTCGCCGTAATCAAGCCAGTTTCCGGAATCGTCGCGGTGAGCGATCGGAGCTCGTAAAGCTTGCGGTCGGCCGGCACGAGCTCTTTGGTCTGTGATCCCATAGCGACACCTATGGCCTCGAGCTGTTTGCGGAATTCATCGTGGCCTAGGTCGACTCGGAACCCAGGAATTGACTCAAGTTTGTCCAGAGTGCCTCCGGTGTGTCCGAGGCCGCGACCGGAAATCATCGGCACTATGCACCCACAAGTAGCTGCCAGCGGTGCTAGCAGCAAGCTCACCTTGTCTCCGACGCCTCCTGTGCTGTGCTTGTCGACCTTGGGTTCCAGGAGGTTAGAAAAGTCGAAGCGGGCCCCGGATTCGGCCATAGTCTGGGTTAGCGTGGCGGTTTCGGCATTGGTCAAGCCACGCCACATGACCGCCATGAGGAATGAAGACATCTGGTAATCAGCAATATCGCCGCCGATATACAGTCCGATCATTTCGTCGATTTCGGTGGCGCTCAACTCACCGCCGTCACGCTTCTTTTCAATGAGATCGAGAAAGACCAAAGACCTTTGTCCGTCGTGTCTTGCGTGGGTCGTGTCACATCGTTTGCTGGAGTATATTCGGCCGCACAGTGGATATCTCACCTTTTGCAGCGCTACGCTACACGCAGACTCGGTCCTTGGATATCGACCGGTGTATCTCGTTACCATACGATCAGTTTGGTGACGAAGGTCGCGAAGAGCGCTACGGTAGGCACTCCCACAATGTTGTTCGTTTGATCAAGCCGCGGCCTGGGAAAGAGCCTACCCACGAGATGGCGCGGCGAACCCTGGCATCGTGGCGTCGTGACGGGGTCCTTGTCGCAGACGAACGGCCCGGAATCTATCCTTATCGGCAGCGTTTCAATCTTCCAGGCGGCAGAGTAGCTGAAGAACGCTGGGGCTTTATATGTAGACTCCGGTTGACTCCGTTCGAAACTGGCCCTGTAAAGGCCCACGAGCTTACCTATCCGGGCACCGTGGGCGAGCGAAGCCGGCTGAGAAAANTCGTTGANGCCGATCTCGGACTTATCCTTGTTGTCTNCGACGATCTGGACGGCAACATTGATCGTCTCGTTCGCAGCGCGGCCGGNGGAGCTGAACTTTTCGAGGCTACTGACGAAGCCGGTACTGCTAACGCTTTGTGGAAATGGGACCAGCCTGATCAGGTCGTGGCGCTGTGCCGGGCCTTGGCTCCATCCGGTGGTTTCATAGCTGATGGCCACCATCGTTATACAGCGGCGTTGCAACACTGGCAGGGGAATATGGCGTATTCGGATGACCCCGCGAGGTGGGTGATGGCGGCGCTGGTATCTGCGTCATCGCCGGGTTTGCGTATTTTGCCGACCCATCGAATTACGGAGTTGGCGCCGGGTGACGCACAGATTGCTTCCTGGCGCGCCGTTGGCCTCGAGATCTCGACGTTAACCGAGTCGGCAGACCCCACCGTTGTTGCGGACGCAGCATCCCATGCCCTTACCGAAGGCTCGGCCGACCACACGATTGTCGTCGTTCACCGTTCCGGAAGTGGTCTACGGGCCGAGTTGGTGCGCGCCGATCGAGGCTCACTGGCGCCTGCACTGTCGTCCTACGAAGTCCCGGAAAGCTGGGGCGACCTTGACATTCCAGTGCTGCACAGCCTCATGCTCGACCCTTGGATGGCTGATTCCCTACGGGACCAAACTGAGGAGCATGGTGTCCTTGAATACTGCAACGAATACCTCGAATCAATCCATATGGTCGCTAGCGGCGAACGCGGAGGTGCGTTTCTGATTAACCCTTTGAGTATTACCGAGGTCCAGAAAGTGGTCGCGGCTGGTGATGTTCTGCCGCCAAAGTCAACGAATTTTTTCCCCAAGGTGGTGGCCGGGTTGACGATCAACGCGTTCAGCGATCTGGTGGGCTCATGAATACCGTTTCGCTATGTTGCCAACGCCTCGTCGTGGTCGCGGTAATGGCTTCATTACTGGTCGAGGGAGGCCGAGTGTCGTCGGTAAGCGGGCTGCCTNCCAAGGTGATTGAGGAGAAGCTAACCATCGAGCAATTGCTCGAGATTTCTCATCCGGCCCCCCCCATATGGTCTCCGCAGGGCAACCGTATCGCATTCATGCGGGAACTCGATGGGGCTGCTGATTTGTGGTGGACTACTCAGGAACACGATGAACCTGTGCCGGTGACAAGCGAGGCTGGGAGCGACAATCCAGATACGGTTTCTGGATTTGCCTGGACTGCCTCGGGGGACGAGTTGTTGTATGTGTTGCGCGGAAACCTCTACAGGTATGACATTGACTCCGGCAGCGTTGAAGCACTGATCTCAGACGGTTCGTTGAGCGGCGGACCAACTTTGACGGCTGATGGGCTGAAGATTGCACTGGTGCGTGATGGGCAACCCTGGATTGGGTCGTTTCCAGGCCTCGATGGGAGCGTTGTGGTTCATTACGAAGGCGCTTTTCGGGATTTGGTCTGGAGTCCTGATGGACGCTTTCTAGCCGTCCTTCACAGCTCTTCGGAGACAATTGTCGAGGACGCCACGGTGTTGATGGGTGACAAGGTTGAGTTCACTCGGCATGAGACAAACCCAACTGATCTGGGGGTAATCGATGTTGTTAGTGGCAGTTTGAAGTGGCTTGAGCGCAGTGACGCGTACGCTAGCGAGGCAGCGTTTTCATCTGGCGGGATGCTTGCCTGGCAGGAAATCGCCCACAATGCCAAGCAGCGTCGGATTCTCGTAGCGTCGCCGCTGGACTGGTTGCCACGTGTAGTTGTCGATGAATATGACGAGGCTTGGTGGACGCTGACCTACTTGCAAACTGGTCCGCGCTGGAGTCCCGATATTGAGCGCTTCGTGTTTCTCTCGGAGCGTGATGGTTGGACCCATGTGTATCTGCTCGATGCTTCCGACCCTGCTGCTGAGGCTTTGCCATTGACCGCAGGCGAGTTTGAGGTCGAGGAACCAGTTTGGTCGCCTGACGGGCGCATCCTATTACTCGCTGCTAACAGAGGGTCGTTGACCGAGCGTGGCTTGCACTTGTTGGAAGTTCCAATGACTGAGGGGGAATTGCCCGAGCTTGAGCCGATCTCCCAATTACGCGGTACGTCAATGTTTCCCCGCTGGCGGCCAGATGGACACGTTGTTGCCTTTTTGCACGCCGACCCGGAAAACCCGCTCGACCTNTGGGTNCAGGAGCCTAGGCCCGATGCTGCCGAACAGTTGACCGATACGTGGCCGGAAGGAGCGGTGGAAGACCAGCTCATCGCGCCGCAGACGGTGAGATTTTCCAGCGCGGATGGTGAGCTTGTCCCTGCCCAGATCTTTCTACCGAGGGACTACTATGATCGCACTGGTCCAGTTCCTGTAGTCGTATGGGTTCATGGTGGGGGCATCCGCCAAAATCGCTATGGGTGGCACCCAAATCGTGTGTACGCGATGTTTTATGGGTTCCATCAGTATCTGTTACAGCGGGGCTTCATGATCGTCACGGTGGATTACCGTGGCAGCATTGGCTATGGNCGGGACTTCCGACAGGGGCAATACCTGGATCTCGGTGGCCGGGATCTAGATGATGTTCTGGCGACGGTCCGATATCTGGAGCGCGTCGATGACGTTGATATCGGCAAAGTTGCTGTGTGGGGCATTTCCTACGGCGGCTATCTGACGATGCAAGCCTTGGTAAAAGCGCCGACCGCGTTCGATGCTGGCGTCAACATCGCTGGGGTTGTCGACTGGCTTGATTGGGCGATTGATCCCGGGGGGTTGTGGATCGATGGTCGCATGGAGTCACCAGAGAACCACCCTGAACTGTACCAGCAACGTAGTCCGATCCACTTCGTCGACCAGTTGACTCGACCACTACTCATCCTCCACGGGACTGCAGATCAGCCTGTACCTGCCTTACAAACTTTCAGGTTAATCGATGCGCTGGTGCGAGCCGACAAGCCGTTTGAAGTGATGCTGTATCCAGGTGAGGAGCATGCTTTCCTTCGTTCCCGTACTTGGCGCGACGTGTTCCGCCGGGTCGAGAGATTCTTTGACGCTACACTTCGCTAACAGGGCTCTGGAGATATTCACGAGATTTCTTAACACCCTNCTAGCTGCTGTTTAGGGCCTCTTACTGNCTTAGAGGAAAAGGTGTTGCCCGGCCGGTTTGTCGCCGTTGCCGCGCCCGTGATACGCTCGATTCTTGCTCCCCGCTCCCAAAGTTAACTTAGATGTACTGCTGCGCCATGAGGCTGTGGTGTCGGCAGAACAGCATCGGGGAGGCCTCGTGAAAGAGACGCGAACACAAAGAACTTCAATAATCCTAGTTCTCGCACTGTTGTTTNCAGTTGTCGCAACGGCGCAACAGGCAGTGCGGCCCACGATTCAGATCCGAACCCCTCAAGAGGGTGCGTTTGTCTCAGGACCGACGGTCCTCGCGGTGGATGTTTCTGCGGCGGCTGGAACGAGCATCGCCGAGGTAAAATTCTTTGTCGATGATGTCGAAGTCGGATCCCGCACGGAGCCACCATGGGAAATTACCTGGGACGCTGGCCAGACGTTCGCTCGCCGCGTAATTCGCGTGTTAGTTACTGATTCGACAGGTGGGCAGAGTGAGGAAACCGTTCTCACCCGTGATCTTGAGAGCGCGGTGTTTACTGCCGAGGTCAACGTTGTGCCGCTTTATGTAAATGTTACGGATGATCGAGGTGTCTACATTCCTGACATGAGGATGCAGGAGTTTGAAGTCTACGAGAATGGTAAAAAACAAGAAATACTGTTTTTTGATAGCGAACCTCGCCCCGTGGTTATAGGCATCTTGATCGATACTTCGGGTAGCATGGAAGGCATCAAGATGGCGCGAGCGAAACAGGGTGCAAGCGCGTTCCTTGAGCACATCACCCAGCAGGACGAAGCCTTTGTGATGGGCTTTGATGCCTTCCCCCGTCTTCTTCAGAATTTGACACCGAACCACGCACGCCTGCGCGACGCCATCCAAGAGATGGCCCCGCGTGGTGCGACGTCACTGAACATGGCGATCGTTGAGGGAGCCGACATCTTAGTGGACCGTCCGGAGCGACGCGCGTTGATAATACTTTCGGATGGTTTCGATACGGTTCAATCGGTGACCGAAGGNCAGGCGATCGACTACGCGAGACTGCAGGATGTCCGTCTTTATACGATTGGCATCTTCGACATGATCAACAACCCCATACGAAGTTCGGGTTTCGACACGCTGAACCGTGGTGAGGTTTCGATGCGGGCGTACTCGGACGGTACGGGCGGTCGCACGTTCATCCTCAATTCCTTGGGAGAGTTAGACAGGGCGTATGATGAGATTGCAGCGGAGTTGCGCAGCCAGTATTCGTTAGGTTACCGGCCCGACTCACTCGCGGCGCCTGGAGAGTGGCGTGAGATTGAGGTCCGGACGAAAAGGGGAGCAGGTCGTACGAAACCAGGATACTACGGACAATGAAGATGAACTTATTTAGTTTTTATCGCGGGACCATTGTTTTTGTCGTTCTCGTCGCCCAGTTGTTTGCGGCCCCAGTTTGGGCTCAAGAGGTACAGGACCAGACAGGCGAACAAACGACAAGAACGGTTGAAATAGATCCGACGTATGACGCGCCATATGGATGGTACATCAGCTTCGTGTCGATTCCGTACTTGGGGGGAGTTGTGGGCGCTAACCCTATCGGGTCAGTTGTCGACGAAGAGAATGAGAAAGCTCTCACGTTTGATCTTGGCAGCGGTGGNTTCTATAGCGCGCGTGCTGGCCGCCGGGTTTGGTGGCGGCTGGGAGTGGAAGGTGAGTTCGGCTACGGATCGCCTGGCGTTGAGGTAACCGAGACCAATCTCCAGGGTCGAAACATTACGACCAGTGACTTTGGTGACTACTCAATTGGTTTTGTTGCCGTTAGCGCTCGGCTCGACCTGACAGACTCTCGCTTCACCCCNTTTCTTCTNAGCGGACCCGCTCTAGTGCTCAATCGCATCGGAACCGATACGGGGACGGAAGGGAAGATGAATCCGGGCTTCCTGTTCGGCGGGGGCATGGAAGTTGAGCTTAAGGATAATTTCTATCTCCGTAGCGATTTGAGAGGCTTACGTTCCCAGGTCAACGCGCCCTTGCTATCGGGGGGAAGGCTGCTGCCGACGGTNGATGATCTTGGCTTNACGCAAGAAAGAGCTCTGTCGACCATGTGGCTCTGGTCGATCGGTGTCACTGTAAGGTTCGACTGACGCCGCAGAACATCTCTAGCNAAGCAGATTTGNACGTCCTACTAGTTACCGACCGGCTCTGCCCCTAGACCGGCTGAGATCCGATCAAAGATTTCCTGCTCTAGGAGTCCNGTAGATCGCAAAGCTTGGTATCCGTACTCTTCGCCCATGTATCCCTCGATGCGTGCGACAACCCGAACCTTACACGCCCCGCCGCGGACGGTCCGGGTGGTAAGGGTTAGCTGGTAGCGGCCGCCGATGAACGGCGCTCCTTGCGAGTAGGCGACTTCCCTCAGGTNTTGCCAGTCATTTTCACCTGAGTCGGAGAACACGGCGTACCTAGTTACCAGCAAGCCGGTGGTATTTTGGGGATCAAAGTCCTCTTCCTCAACCCCTGAGCTGAAGTCTGTGACCACTTTTTTCGCCGTGTCCCAGCATGTCTGAACACTGACATTGTAGTTGCGGTCGTTGTCGATCGGCANGATTGGCTTACGACGGAACGTAACGCTACAGGCCGGTAGCGCGACCAGGAGCACGNCGNCGGTGGCGACACGAATCGCTCCGGTAGTCAGAATTACCACGCGAACATCCTCCGTGGCATAGCCAGGGAAAATCGGGGACTCAGTGGGCTGTCGTCGTGTCGGACTCTGACGACGTTCCTTTGTCCTCAGTAGACCCGCCTTTCATGGCGGCCTTGAAATTTTGTATTCCGGATCCAAGGCCGCGTCCAATCTCAGGGATGCGGCTTGCTCCAAAGAGGACGACCACGATCAAGAAAATAAACAAAAGTTCTGTAAATCCGATGCTGCCCAGCATTTTCCCTCCTTTGGGATATTGACAATATGATACGGGGACGGGCTTGCTAGGGTCAATGCGTATCTGGTTCGACCTGTGCATAGGTCTCTTAGCCGATCAAACGCGAATACGCTGATCACCCTGCCGCCGGGTTACCCGCTGCTGGTCAAGGTACTCNAGCAGCGGGATCGCATGTTTCCGGCTCAGCGCAGTCCAGGATTTGAAATCGGCCACCCCAAACAGTACTCCGGGTGCGTAGCGGGTGCGTACCTCATCTACTAGAACGTCTAGCCGGGCGGCGCTAAAAATGAGATCTTCGCGCAAGCGGACCAATTTCCCCTGGCGTAGTAGGAGTTGGAATACTTCCTCGCCGTCGGCTTGTGTCACCCCGAGTTGCTTCCAAGCATTGCTGATCGAAGGTGGGGACCATCCCGCTTCCTCGTAAATGGTTAGAAGAGCGGCGCGTATACGCTCCTGAGGTTCACTTAGGATTACGTTGTGCTCGGGCAACGCGAGCGCGTTGCTACTGCCACCGAGACGTTGAGCAGTGCTAAGTCTGTCGAGGAGAACGTCAAGGATGACCTCTGGTAGATGACGGGGTAGGGTGGCAGCCACCGCACTCTTGGGTAGCCCAGGCATCAGAGGGTGGTCGGTATGCTGCCTGCGCACCGCCTCTATAATCGTCTCCTCAAGATTATTCACCACTTCCGAATCAAGAACGATGAGAGGTGTTTGCTGAGCTATTACTAAACGCCCGGCATCGGCCAGTGAATTCGCCACTGACCGCAGATGCGTCGCACTGGCGAAGGTCCGGTGTCGAAGGTGCCCCTCATCTGCGCCACGACTACCTGAGGCTGCGGTGAGCAGAGCGACTCTCTCTTTGAGCGCCCCACCCTCGAGTCTTCTCAGAAGCCCAATTGTTTTTGGCTCCCCCGCCCGGTGTTTGCTGGGAAGGTTGTCAAGCACAGTGCCCCCGCCAATCGTCAGCATCGGAGAGTATCGACGAATAACGAATCGATCGCCCGGTGCGCAGGCATAGGGTGTTTCGAGGCGCAGCTGGACCAATTCCGAGCCTCCTGCCCGGATCTCTTCAACCTCGAGGACATTGACACGGCATAAGATTTCGGTGGCGCCGTGGTGGAAACGAACCCGTTGTAACTGTTCGAGGCTGTGCTCCGACAGAATGTCGAGGCGGGCATCAAGCATGTAGGTGGCCGATAGGGAGTTGGGCGTAACCAGCAAATCGCCNCGTGCAGCGGCGCTAGTGTCAAGGCCTTGTAAGTTCACAGCGGTGCGTTGCCCTGCCATCGCTGACTCGACGGGCTCTCCGTACACTTGNAGTCCGCGCACCGTGACAGCAGTGNTTTGGGGAAGCAGCTCAAGTTTGTCACCGGTGTTGATTCGCCCGGATAGCAAAGTCCCTGTTACGACTGTGCCGAAGCCATGAACGGTGAAGATCCGATCAATTGGCATNCGGATAAGNTCGTGTTGAGGCCGTGGGCTGAAGGTGCCGAGCATTTCAGCGAGTTGATCNCGTAGTTCGGACAACCCATTGCCACTCTCCACGCTGGTGCGAACGATAGGAGCATTCGCGAGTTGTGATGTTGTTAGCAGGTCGCGCACTTCGAGCTCCACGAGNTCTGCAATCTCATTATCGACCAGGTCACACTTAGTGATCGCCACAATNCCGCTGTTGANGCCGAGCAACTCACAGATTGCCAGATGCTCACGTGTCTGCGGCATGATTGACTCATCTGCGGCAACGACCAATAACACAGAGTCGATTCCGCCTATCCCGGCGAGCATGTTCTTGATGAAACGCTCGTGCCCCGGGACATCGATGAAGCCGACCCGTGTGCCGCCATCGAGTTCAAGATGAGCAAACCCGATGTCGATGGTAATACCTCGCTCTTGTTCCTCTTGAAGGCGGTCGGGATCAGTTCCGGTGAGGGCGCGTATAAGTGCACTCTTCCCGTGGTCGATGTGCCCCGCAGTGCCTACTATATGATAGTTCTTGTCCACGCTAAATCCTTGACTTGCAGGGTTTTGCGGCGATTGTTAGTGTCCAGAAATGGCACCTCCGGTTTTTGTTTCCGCAGTTCGGACTGCGGGGGGAAAGCTGCTTGGCTCCCTTGCCCCACTGCGGGCTCCGGAACTCGGCGCTGTTGTCGTGCGCGCGGCGATTGAGCGTGTTGAGTATGACCCTGGAGAGGTTAACGAGGTTATCATGGGCCAGGTCATACAGGCTGGTTCAGGCCAAAACCCAGCACGTCAGGCTGCCCTCGGTGCCGGTATCCCACCAAGCGTTGGCGCTTTTACCATAAANAAGGTTTGCGGCTCTTCACTGAAAGCGGTTGTGCTCGCCGCCCAAGCCATTGCCCTTGGAGATGCGACCTGCATCGTGGCCGGGGGACAGGAGAGCATGACCAACGGTCCTTACCTATTGCCAAAGGCTAGGCAAGGCTACCGCATGGGGCACGGTGAGTTGCACGATNCCACGGTTCACGANGGTCTCTGGTGCGCCTTTGGTGACTTTCATATGGGCTGTACTGGCGATCTCGTCTCCAGGCGTTACGACGTTAGCCGCGAGGAGCAAGACGCTTGGGCTTTACGCTCGCACCAACGCGCGGCTGCAGCGCAAGAGAGTGGTGCTTTCAATGATGAAATAGTGGCCATTGAGGTGCCGCAACGCAGAGGTTCGAGACTGGTATTCGATCGTGACGAGACNATCCGTGCTGATACCAGCCCCGAGAAGCTGGCAAGTCTCGCGCCGGTTTTTAGCAACAACGGAACGGTGACAGCGGGTAATGCGCCCGGAGTCAACGACGGTGCTTCCGCTCTGATGCTCATGGGTGAGGACGANGCCATTGCTAGGGGAATTGCACCATTGGCACGTGTGGTTGCGTATGCTACGAGCGGCATCGAGCCTGAGCTCGTGATGATGGCGCCAGTGAANGCGGTCAACATTGTNNTGGAAAAAGCTGGATGGGATCGTAACGACGTTGATCTGTTTGAGCTCAATGAAGCCTTTGCTGTGCAGTCAGTTGCGCTCGTCAAGGAACTCGGTATCGATGCCGAGAAGGTCAATGTCAACGGTGGGGCGGTGGCACTTGGCCACCCAATTGGCGCATCCGGTGCCCGGATCTTGACGACCCTGCTGCACGCACTGGCTCATCGTGATTTCGATAAGGGGATTGCGGCGATGTGCATGGGAGGTGGCAATGGGGTGGCGGTCGCAGTAGAGAGAATGTCATGAAGATCCAGCGGGTCGGTGTTGTCGGCGCAGGAACGATGGGGGCAGGTATCGTCCAAGTTTGCGCTCGGGCTGGTTTCGATGTGATTGTCCGNGAGCCTGATAGAAATCTCTTGGAAATGGGANTGGCGCGTCTCGATGANGGNCTCAGTCGATGGGTCAAGAAAGAGGTCGTAAGGAATGACGAGGCGAAAATAATACGGAGCCGTGTGGCGGGAACGACCGAATTCGCTCCTCTTTTCGGTGTCGATCTGGCAATTGAGGCGATCATCGAGAACGAGGCGGCGAAGCTCGAGGTGTTTGGTGTGCTTGACGAGGGCTGCCCGGTAGAGACGATTTTGTCATCGAATACATCGTCGATCTCTATTACCCGCTTGGCTGCAGGGACCGAACGGCCGGACAAGGTCGTCGGCATGCACTTTTTCAACCCCGTGCCATTGATGCCGCTCATCGAGGTTGTTCGTGGCGAGCTGACTAGTGGTGAGACCCACGAAGCGGTGGTTGAGGTAGCTGAGGCGCTCGGCAAGACACCTTTGACGGTAGGGGATGCCCCCGGGTTTGTGTCCAACCGGGTGCTCATGCCAATGATCAATGAAGCTGCGTTCTGTCTCTACGAAGATGTGGCTCCGGCAGAGAACGTCGACGGTGTTATGAAGCTTGGAATGAAACATCCGATGGGACCGTTAGAGCTAGCTGATCTCATTGGCCTTGATGTTTGCTTGGCAATTCTGGNAGTCCTTNACAAAGGGTTTGGCGNTCCGAAGTATCGACCATGCCCGTTGTTGCAGGANCTCGTTGAAGCTGGCCACCTGGGNCGGAAGACTGGNAAAGGNTTNTATACTTACTGACGTCATGCATCGTGCGGCTAAATGGGCAATTGTGGCTATCGCGCTGGCGGTTTGGGTTTCTGGCACGGGGTCACCGATCGTGGCCCAGCAGGCCCCTTCGCCGACTCAGCTTCGCCTCGACCTAGATCGCCTGCGCGTCCAGATCAACGCTCTGCAGGTTCGGTTAACCGAAATAGGTGAACGCCGAGATACTCTGGCGGAGGAATTCGAGGTTGCCGACGTTCGCCTTGCTCTCAGCAGGCACCAGCTTGAGGCCGTGCAGTTGCGCCTACTGGTTCTCTCTCAGCAGGCTCAGGAGCTGAAAGCCGAGGTCGCGAGACTGACGGGGGAGATGGCTAAGGCTCGGGAGGGGCTTAGTGCCCGGGTTGTTGCCTTATACCGTATGGGTCCACTGTCGTATTCTCGTTTTCTACTTGCCGCCGAGAACTCAGAGGAGTTGCTTGCTAACTATCAGCTAGTTGGTTGGCTGGCATCGCAGGATCAATTGCTCGTAAAGTCGATCCGGACCCAAATTACTGAACAACAGGAAGTGGTGCGGGCTGCTAATGAGACCGCAGCTCAGCTGACCAAAATGCGTGCCGAAGAAACGCTGGCGCTCCAGGATCTGATAGCGCAGCAGGAGGTTCGGCAGGAGCTGATTCAGCAGATTGATATCGAAGCGTTGGCTGGTCGACGAACTCTCAAAGATCACGCGGAAAGCGCTGCGATACTTGAGGAGTTGCTCGGGGCCGTCTTGTCGAAGCGTGTTATCGCACCGTTTGCCGGCGAGCAGCCAGCTTTCACTACCTTGCTTGGCGACCTCTCGTGGCCGGCCGATGGCCGAATCACCGAGAGATTCGGGCGTAAGCAGCACCCGGTGTACGACACCTACACCCTGGTCAAGGGCATCGAGATCGCTACCGGTGTCGGTGCCCCGGTGNGTGCCGTTTACCGTGGCCGCATCGTCTTTGCTGATTGGTTTCAGAACTACGGCTTAATGGTGGTCATCAGTCATGGTGATGACTTCTACACCATCTATGGGCACCTCGACACGATACTGGTACGGATGGGCGAGGGGGTCGATGACACATATCAAATTGGCACAGTTGGCCAAACTGGATCGCTAATTGGGCCAAGTCTCCACTTTGAGATCCGTAAAGGGACGGAGGCTGTTAACCCAGAGTTGTGGTTGAGGGAGAGGTAGCTACTTTTCTAGCAGCTTNTCNNGCTTNTTGNTCCGGGATANTGTTAATNCGGAAGGACTGGAAACTAAGGTATTTTGGCTCCAAGAGAGACTGATCCGAGGCCGACGAGACTCGCCGAAANCCTTGTCGAAGAGTTGAGCGAGCANGGCCCTATGACGTTCCGGGATTTNATGGAACGGGCGCTTTACGATCCCGGAGNGGGCTATTACAGNNGTTCTGGAACCGCTTGGAGAGAGCGNCCCGACTATGTTACGGCGCCTCAGGTCGACCCCNCGTTTGGTGCAGCNGTGGCCAGGTTNATGCAGGAATGTGACGTTGCCCTCGGTTGCCCNAGNAGGTTTGATTTAGTCGATTTCGGTGGCGGNGATGGTGNGNTNCTCGNAGACATTTGCNCNGCCTTACAGGNTGAGGCCCCGAATTTGTACGNNCGTCTNCNTGGATNTTGTGTGGANCGTGGANCGGGNGCCCGTCNCCAGCAGCANCANCGNCTNGCGGCGCACGCTGACCATTTCACTTGGCTGTCAGATATCGATGAGTTGCCAAGGAATTCTGTCCGCGGCTTAGTGGTGAGCAACGAGCTTCTCGATGCGTTTGCGGTGCATAGAGTTGTTTGCCGTAAAGGCTCACTGTGTGAAGTCTACGTTGACGCGGATGACGGTATGTTGGTCGAGCGTGAGGGCCNGCCCTCNACGGAAGAGCTTGCNNGTTANATNGCGGCCAACGAGATNAANNTGGTTGAAGGNCAGACGGCAGAGATTTGTTTGGAGGTAGCTNNCTGGNTGGNCANGGTTTCCCGGNNGNTGNTNGANGGGTTCGTCTTNACCGTTGATTANGGTGCCGANACCTCNGCACTNTACGATCCNGAGCGNNTGCGCGAATCNCTCGTCTGNCAGCATCGNTACCAATTGAACACAGAGCCNCTTANGNGGGTNGGNAGGCAGGACATCNCNGCNCATGTCGATTTTGGNAACCTNCGCCGNTGNGGNACGNTGGCCAANTTCGATGTGATTGGTGATNTTAGCTTGGCGGTTTTCCTTGTTGGGTTTGGAGCGGTNGAAGANTTGNCCCNGGANCCNTNGGGGGAANCNCCAGGGGCTCANGACTTNNGTCGGTACNTAGGACTTCGCCACCTTCTGTTNACCGAAATTGGTGACGCGCATCGNGTGATTCTTCAGTGNAAAGGGGTGAACCCAATTCCCTTTAGCCTTGACCGGCTAGGNTAATAANCGGTNTGNTGGCTTGGCTTCGCTTTGNGTCGATNGACGGCGNAGGTTGGCGCGAGCGTGGNCNGGGTTGAGCCCAACGTAACGGCAGATGTCCTCGAAACCGGANNCATCTNCGAATATCCANTTCNCTGGGTCGGATCCGTGGCTNTAGATCTTTGANAGCCGTTGTTNTTCTGNCTTCGAGAGGTCGCTCTGCGACCTNTANCGAATAACCGTNCGGTAATCGTCTATGGCTCGTTTGATAACAGCGGCCCACAATAGCCTCTCGGCGTAGTCCACGTTGGGATCCAACATGCGCAGTGGCCTTCCATGGATCAAAAAGAAAGGACGGACCCACCAGCTGCGGGTGCCACCAATGTTCTTTTGACAAGTGCGAGGCGACGATTATACGAATATGACCGTGGGTGGCGTCAAGTTTTGGCGCGAAGAACTTTCGAATTCGTGCCAACGTGTCGCTATAACTTTCAGCGGGCCTGTTAGGCTTGCTCCCATTCCACTTGCGATTTCGATGGAGACAGTCATGAAAATAAGGTTCAAGCTATTNGCAACTGCTCTGCTGCCGTTCGTTTTNNTCGCTGCCTGTTCNNTGGNNCCCCAANCAGNGNNGGANGGNGCAGTGTCGTCTGCTGCNCGAGNACTAGNAAGCGTTGGGCAGATCGCTGTTGGATCCAGTGGNGCCGTTGCNAGCGTNGACGGTTTNGCTACNCAGGTTGGTATTGAAGTCTTGAAGGATGGTGGCAATGCTATGGACGCNGCCATNGCAGTNGGNTTCGCNNTGGCAGTGACCCATCCCGCGGCNGGCAACATCGGGGGTGGTGGGTTCATGACGATCTATGTNTCCGACGAAGATCGNTACACGACATTTGANTTTCGGGAGAAGGCNCCCCTTGCTGCNACCGCTGACTTGTACTTGCTGGAGGATGGNACTGNAGACCGTNGGGGGGGNCACGTGGGATGGACGGCTATTGGNGTGCCNGGNACGGTNGCTGGTTTNGCGAAAGTTCATGANGAGCTNGGTTCNTTACCATGGCAGCGTCTGGTANGTCCTGCTATANANCTCGCCCATGATGGCATCGTNCTGGGCCCCTACCTGGCTCGATCGTTGGNAGGTNCGGCACGNAGCTTTGAACCNTATCCGGCGTCCCAAAAAGCTTTTNTACGAGCCGACGGNACTCCGTANGNGGNAGGANAAAAANTGNTCCANCCAGACTTGGCNTGGTCGCTNGANCAGATTGCNGANAANGGNGCCNCAGCNTTNTACGANGGCGAAATTGCAGANCGCCTGGTTGCGGCAATGGCNGAGAANGGTGGNTTGATTACNCTNGNNGACNTNGCNGCNTATGAAGCGAAAGAGCGCCAGCCAATTCGTGGAACNTACCGAGGNTTCGACATNATCTCGATGGGNCCNCCNAGCTCCGGTGGTGTGGCACTCGTCGAGATGCTCAATATTCTCGAAAACTTTGATTTCCAAGGNTACGAGGCTAATGATACCGAGGTGGCTCACTTAATGATCGAGGCNATGCGCCAAAGTTATCTTGATCGNGCCACGTATCTCGGNGACATCGATTTNGTTGAAGTTCCCATCGNTAGGTTGACGTCGAAGGATTACGCTGCCGNGAAGGCTNGCTTGGTCTCCCTTGGCGTGGTCCGCAATAGNGAGGAGCTGGGNGAGGCNATTATTACGCNNCCNGAATCTCCNGAAACGACCCACTATTCTGTNGTTGANGCNGCTGGCAACGTTGTCTCGACGACNTACACGATCGAGCANGGTTACGGGTCGAAAGCAATGGCCCCTGGNACTGGGTTCTTACTTAATAANGANATGGGCGATTTCAACACNTGGCCTGGAGTGACNCNGGGAAGCANTATCGGCACNGAGCCNAATCTCATTGCNCCNGGNAAGCGTATGTTGTCNTCGATGACGCCGACCCTNGTTGCCNGCAATGGGNNGCCNATAATGGCTATCGGGAGCCCNGGTGGAAAAACNATNATCAACACGGTGTTACGTATTGTGGTGAATGTCATTGACTTTGAAATGGGNCTTGAAGATGCGATANCGGCACCGCGCTTTCANCACCAGTGGCTACCCGACCGAACAAGTTTNGAGCGAAATTTNCCNCANCAGTCTTTNGATGCNCTGATCGANATGGGACACGTGNTGTCTGANCGGCGGGGCATCCAGGGTGANGCACACTCGGTGTTCATATTCCCAGATGGGGCCCGGATGGNTGTTGCNGANCCACGGCGCAACGGGGCGGCNGCNGCTTATTNATGNCANTCNCANACAAAAAGNNGTCGCCATGTTGTTANAATGNCGANCNCTNCGCGNTTTTCANNNGAAACATGCAAAGANAAGCGGGCCGGTCGGCGCAGCCCTCAACCGACGGCGGGAGGCAGCCATCGGCCCCGGCCGGCCCGCTAAATCTCTTTGTTACACCCGCCAGCGGCGCGACGAGCATGACCGCTGCCCACCCCAATGCGGCCCGCTCGGCGCGCTCGCTGACGAGGCTTCTCATCTGTCCAGGCAATACTTGCTGCTGCAATCATGAGCACCCGGACGTAGCTCCACAGTTCATGCACTTGTAGCAGACACCGCTACGCACCATTAATGACCCGCAGCTTTGGCATAGGGGTGCATCGGGTTGAGGCGCGAAGGCGATCGGATCACCAGCACCAATGTCCTTCAACTGCGGTGTGGTCTNCACGTCGCCTATTTTGTTGTCAGCGGCGTCTGCGGCCTCTTTCGCTTGTGTTTCTTCAAGAGCCTCAAGATCTTCTTCCGTTTGNATACCGATCTCGGTGCGTTCCTCGATGCTAAGGAACCGCAAGGCCAGCCAACGGAAGACGTAGTCTGTTATCGACTTGGCATAGGGAAGTTCTTGATTGCCTGTCCATCCTGATGGCTCATAGCGTGCNTGGCTAAGCTTNCCGACGAGAAACTTCAGCGGCACCTGGTACTGCAGCGCGAACGAGGTCATGCAGGCGAAAGAGTCCATCAATCCAGAAATCGTTGACCCCTGTTTGGCCATGGTAATGAAGATCTCGCCTGGTGTGCCATCCTCGAACAGACCTACGGTGATGTACCCCTTGTGGCCACCGATGCTGAACTTGTGGGTCAGTGACTGTCGCTCATCGGAGAGCTTGCGACGTACCGGTTGGTCGGTGAAGTCGGCGACTAGTGCCGCCCCAGCCNTAGCCCCGGCGCTTGCGGCGCTCGCTTGTCCNGANGNACTTCCGGCGGTAGCTAGTGGTTGGGTGCGCTTGCTGCCGTCGCGGTAAACGGCTACTGCTTTGGTTCCTAGACGCCATGCTTCCATGTACGCCTCGCTGATCTCGTCCACGGTGGCCGTCTCTGGCACGTTGATCGTCTTCGAGATAGCTCCGGAGATNAAAGGTTGCGTCGCTGCGACCATTTTGAGGTGACCCATGTAATGAACGGCACGCTCGCCGCCGAGGGCACGAAAAGCGCAGTCGAAAACCGGCAGNTGCTCTTCGTCGAGGTGAGGTGTGCCCTCGATTGTGCTGTGTTCATCGACGTAGGCGACCATCTCATTGACCTGACCATCGTTATAACCGAGGTTCTTGAGAGCTGCTGGCACAGTGTCGTTTACAATNCGCAGGGTACCGCCGCCCACCAAGCGTTTGTGCTTGACGAGCGCCAGGTCTGGTTCGACTCCAGTTGTGTCGCAATCCATCATGAAGCTGATGGTCCCAGTGGGTGCCAGGACGGTTGCTTGGCTATTGCGAAAGCCGTGCTCTTCACCTTCTTCAACAGCTTGCTCCCACACCTTGCAAGCCCAGCGCCCAAGGCTTCCGGGCACCCGTGAAGAATCAAGCTTCTGAGACTCGTCGAGGTGCATACGCATTACTTCGAGCATTGGTTCGCGGTTCCGTGGATAGCCAGCGAACGGACCCTTAATCTCAGCTATACGGGCCGACTGCAGGTACGCCTCACCGCACATGATTGAAGTCAGGGCCGCTGCCCAAGCTCGACCGTCCTCGGAATCATAGGGAAGGCCCTGGTGCATCAACAGGGCCCCGAGATTCGCATAACCGAGACCGAGGGGGCGGTAGTCGAAAGAGTTCTTGGTGATGTTNGGGGTCGGGTACTCGGCATAACCGACGGTGATCTCCATACCAGTAAAGGTCACATCAACAGCACGGCGGTAAGACTCAATATCAAACGAGCTGTCTTCACGCACAAACTTCATCAAGTTCAGCGATGCCAAATTGCACGCTGTTTCATCGAGGAACATGTATTCCGAGCAAGGATTCGACCCGTATATGCGATCGGTGTTTTTACAGGTGTGCCAGCGGTTGATCGTGTCGTCAAACTGCATGCCCGGATCACCGCACTGGTGGGTGACCTCGGCGATCTTGGACATCAGATCACGAGCTCGATAGTCGCCAATCGGTGCTCCATCGACGCGGCCGACACACTGCCAACTATTGTCGCTCTCAACGGCTTCCATAAAGGCATCAGACGCGCGGACGCTGTGATTCGCGTTCTGAAANAAAACAGAGGAATATGCTTCGCCATCGAGCGCTGGATCNTAGCCGGCATCAATTAGGGCCCAAGCCTTTTTCTCTTCCCGNGCCTTGCTCTCGATGAATTCGACAATNTCCGGGTGGTCGATGTCCAACATGACCATTTTGGCGGCCCNACGTGTCTTGCCCCCGCTCTTGATGACTCCGGCAAAAGCGTCGAAACCCTTCATGAAGGAAACCGGTCCGGATGCGATGCCACCACCAGACAGTTTCTCGGTCGAACCGCGCAAGCGCGANAAGTTCACCCCTGCGCCGGAGCCCCACTTAAAGATCATGCCTTCGGTTTTGGCGAGTTCAAGAATCGAACTCATAGTGTCGTCGACGTGGTTGATGTAGCACGCTGACGCCTGCTGTCGCTCTCCCGCAATACCGATGTTGAACCAAACTGGAGAGTTAAAAGCCACCATCTGATGTAGCAACAAATGCGTGAGCTCGTCGGAGAAGATCTCCGCATCTTCGGTGGTGGCGAAATACTCTCCGTCGATNCCCCACTGCGCCATGGTACCGACAACNCGACCAATCAACTGCTTGAGGCTNGATTCCCGCTCCGGTGTGCCGAGTTGGCCATGAAAGTATTTCGAGGCCACGATGTTAGTGGCACGCTGCGACCAAAAGGCAGGGAACTCAACCCCGTTTTGTTCGAAGACAGTCCCGCCTTCGGCATTCAAGATGATCGCGTCATAGTGCATCCACTCGACAGCATCGTAGGGATGAATACCATCGGCCGTGAAGAAACGGTTAAAACGAAGGCCTTTACGGGTGGTCTTCTTGGNCTTGNCCGCCTTCGTTAAAACGGGCGTTAGCTCGGGCGATACCTCAGCCGAGTCAGTAGTTTCTGTATCAGCCGCTTGGCTACCAGGTTCAGAGTATTCGTCAGCGGCCATNGGTTTNAATCCTTCCAAAATAAAGCTGGTGGCTCAAGCGCACAGCCAAATACCTNCTGGCGACAAGCCGGTTTGCGCAGCCGGGAAACCCTGCCGTTATACGTTTCTCGACATGGGTTGTCAACTACTTAAGCCACAATATGTTGGGGATTTTATTGCACACCCCTACAATAGGTTGTGGAAAACNTGTGGAACGCGGCTTGCGNGTATGCTCGAAAGTTTCGCTGTAAGTGGGGTGGTTACAGGACCGATTCTGATCACCAGTTCTTGCCGNNNAGAGACTGAGTCTCAACTGCAGAGCTAGCCACTTAGGGNAGGGTTGCATCCGGCACGCGGGGTGCTACGCTGCGAATATTCGTGNTGTAAANGATGAAGTAATACAGCGATCAAGTACCGCCTAGGAGTAACAAGAATGACGTATGTAATTGCGGAACCCTGCGTGGATGTGCAGGACAAAGCCTGTATAGACGTTTGCCCTGTCGACTGTATCTATGAAATCCCGGATGACGGTAATACCGAACACGGCGGCGTGGCGGAAGAAGGCCGCAAGAGCATGCTCTANATCCATCCGGAAGAGTGCATCGACTGCGGCGCCTGCGAGCCAGTGTGCCCTGTGGACGCCATTTTCATGGATGAGGAAGTTCCTGAAAAATGGACGGCTTTCACCGAATATAACTATGTGCTGTCAGGAGTCGATTTCCCGTAGGCGATACTTGTCGCTTCTACTCCTAGAGTTCAACNGCGAGAAAACAAAGGCCGGAGAGGATGTGCTCTCCGGCCTTTACTCATTTNATTTAAACCAGCCTGGTTTAAACCGGTTCCTCNTCAAACTGNACGTCGAGCGACTCAACTACAGGTTCACTCCGGTAACGTCGTACAGCCGCAAACGCTTCAAGGATGAGCCAGATCCCGATGACGAACAGTACGCCGCCAACGATCAGTAGCAGCCAAGACTGATCGGCCCAAAAACCACGGAGCGCACTCGTCATCGCCACCAGGGTCGCGATCAACATGAAAGCCATCGGCACTCCTGTGTAAACGATCGACTTGCCACGGCGCAGTAGGTACAGCGTTACTGCCAGCAGCACCAGCCCAGCCATCAACTGATTGGTTGTGCCGAACAGTGTCCAGAGCACCTTGCCAGCAGCCTCTGGACTGGTTGGTCCTTGGACCTGATAGAAGGCGAACATAGCTATAGTCAGAACTGCCATCATCGAACCGACATAACGATTGGCAAGTATCGGGAC
>PBML01000054.1 GCA_002722645.1 Acidobacteriota bacterium
CGGCCTCCGCCCTCTCTTCCTCCGTAACTGCCTTCAATGACAAACGAATCCGGTCACGCTCGTCAATATTAACAACCTTGACGATCAAATCGTCACCTTCGTTGACGTGATCACGCACATCCTTGACGTGATGCTCAGCAACTTCTGAGATGTGCAGCAGGCCGTCAGTCCCCGGTAGAATCTCGACAAAAGCGCCGAAGTCCTTTATTGACCGGACCGTGCCAGCATAAATTTTTCCAACCTCGGCTTCCGCGGTGAGACCCTCAACGATTGAAAGCGCCTTCTGCCCTGCTTCGCTGTCGGTTGCGGCTATTTGCACGGTACCGTCGTCGTCAACGTTGATACGGCAACCGGTGTCTTCCTGTATGCCCCGGATAATGCGACCACCTGGACCAATAATGTCGCGAATCCGGTCAACGGAAATCTTAATCGAAATGATCTTCGGCGCGTAGCGGCTCGTCTCNGCNCGNGGCTCCGAGATCGCTTCACGCATCTTGCCNAGGATGTGCATTCGACCTTCTCTGGCCTGNTCAAGTGCCTGCGCAAAGATCTCTCGCGACAATCCTGTAGCCTTAATATCCATCTGCATGGCTGTGATACCACGNGGCGTGCCAGCAACCTTGAANTCCATATCGCCNTNGTGGTCTTCCTCNCCNGCTATATCGGAGAGGACTGCGTAGTTATCACCTTCCTTCATCAAGCCCATGGCAATACCTGCCACCGGAGCAGTGACAGGAACGCCAGCGTCCATGAGTGACAAAGTCGCGCCGCACACGGATGCCATGGACGACGAACCGTTCGACTCGAAGATGTCAGAAACAACGCGGATCACATAAGGGAACACTTCTTCGGGCGGCAACGTCGGCTGCACAGCGCGTTCGGCGAGCGCCCCATGACCAATTTCTCGCCGACCCGGGCCACGCAGAAACCGCGCCTCACCGACCGAGAACGGAGGGAAGTTGTAGTGCAACATAAACTTCTTCCACCACTCTCCACCGTAGTTTTCGACCTTCTTATCGTCGGTTCCAGCCGTACCGAGGGTTGTGGTGACGAACGCCTGCGTCTCACCCCTAGTGAACAGCGCCGAACCATGCACGCGGGCAGCAACACCAACTTCACAGCTGATTGAACGTATCTCGTTAAACTCCCGCCCATCGGCCCGCACCCGTTCGTTGAGGACGCCTGCCCGAGTGTATTTCTTGATCAGACCGTAGAACGCCTCTTTGTAGTCATCTCTGTGTTCTACCTCGTCTTCATCAAGAGCATCGAGTATATGCCCACGCAAATCATCCATAGCGTTGCGCTGTTCGATCTTGTCCTTAATGCCGAGGGTATCCTTGATCTTCTGAGCCACACGGTCTTCGACCTTATTGACAATCGTTTCGTCGATCTCGTGAATCTCAAACTCGCGCTTGACTGGCTGGAGCTGGTCGTAGATCCGCTGCTGCAAGTCTATGAGCGCCTCAATCGACGGCTGGGCAAACTCAAGAGCGTCGAGGATGTTTTCCTCGGAAACTTCGTTGGCTCCCGCCTCCAGCATAACGACGGCTTCTCTTCGCGCGGCAAGGATGAGATCAAGGTCACTTTCAGCAATCTGGCTACGCGTCGGGTTAATGACAAACCCCCCGTCGATCATGCCGATGCGAACCGCTGCAATTGGAATGGTGAACGGAATTGGCGAGCAATACAGGGCTGTCGACGCACCGGTGATGCTTAGCACGTCTGGGGGAATCTCAGGGTCAGCCGACAAGACATTTCCAATGACCTGAGTCTCGTGCCGGTATCCCTTCGGAAACAGAGGCCGGATCGGCCGATCAGTCATCCTCGAGGTGAGAATTTCGGCCTCCGTTGGACGGCCTTCACGCTTGAAGAAACCACCGGGAATCCGTCCACCAGCGAAGCTATTCTCGCGATACTCACACGTAAGGGGCAAAAACGACATCTTTTTAGGCTTCCGGTCACCGACAGCCGTAACCATGACGATTGTCTCACCGTAGGACACCACCACTGCGCCATCCGCTTGACGGGCCATTTTGCCCATCTCTATTGTCAGCTCACGGTCACCTATCTCAACTGATTCGCGAATTATCATGTTCCCTTTTCTTCTCCTAGCCGCCACGCACCCCACGTGAGTGCCTTCTGCTTTTTACACGCAATTTTTTCCACAGGATGCTGGAATCCCAATAAGAGGGAGGAACAACTCTCGTGGAATGATTGTTGGTGGCGATATGTCGCCAGATTATCCCTTCGCCGCTTTCCCTAATGTCCGCTAGTCGATACCTAGCTCGACTACTTAAACGCTCCGAATCGGTTATTTTCTCAAGCCAAGGCTCAAGATAATGGCTTGGTACCGATCGTTATCGATCTTACGCAAGTAATCGAGCAGCCGGCGCCGCTTGCCAACAAGCATCACCAAACCACGCTCCGTAGCATGGTCTTTCTTGTGTACTTTAAGGTGCTCCGTCAGATGCCGGATACGCTTTGTCAGAAGTGCGATCTGAACCTCGGGCGAACCGGTGTCCGTATCGTGCTGCCCAAACTCCGCAATTGTTTCCTGTGCTGTAGCCATCACAAAAAAGGTGGAAAGAAATCAAGAAAACCACAGACAGCAGGCAGAACAATTCCTCGCCTACCGGGGATTTGGAAGGTAACACGGGTTTTCAGGCATGTAAACCGCCACCACAGTGGCAGATTTATGTCCCGAGCACGCCCATGAGCATACGCCTTATTGAAAGACGATCCGTGGTTGGATGAGGCCACCCAGAACCATCTCACCCGCAGCGATCATCGCCCCGTTAGCATTCAATAGGCGCACCCAGCCATCGCTATCATGCAGTCCGCTACTTGCGTCGTTGGACACTCCGGGACGGCGTTCAACGATCCAGGCTGCCTCTAGAATGTGGCCGTTGAGAATCGCTTCGGCACCTTCATCACCGACCACGGCTGCCGGCCAGTCGGGAACCATGTCTACAGCCGGTAAGATCCGCTTTTTGAGCGCTCCGGGAGTAGTTTCGGCAATCTCCGCCCAACCCACAGCTTTCCGGAGGCGAAACGAACCGCTTCGTGTGCGGCGAAGACCCGCCAGGTGGGCCGGGCAACCTAAGGCTTCCCCTAGATCACGAGCCAGCGTACGGACGTACGTCCCAGCCCCACAGTGGATCCTGATTTGGATGGTGTCCTCGGTCAAATCGAGTAGTTCGGCGGAGCGGATCACNACGGTTACCGGTTCCGGCTGCACGTCCTCACCACGGCGAGCCCTGCGGTACGCGGGTTGGCCGCGAACNTTCTTTGCAGAATAGGCTGGTGGGGTTTGCTCGAACGTGCCGACAAACAGATCCAAAGCAGCCTGGACCTCCTCGGAGCTTAAAGGAGGTGGGATTACTGGATCGGCGAGCGGCTCACCTTCAGCATCATAGGTATCTGTGGCCCAACCCAGCTTGATGNCACCCTCGTACACCTTGTCATGTCGCTGGAGAAACCTCGCCAAGCGGGTNGCAGAACCTAGACACACTAGTAGCACCCCGGTGGCTTGCGGGTCGAGTGTCCCCGCATGGCCTGCTTTGCTCCCGAGGATCTGACGGAGACGGTCGACAACGTCATGCGAGGTCAACCCTGCCGGNTTATCAATCACCAGCAACCCAGTCGGTTGACACCCTTTGNCATTTCTCATTCGTCTTTCTCGACAATGCCAAGAGCGCAATACACCGCGCTAAGAATCTCTCTGCGCGTGTTTGTCAGATCACCTGACACCATGCACCCAGCAGCACGAGGGTGACCCCCACCCCCAAACACCCCAGCAATCGCAGCGACGTCAACTGATTCATCAGAGCGCAAACTGATGCGATATTGTCCAAGCTCTACTTCTTTAAACAATAATGAGACTGAAACGCCGTCAATTGCTTTGCCGTGGTTGACGATACCTTCAGTGTCTGGTTTTCCAGGACTAGATTCCAGGGTGGCGTAATCCAGCACCATCGAGGCGACGCGTCCGCCCGCTTCTAATCGCAGATTTCCCAAACCAGCAGCAAGCAAGCGGACCTTGTCCATCGGAACATTTTCGTAGATCGCCTCAGCGACCGATGCCGGGTCCACCCCAAGCTCGACAAGCTCTCCACAGACCCGGAAGGCTTCAGCGTCTGTGTTCGAATAACGAAATGAACCCGTGTCGGTAAGGATCGCTACATAGAGATGAGTGGCAATTGCTGGTGTTATATCGACGTCGATTTCAGTCAACAGACGATAAACCATTACGCCAACCGCAGCCATCGACGGATCGACCCAGTTAACATCACCGAAGTCCGGATTGTTCGCATGGTGGTCTATGTTAACGATTACCCAATCGTCGAAACCGCCGATGCCACTGCGCTCTATAGCGTTGCATTCCATAAAGACGGCGACCTGAAAACCATCCGGTGCCATCGAGACAACCCTGACGCGATTACTATCTGGAAGCCTCTGGTAGGCAGCGAACAATGGGTCGGCAGAGATTATTGCAACCCGTTTACCCATCTGCTCAAGGGCCAACCCCAAGGCCATCGACGAGCCCAGTGAGTCCCCATCCGGGTCTCGGTGACCAACGATGACCAAGGCGTCGTGCTCCTGTAGCACCTCGATGACCTTATCCATCGACATTCGCTCCGGATCATTTTTCACCATATGTCTCCTTGAGCAACGACTCGATGCGAGCACTCTTGTCAAGGGTCTCGTCGAGAACGAAACGCAGTTGCGGCACATAACGAAGCTTAAGCCGGTGACCGATTTGTGACTTCAAGAAGCCCCGNGACCCCTGTAAAGCAGCGAACGATTCCGCTGTCTGCTCTTCATCTCCGAGGATGCTCACGTACACACGAGCGTGTTTCAAATCTGGCGACATTCGCACCTCGGTTACTGTCACGAAACCAACGCGAGGGTCCCGAACTGCCTGTTGTATGAGATCAGCGATCTCGACCCTAAGCTGATCACCTAAACGCTCGCGGCGGAATTGAACCATCACGCGGCCCTCAAAGGTCCAGGAAACTACTCTTAGATGCGGTAGAAACCCGCATCTCTGTTCACAAGAATTCGATCTTGACCGAGATCAACTGCGCTTCACCCTGACGCTCCGCTTCCCCAAGTATCTTCTGGAACATTTTATCGATTGGTTCACGTCCGGCTGCAAGTGAAACCAGTCCGATAGTCGATCGCTGCCACCGATCATGGTGATCTAGCTCTGACACCGCGACGTTGAACCTATTCGATACCCGAGTTCGGAACGAGCTTAGGAACTTACGTTTTTCTTTAAGAGAACGACAGGCTGGTAAGTGGAATTCAAGCGTGCAGACCCCGATGATCATGGGAGACATCAGCGATCCATACCCTCGCTACAACACAGCCTCGAGTTCTTCCAATTTGAACGCCTCGATTATGTCGCCGATCTTGACGTCGTTGAAGTTGGCGATGCTGATGCCGCACTCGAAACCCTGCTGGACCTCAGGAACGTCTTCTTTAAAGCGACGTAGCGACCCAACTTTACCCTCGAAAATGATTACAGAGTCGCGAACTAGTCGGACCCCAGCATCCCTGCCCATTTTCCCCTCGGTGATGTAGCAGCCGGCGATCGAGCCAACTTTGGGAATCCGAAAAGTGTCGCGCACTTCGGCGACACCCAGGGCCGTTTCACGATATTCGGGCTTCAACTTTCCGAGCATCGCCTGCTTAAACTCGTCTATAAGCTNATAAATGATCGTGTAGAGCCGCAGGTCGACGCCTTCCCGGACCGCAATGTCTGCTACCCCGCGTTCCGGGCGGACGTTAAAACCGACGACGATGGCATTCGACGCCGAAGCCAACAAGACATCTGATTCTGTAACACCACCCGGTGCGGCGTGGATGACCTCCACTTTGACCTTGTCGCCTGAAAGCTTCAAAAGCGAGTCTTTCAAAACCTCAACCGAGCCCTGGGCATCGGCCTTAATCAGAACCGGCATATCAACACGGTCAGCACTCCGGAGTTGTGCGTGCAGGTCATCGAGAGTCAACCGACTGCCGGCTGCCAACGACTCCTGCCTTTGCCTCTCCTGGCGTATCTCTGAGACCTTGCGCGCCAGTGTTGCCGCCTCGACGACCTGGAAATTCTCTCCAGCTTCTGGGACACCCCCCAAGCCAAGTACTTCAATCGCCATTGACGGTCCTGATTCCTTAAGCTGTGAACCCCGGTCGTCGATCATGGCCCGAACCTTACCGCTTTCCATACCGGCAACCAGATTATCGCCAACCCTGAGAGTCCCTTCTTGAACAATCAGCGTCGCGACTGGCCCGCGCTGACGGTCGAGCTGTGCTTCGAGAACCGTGCCGCGCGCCGGTACTCTCGGGCTAGCGGTGAGTTCCTGCATCTCAGCGGTTAGAGAAAGCATTTCGAGCAGTTCGTCCAGGTTTTGTTTCATTTTGGCTGATACTTCAACTACTACTGTGTCCCCACCCCAACTCTCGGGTGCTAAGTTTTTCTCCCCGAGCTGCTGCTTAACTCGGTCAACATTAGCGTTGGGTCGATCAATCTTGTTGATCGCCACGATTATGGGAACCGCAGCGGCGCGAGCATGGTCTATCGCTTCGACGGTCTGAGGCATAACACCGTCGTCAGCAGCGACTACAAGAACTACGATGTCAGTCACTTGAGCGCCACGTAGACGCATGCGGGTAAACGCCTCGTGACCCGGGGTATCGATAAACGTTATACGGCTACCAGCGTGCTCAACAATTGACGCGCCAATGTGCTGCGTGATACCACCAGCCTCTCGATCAGCAACGTTGGTGGAGCGAATTGCATCGAGCAACAGCGTCTTGCCGTGATCAACATGGCCCATGATGGTAACGACGGGAGGGCGCCCCTCAAGATCTTCNGTNGTCACGNTCGGAGCATCCCCCAACAACACCTCGTCTGCATGTAACCGGCGTGCCCGGGCCCCAAAGTGTTCAGCGACCGAAAGCGCCACGTCCNGTTCAAGCGACTGGTTGATATTTNCCATTACGCCCCGTGACATAAGCTCGCGCATCACGTCAGATGGAGACATCTCAAGATTTTCCGCCAAACCCTTCACTGTGATCCCGTCTTGGATGGTAACGGTTCCTTNGACGGGTGACATTGGAGCAGGTGGTTCNGGCGCAAGCTCGGGTACGTCGACTGAAGGCTCCGGCCCATCTTCTTCTGGCTCCGATACAGCTGGCTTGAGTTCCTCGTCTGGCGGGGCGGAAATTGTGTCGGCAACCGCCGTTATCTTGGGAGCCTTCTCGGAACCCTTCTTCTTGGAGACAAGCTTTTTCTTGGCCTTGGTGGTTTTCTTCGCCACCTTCTCAGGAGTTTTCTTAGCCACCTTGCCCGAGGAAAGACTAGTTTCAACACGTACAGCATCTTCCTCACCTACTGCAGAGTGAACACTCTTCAACTCCACCCCGAGGTCATTCAGCGCNGCGAGGACTTCTTTACTTTGGATGCCGAGCTTCTTGGCCAGNTCATGAACGCGCATTCGTTCCGCTTACTCCTAACGGCAAGAATCAGGCTGAGGTTTCGACGACTTCTTCTTCATCAGTATCNGTTGGGGCCNGTATTTCGTCTTTGCCATCCGATGCAGCTACAGCTTCCACCTCAGCGCCTACGCCTGCTTCTATAGCTATATCATCGGCCGCGGCAGCTTCATCTGTTTCAATGTCAACACTCAGGCTCGCCAAAACGGNGTCCGCGGCTGCCCCNGTTAGCGAATCATCCACAACGACCTCTTGAACCTCCGGTTCATCCGGTATCAAAGAGGCAAACAGCTCTTCGGCCGCTCCCAGGATCTTCTCGGCTGCCTTCGGACCGATGCCGTNNACAGCAAGCAATCCGTCGGTGCCAGCATCGATGGCCTCGCCAACGGTCCGCACACCGGCNGCCAGCAAGGCTTCAGCGGTCTTTGGACCAACACCTTTCAGAGCCTCCAAAGCTTCCTCACGCGCCGCCATCTGAACCAATGCCTGCTCTACATCACGCTTTTTGTCTTCCTCACTCTTAATGTCGATCGTGGCATTGAGCAGCTTGCCGGCNAGCCGTACATTCTGGCCGCGTTTACCGATAGCAAGCGACAGCTGGTCCTCGTCAACAACCACCTCAAGGCGTCGGCTGTCTCCATCGNTCANAGTCACGCGGTTGACCCGGGCGGGTTTTAGCGAGTTGATGGAGTACTGCTCAAAGTCAGCATCCCACTGTACGATGTCAATCTTTTCGCCGCGAAGCTCCCGGATAACTGACTGCACGCGGGCACCACGCATGCCGACGCAGGCACCAACCGGGTCGACGTCAGNCTCAACCGAGTGCACCGCAACTTTGGCGCGGTCACCCCCCTCTCGCACCGCTCCCTTGATACTTACAGTGCCATCGAATATTTCCGGCACCTCCATTTCGAANAGTCGGATGAGCAACTCGGGTGAAACCCGTGAGACGACCACTTGCGGGCCTCGTGCCACTTTAAGCACATCGGCAATCACGACGCGGATGCGGTCACCGATGTTGTAGTGTTCAGCACGCGACTGCTCTCGCCGAGGCAGAAGGCCCTCGGTTCGGCCAAGGTCTACGATCATATCGCCTCGCTCGAAACGCTTGACTANGCCGGTAATCAACTCGCCGACACGCTCCACGAATTCGTCGTAGATATTCTCCCGTTCGGCATCGCGGACTTTCTGGAAAATGACCTGCTTGGCCGCCTGTGCCGCGATGCGGCCGAGACCCTCAGTGCCACGAGGTAAGTAAACATCGTCTCCTACATTGGCTTCTGAATCGAACTNGATTGCCTCGGCTACACTAATTTCGAGGTCCGCGTCATCGACATCGTCGACGACCTTCTTGACGGCATGTACTTCAACCTCACCGGTTTCGCGATTTAGCGTCGCCCTCATCTCTTCTTCGGTTTTGTAGAACTTCTTAGCAGCAACCGCCATCGCCTCCTCTACAGCACCGATGATGACCTCGGGAGGTATGTTCTTCTCCCGCCCGATTTGCTCGATTGTCTGCAGCAACATTCGCGTCATTGTAGTTGCTACCTAGTAGCGGTCAATTTGGCTAAAAAGCCTATATTTGAGGGTCTAAGCGAGCGCTATGGACCTTTTCAAGGGGAATTTCGAAGGCCCTTCCCTCTGTGTCCGTAACCGTCACAACGTCGTCCTTAAACTCATCTAGAATCCCCCGAAAACGACGNCGTCCCAGTATTGGAGAAGCGGTACGGATCCTGACGGGCTCGCCGCTGAAGCGCCGGTAGTCTTCCCGGGTGTTCAGCNGACGATTAAGGCCCGGCGACGACACCTCAAGGTTGTAGGCATGNGGGATAAAATCCTCTACATCAAGCACAGNCGACACTTGNCGACTCACCGAGGTGCACTCTTCGATCGTGATGCCATCCTCGTGGTCGATATACAACCGCAGGTACCAACGCCCGCAGTCGTTGAGATATTCGCAGTGCACGAGTTCACAACCCTCTCGCGCCGCAATCCGCGCCGCTAAGGGGGCGACGCGCTCTTCGACCATCGCCGTCTCGACCACGTCGTTTCTCCTTGGCAACGCTGTTCAAACTGTGGGCAAAGAAAAAAGCGGGCCGGGGCCCACTTTCGTGCGAACACCCAATAGGTTAGGTTGAAGTGTAGCAAAAGGCCGGGTTTGTATCAACGTAACNCATGCTTCAAAAGGCGCCAAAACCCTCGNTTTTCGGGCACGTAGAGGGGCCATCTAACATGTANGCTGCTAGCAATTTCTTGAGACNGAAGTGAACGAAAAAATTCTTCCATGACCNTAGCCNACCACCCNAATTAGGGANAATATGCTTGAATCCACCCTCACCGAACTCTATTGCCCNCGCACCGGGACCACGTACGAAGCTGACAAAATCCATACCCTTTCGGATGTCGGAGGGCCGCTTTACAGTCGCTATGACCTAGAAACAGCAGCAGCAAACTGGCAAGAGGGGGCCGGCCTTTCCANCCGTCCTGCCGGGTTGTGGCGCTACGCTGACATTCTCCCGGTCCGNGACCCNCACTTCCGCTTGACGCTTGGTGAGGGCGGTACCCCGCTGTTGTCCGCACCACGCGTTGGCAAGCGCGTCGGCATAGCCAACCTACTTCTCAAGGACGAAGGCATCAATCCAACAGGCTCGTTTAAGGCTCGTGGCCTATGCATAGCGGTCAGTAGGGCAGTCGAACTCGGCATCGATTCGCTGGCGATCCCGACAGCAGGAAACGCTGGAGGAGCAATGGCAGCATATGCAGCGCGCGCCGGCGCAGCAGCGACCGTATACATGCCAGATGATGCTCCCGGAGAATTTGTCGACGAATGCGAAGGGTTCGGTGCCAAAGTCGTACGCGTTCCAGGTCTNATCACNGACGCGGGTGCACAGCTGGCCAATGACATGGAGTCGGGGGGATTTTTTAACGTCGCCACACTCAAGGAGCCCTACAGAGTTGAAGGCAAGAAAACAATGGGCATCGAGCTTGCCGAGCAAATGGGTTGGAAACTACCCGACGCAATTATCTATCCGACTGGCGGCGGTACCGGCTTAGTTGGGATGTGGAAGGCTTTCGATGAACTTGAGACAATGGGTTGCATAGGCTCTGAAAGGCCACGCATGATCGCGGTGCAATCAACTGGCTGTGCCCCAGTCATCCGGGCATTCGAGGCTGGAGATAAGTCCGTGCGGCCCTGGACAGGCGCACAGACGGTTGCCGACGGCTTGCGCGTGCCGATGATGGTCGGTGACCAGGAAATCTTGCGGGCCCTTCGCGAATCATCTGGAACAGCGATTGCGGTCCCGGATGAGGAGACAATAGAGTTCGTCCGTCACCTGGGAGCCGACGAGGGAATCTACGGCGCCCCCGAGGACGGTGCCACACTGGCTGCGATACCCCACCTTCTAGCACGTAGTGACCTGGACAAGGACGAAACCGTGGTCAGCTTCTTGACAGGGAGCGGCTACAAGTACCGCAGTGGTATGAAACGCTTCATCGCAGAAAACACCGCCAAGCAAGCCGCGGCCGCGTGCATTGACAGTTGAGCACTGATCGCANCAAACTACCGGTNATCCTCGCGATCTTCACTGGTGGAACCATCTCCTGCACTCTGGACCCTGAACGCGGGGTTCCAGTCCCCACGCTGAGCGGGGAGGACATTCTTGAGCGCACCCCCGGCCTCCGCGATGTAGCCAACGTCGTCGTTGACAACTTCGGTCGCTACCCAGGTCCACACATGCACCCGGAGCGCATGCTGTATCTCGCTGACCGAATTCGGTCAGCAACCACTGAAGGAGCAATAGACGGGGTCATCGTGACACACGGAACGGACACTATTGAGGAAACTGCCTTTGTTCTGGATCGCGTTCTGGCCCCAGACATACCGGTGGTCATTTTCGGTTCCATGAAGCTCGTGTCTGACCCCACCTGGGACGGACCAGCGAATGTTCTCGCCGCCGCCCAGGTAGCGGCNTCAGCGAGCGCCCGCGGACGCGGCGTCTTGGTCGTTATGGCCGATTCGATCCACACTGCTGCCGGTGTCATCAAGGTTCACGCCGAATCGTACGACTCCTTCGCTAGCCCACAATGTGGCCCAATTGGCACTGTCGATCGCGGTAACGTAATTTTTTTTACGCGTCCAACACGCCCTTCCCTCCCNTCATTCAAGGGGGACGCCATTGTGCCCTCGGTCGAGCTCATCAAGGCAGTTGCTGGAGCGGATGGTAACTATGTCAAGTCCTGCGTTGCAGCCGGCGTCAAAGGCCTAGTAATCGAAGGTATGGGGCGCGGGAACGTCACTCCNGGCATGGCTAAGGCACTAACGGAAAACTCTAGCAACGTACCGATCATCNTCACCACACGCTGCGCCCAAGGCCGTGCCGCACCGATGTACGGCTACGACGGTGGTGGCGCGACACTAAAAGAGAGTGGCGTAATCTTCGCCGACCAACTACCTGGCCCGAAGGCAAGGTTGTTGTTGATGCTCCTTCTGGGCGCCGGNGCTGGACGNGAAGAAATCAAGGCTGCCTTTGAGCAAGACCGATACTGACTTAACTGTTCACNTACTTGGCGGCACAAAAAAATGCGTATTGTCCTATGGCAACAAGCCCCNGACGTTGCCGAGTCAGGGGTGACGCACGTATCATTAGCCGCAGCGTTGCACGTGTCAGTTGTTTCTCACGGACGGAGGCTTGATGTTCGGCTCGATCGGTGGCACCGAAATCCTCGTTATCATGGTGATCGCCCTTCTTNTTTTCGGGCCNAGGAAGCTGCCCGAGNTGGGAAAGTCCATAGGCAGAGGCTTGTCTGAGTTCAAACGCGCCTCCAACGACCTTAAGCGCTCGCTCGAAGATGAGCTGTCGCTCGAAGAGCGCAACGATCGCAACAAGATCGACGACCCGGACACTGGCCCCTAACTGGGGCGGCCTGAGTTTGGCACTTTTTCTGACGGGCACGCGATGAGCACAGCTGATACGTCGANGGGCAATGGCGATACTGCCGGCCCCGGTCAAGAGNCATTGGCAGAAATGTCTCTNATTGNTCACCTCACCGAATTACGCTATCGGATGTTTNTCTCGGTGGGNNCCATCATGGTNGCNGCNATCATCTGTTGGTTTCTTTCAGAGCANATTTACAACATNCTCGTGCANCCTGTGACACGCGTCCTNGAAGCCTANCCGGANGAGATCCCCGACGCACGGCTCGCCATCTTGTCANTAACTGAGGCGTTTGTCGTTTACCTGAAAATCGCCGCAACNGCCGGATTATTTCTNGCCTCGCCGATNTTGTTGGCCCAGATGTGGCTGTTCATNGATCCNGGCCTTTATCGCCAGGAACGNCTCTATGCCCTACCGGTGATCCTCNNCTCGGTTATCTTCTTCCTGGCTGGGGGGGCGTTCGGTTACCTAGTCCTTTTTCCTGTGATGGCTGGCTTCTTTATCAACNTGGGTGTCAGTGGCAANATGCTCCCGCTACTGTCGGCCAANGCNCTNTTNGGTTTCCTTCTCCGCACGCTGCTCGGCTGCGCCATTGTGTTCGAATGGCCAGTGGTAGTGTTTTTTCTCGCCCGNATGNGAATCCTTACCGCNNGGANGATGCTGCGCNGCTTNCGCTACGCAGTGCTCNNAATCTTTGTGNTCGCCGCAGTGGTAACACCTACTCCCGACATGGCAACNCANACCATCCTAGCCGCGCCAATGCTCGGTCTCTATGCGCTNGGTATCTTAATNGCCTGGGTNGTACAGCCCCGCAAGAAATAGCNCTGNATNGAACTNTGNNNGAANTNGATTCTGNANGANACTNGCTANGCTNNATAGTGGTGNGTGTAAAAAAAGAGTCGGCCCGAAGGCCGACTCTNGANTTTCTTGGGGNGNCANGCGTTNAGAANCCNCCCATGCCTCCCATNCCNCCTCCCATGCCTCCCATGCCTCCCATACCNTCCATACCNCCCATGTCACCACCAGGGGGCATCNCTGGGGCCTNCNTCTTTTCNGGGATCTCGGAAANAAGCGCCTCAGTGGTCAGCAACAAGCCGGCGACCGAAGCCGCGTTTTGCAGAGCCGCACGGGNGACCTTAGCAGGNTCAATTACGCCTGCCTTGATAAGATCTTCGTACTCTCCAGTCTCGACATTGAGTCCAAACGNGCCCTCACCATCAAGCACCTTCGCCACAACGATCGAACCCTCNAGACCCGCGTTGTCCGACAGGGTGCGCAACGGGCCTTCCAGGGCCCGTCGCACGATGTTGACGCCGACCATCGCCTCTTCGTCATCAAGATTGACACTGNCAACAGCATTCAAGCATCGCAGCAGTGCCACACCTCCACCGGCGACCACGCCTTCTTCCACTGCGGCTCGGGTTGCGTGCATAGCATCCTCGACACGTGCCTTCTTCTCCTTCATCTCGGTCTCAGTCGCCGCACCCACACTAATCACCGCCACTCCACCAGCTAGCTTGGCGAGACGCTCCTCGAGCTTCTCACGATCATAGTCCGAGCTGGTTGTANCAATTTGGGCACGGATCTGGTCAATGCGGCCTTTGATCTTGTCGTCACTCCCAGAGCCGTCAACAACCACCGTCTCATCCTTGGAGATGGTGACCTTCTTGGCACTCCCGAGGTCCTCAAGCTTGACGTTCTCNAGCTTGATGCCAAGATCCTCTGTAATACAGTTGCCGCCAGTGAGCACGGCAATGTCCTCCAACATGGCCTTACGACGATCCCCGTAACCCGGAGCCTTAACCGCTGCCCCTTGGAGGGTGCCGCGNATCTTGTTGACCACCATCGTCGCAAGAGCTTCGCCCTCTACATCCTCAGCGAGGATTAATAGCGGTTTNCCAGCTTTTGCTACCTGTTCAAGCAGAGGCAGCAAGTCCTGCAGCGCCGAGATCTTTTTCTCATGGATCAGAATGAGTGGATTCTCAAGCTCGACTTCCATGNTCTCCGGATNGGTGACGAAGTACGGCGATAGATAGCCACGATCGAACTGCATGCCTTCGACAACCTCAAGCGATGAATCTGTTGACTTCGCTTCTTCGACTGTAATAACTCCATCACGCCCAACTNTCTCCATTGCCTCGGCGATCATGTNCCCAATCTCAGAGTCACCGTTAGCCGAAATCGCCGCAACCTGCTGGATTTCCTCTTTACCTTCGACAGGCTTGGAAAGCTCGGCAATCTCTGCGACCACTGAGGTGACCGCCGCGTCGATACCACGCTTGAGCGACATCGGGTTAGCCCCCGCGACAACGTTCTTGACGCCCTCCCGATAGATAGACTCGGCGAGAATCGTCGCAGTCGTGGTGCCGTCACCGGCAACGTCGGACGTCTTGCTAGCAACCTCCCGAACCATGCGCGCGCCCATATCTTCGTTCNTGTCGGCGAGCTCGATTTCCTTAGCAACCGTCACACCATCCNTGGTAATGGTCGGGCTACCCCACTTCTTAGCCAGCACGACGTTGCGGCCCCGCGGACCAAGCGTCACCTTAACTACCTTAGCGAGCTGCGTGACGCCGTTGAGCACCGCNTGCCGGGCGTTCTCGTTATACAGAACTTGTTTTGCCATCGTTTAACCCTCCACTACCGCGAGAACATCATCCTCGCGCAAGATCACATGCTCNAGCCCATCTAGCTTTACTTCCGTGCCACCGTACTTAGAGATCAGAATNCGATCACCCACCTTGACCTCCATCGGGNAGCGCTCTCCGTCCTCGCCAATCTTTCCAGAACCTACGGCCACGACTTCAGCCTCAAGCGGTTTTTCTTTGGCGGTATCAGGAATGATGATTCCGCCGCTCATCTNCTCTTCAGGNTCAGAACGNCGGGCCAAAATGCGGTCTCCNAAGGGTGTGACGTTTGCCATTACGGACAAGCCTCCATCGAATTCTACGTTGGAATCNATCATTACGGAGCTGCCAGAACGGTGGCTCCTCGGCCGCGAAACAGCCGAGCGTCCCGCCCGGGCCAGCACCCGATCGGATCGCTAAAAACAATGGTAGAGAATGTCCCGATGAGCGTCAAGCAGGCAACCGAAACACGCCGGTTAGCGTATCAAGCAATTGTCACCGGGCCGTCAACGTTCACTTCTATTAATTCTAGTTGAGGATCCGATCGCCCACGCCATCTATTAATCGTCAGTTCGGCGACAGCATCAAAACGAACCCCCTCTGTAAGGTCTTCAGCGAGTTTAGAGCGGCGCCAAGCAATCGCGTCGACGCTTTGCTCGCCGCACGCCACACGCAGTTTGAGGTGCTGGTCCTTGATGACCCTCTGGCTTTCAACCCTTAAATCGCGACATAAAAGCCGCGGCTGTGGATTGCCAATGCCGAACGGGCCAAGTCTCTCCAACTCCCTAGCCAAGTACGAAAGAGAGGTTTCGAAGTCGAGCTCCGCGTCGCAAATGATTTCCGCGGACTGCTGCATGGCGAGTTCAAGTTCCTTGCCTCCCGTAAGCGCCAACGCTTCGCGCAACGGCTCGACGTTCTCTGAACGAATCGTCACCCCCGCCGCCTGAGGATGGCCACCGAATTCTTCGAGCAAATTCGAGACTTTACGAAGGGCACCGACGATGTCAAATCCGGGAATGGATCGTGCCGAACCAACAGCGCCAGTCTCATCGATAGCGATCACTACCGCCGGTTTGCCCCACTCTTGTACTAAGCGCGCGGCAACAATTCCAATTACTCCGCGATTCCATTCGCCGGCTACAACCACAACAGAGGCTGTATCGCGCGGTTTCTGCTTAAGTGCTTCCTCAATTACTTTATCTTGGATCTTCTTCCGCTTGGCATTGGTCTTGTGGAGTAGTTCCGCCAAGCGCCGCGCTTCGCCAGGATCGTCAGCAAGAAACATCTCAACTGCGTCCTTTGGATGTCCGATCCGCCCGACTGCATTAATACGCGGTGCTATACGGAAACCGATATCAGTCGATGTTATCCGACGTCTCACCCCGGAAAAATCCATCAACGCCCGTAAACCAGGGTTAACTGTTTCCCCCATGGTTTGCAGGCCGTGGTATGCAATAACACGGTTTTCCCCAGTCAATGGCACCATGTCGGCAACTGTTCCAAGCGCCACAAGCTTCAAAAGCGTTGTACCTCGAAGACCTCTCGGGTGACGTTCCAACACTCCCCGCGCTAGCTTGAATGCGACGCCAACCGCAGCCATATCGTGTTCCGGATATCCAGCGTCTGGAAGCCGGGGGTTCAAGATCGCCGTGGCTTGCGGGATTTCATCTCCGGGCTCGTGATGATCGACTATGATCAGGTCGATACCAAGCTCACGCGCACGGGCAGCAGCGACGCAATCGGTAGTGCCGCAATCCACCGCTATGAGAACTTTGGCCCCCTTCTTGTGAGCTCGGTTAACGCCTCGCGACTTGAGACCATAGCCGTCGTCAACGCGGTGCGGCACAAGATAATCGATGTCGGCACCAATGGCACGCAGTGCCAAAAGCAACACAACAGTGCCTGTGATCCCATCAACGTCATAGTCACCGTGCACAACGATCCGTTCACCACGTTCGATGGCAGCCAGCAGCCGTTCTACGGCCGGCTCCATTTGGACGAAAGAAAACGGTGAGTGAAGCTCGTCGAGACTAGGGTCCAGGAAGGATTGTGCGGCGCAGACGCTATCGATACCGCGGCAGACGAGAATCTGAGCGGTGACCGGGATAAGCCCAAGCCCTTCCTGGAGTGCTTCCACAGCGACAGGATCAGAGTTTCGTAGACGCCAAACCGTAGGAGACTCCAGCGGTCTCTACTCCCCTACACCAGCCAGGGCGCCGAGACCCCGGAACTTTCTGTAGCGCGCCTCGATGAGTGACTCGACGTCATAGCCAAGGAGTTCATCGAGCTGGCGCTCAAGTGTCGCTCCGAGGGTTGAGGCCATAGCCTCAGGGTCGTTGTGAGCGCCACCCTCAGGTTCGGGGATGATCTCATCGACAAGGCCCAACTCCAGGAGATCTGGCGAGGTCAACTTTAGGGCCTCAGCCGCCTCTTCAGCATGGTCTGGATCACGCCACAGGATCGATGAACACGACTCTGGCGAGATCACCGAGTACGTTGAATATCGAAAGATGTTGACGCGGTCGCCGACACCGATCCCCAACGCACCACCGCTACCGCCTTCGCCGATAACAGTGACAATGATTGGGACCTTCAACATTGCCATCTCTCGCAGGTTCGTGGCGATTGCTTCGGCAACACCACGAGCCTCCGAGTCGGCACCCGGATAAGCACCCGGCGTATCGAGGAATGTAACGATCGGGCGCGCAAACTTCTCCGCCATCTTC
>PBML01000055.1 GCA_002722645.1 Acidobacteriota bacterium
CAACTCGGATTTTGAAACATTTTCTTCAGGCGCCTTTACGGGCTGGACCACGGTGGGATCGCCCACACTCACGGCTGAAGGCCCCAGTGCCGGTGGCGGCGGGCCGAATGGGTTTTCGTTACTCGTTAGGCGGATTTCACCTTCTTGTGGTCGCGGGATTAGTCCGGACTCACCGCCGAGTGGTCCTAGCTCCGCGACAAGTGCTTCGCGTCCGCGGGCGGTCACCAGCTGCGCGAAGTTTGCGCTTGAGCTGCCTCCACCGGCAAACACGGCCCTACGAGAGAGTGACATTTATTCCTCCTCGCTGAGAATCAGGGTACGTCCTGTGCCAGATTCTGTACCTATTCTTCCATCGGATCAACAAGAGTGGCTTTATTTGAGTTCGACAACTTGTTCGGGATCTACCCGAATCACCAGGTAGGTAATGGCTTCCTCTATTCGGCCGAACCCATGTGGCACCCCTGCTGGAACGATAACCATGTCCCCTGCAACGACCCGGCGGCTTTCTCCGCCCTCGATCCCGGTCCCAAATGAGCTCGGTCCGGTAAGTTGACGCACGGTGGCCCCCATTGGGTTCATCGGTCGTGGGTTGGTCAGTGTGCCTCCGGTAATCATTTCGCCGACACCGGAAAGGATTTGATACACCTCGGTTTGTTTGTCGTGAACAATGCCACTGCTGCTGTTGGTTGCAGGCCTATGCACGACGCCGATTCCGACGTTGTGGCCTCCCGCATCGACCATGCGGATCTGCTGATCACTCACGCGGCCCTCCGGAGCTGCGTCCACGGTTGCGTCGATATCAGCTTTGTTGACCTGCGTTGCTCCGGTAGCTTGAATGGCCCCGGACAGGGTAGTGGCATGCCCGAAGTTCAAAAAGACAATAAGTGCGGCTGCACAACCCAGCAATTTCCTGAGCATTCCTATCTCCTATACGTTTACGTTGCAGGGCGTGTCGGATCACCTGGTCATCCTGTTGGGGGCTATGCCGGTGTGATGGAACTCCTCAGGTGTCATTTAACGCCGGACCGAAACCGTTTCGAGCAAATCCATCCGGATTTCGTCGGCAATACCAAGAGTTTCTAGTTGTTGCCAGAGCAACGCAACGGTTTGGGGGCCAACGTAGCCGCGCAGCGCCGTAGCTAGCCCCTGGTCTGTGCGGAAGGCATCCACGGCCTCGATCGCTTCGTCTGTGTATAGCTGGGCCTCGTCACCACTTTCAAGCGGAGACTCTCCAGCCCTGTAATAACCGAGTGCGTGAAGGATTACCTTGAGTTGCCACACATCAGGACCGGAATACTGTTGCAGAGACCGGTAGCCAAGAGTGCGGGAAATGGTGTTGTAGACGCGCCGCAGTTCGGCGACCGGCGTTGGGTGCTCGCAAACGTTGATTTGTACCGTCATTCCGTCTGCTCGACGTGAGTGGCCCTCACGAGGGTCAGCAACGAGCACTGCTGCTGACTGAAGCCGCCCAACTCGTGAATCGCCCCCCATTCCTTGGCCCGCGGTCAGGGCTTCGATGAGTCGGTCGGCGAGGTGCCGAACAGAACCCTCAGTGCTTTCAAAATTGTCGGCGACGGCCTCCACAACTTCTGGCCCCACTAAAGTATTGCCTTGCACAGCGTAGTTAGCACCAGAGCGGTGTCCAGCCCACGAGGAAGTTCCATCGCCCGTGTGCTGGGCAGCACGGCCGTCGAGTGCTACCACCCCAACCTGACGCCGGTTAGCTACTGGATCGCTTGCGACCGCAGTCGCAAGCGCTTCGGCAGGTGACATGCCTTGCTCAAGCATGTCGAGTAGTTCTGCACCATATGCTGTCCGAGTTGATGCTTGCGTCGCTACTGCCCCGACACCGGCTCGGACCCACGGCACACCGTTACCGACGCAGGGGACCCGGGTGGTTACCGCCACTCCAGACTCACCCGTTGAAGGGTCGACTGCGGCGATTGAAAAGGTGTGAAAAACAAGATCGCCACCCCAGTCTTTGGGCTCCTGGGCGGAAATCGTGTGGTTGAACAACATAGTGACGACGCCGCAGACAGCAAAAACCAGACCGAGGCGATACAAGCGTATTTGACTCATCAAGTTTCTCCTCATGGCAATGGAGGTCAATGGTCGCAGGCTATCACGAGGGGTAGATTGGTACGCGAGGTGGTTTTTCAGCACCTTGCTGAATACGTCCTGTTGTCGAGTTGCGCATTGAAGCTATAGATTCGATTCATCCGTGACGACTTATTTTTTTGGTTGTGTACGGAGAACTAGATACTTGGGAGCTTAATGGAGGAGCGCAGCGCTATGATGAGACGGTGCGAGGAAGCTAATGGAATCCGGCGGCGAGATTTCTTCAAGTTAGCGGCGGTAGCGGCGGCATCTAGCGCCGTTGGTTGCAGCCCAAGGGGGTCCCAGGAGCGTGATGAACCGAATAGCCAGACATTTTCGGAAGACGCTCCGCTTAGACCGCTTGGCAATGGCGAGCCGCCAGCCTTTCAGTTCCAGGCCTATCCGGGTGGCACCGGTGCGCTCATAGAAAAATTGTGGGTCGGGGCTGATGGCAACCCATTCGAGAGCTATCCGATAGCTATCCCCACCTGGGAAGGCGAGGTGCCCACCAGGCCAGAGGAAATCGCGTTTCTACCAGTGCATCGACTCTCCGCACTGATTCGTGATCGGCACATCTCGCCCGTAGATCTGACCGAAATTTATCTCGAGCGAATCAAACGCTTCGACCCGGTTTTGCTGTGCGCCGTAACAATCTTGGAGGGGCGTGCTCGTGAGGAAGCGCAACAGGCCGAGATAGACCTTCAAGCAGGTGATTGGCACGGTCCACTTCACGGAATCCCGTACGGAGTAAAGGATTTATTCAGTGTTACAGGGGCACCCACGACATGGGGCTCGGAAGACTTTCAAGACCAGATCATCGATGAGGATGCCGAGGTTGTCATCCGCCTGCGGGAGGCTGGTGCAGTGTTGATCGCTAAACTTGCCACCGGTCATTTCGCTTCTGGTGACAACTGGTACCGTGGCCAGACGAAGAACCCTTGGAACCCTGAGCAAGGTTCAAGTGGCTCGTCGGCCGGCCCAGCATCGGCGACAGCGGCTGGTTGTGTCGCTTTTGGCATCGGTACTGAAACGCAGGGCTCAATCGTCTCTCCAGCGCGTCGCTGTGGGCTCAGCGCGCTGCGTCCCACGTTCGGCCGTATCAGCCGCTACGGTGGAATGGTGCTCTCTTGGAGCATGGACAAGATAGGACCGATGTGCCGAACGGTTGAGGATTGCGCCTTGGTATTCAACACAATCCATGGTGCCGATGAAAAGGACCCAGCGACGCTGACCGCGCCGTTTGACTTTGAGCGGGCCCCAGATTTATCGGTACTGCGCATCGGTTTCACCGAGGATGCGCCGGAAGCTTTTGTCGACAAACTTCGTGAACTGGGGGCAGATCCGATCCCGATGGTCGAATTGCCTGATGGAAACTCAAATTCACTAGGTGTTGAGTCGGCGGCAGCGTTTGATTTCTGGGTGTCGACGCGACCTGAACCCGAACCGCAGCCAGAACCGGACCCAGAGTCCTCTGGGGGGAGGGGAGGGCGCCGTCGTCGCCCACGCTTCACAGGCGGTCGTGAGGTACTGGCGCTAGATTATGTGCAGTCGCAGCGCCGTCGTCACTTGCTGATGAAGGAGATGGCTCAGAGTATGGGAGACTTTGATATGTTTGTCACTGGCTCGGGCCAGGTTCGTTTGACTAACCAGACTGGGCACCCGGCGGTTGTTGTGCCGTACGGGATCAGCGAAGATGAGGACAGCCCGAAACAACCTGTATGCACAACGATCGTAGGGGCGTTGTTCGCCGACGATAAGATCCTTAGTGTGGCGCACGCGTATCAGGCCGCCACCGAATGGCATCTTCGACACCCGGACCTCGCCTAGAGGATCCACCACAGACAAATTGACGGACACGGCATGACGGTATCCGTCACAGAACACGCGAGTGAGCATATGACTACACAGAGGCTTTTCTGGTACCAACACTTCGTCCTCGGCGCGGCAGTCGTCGCGCTGACCGTGATTGCTGCCCCAGCCGTTTCATCACCGGTACCGCAGGACACCGGCCTGCGTCCGATGACCTTCGTNGACCATCAGGAGTTCGCCACCCCGGGCTCCTGGACACCGAGTCCAGACGGTGAGTGGATGCTGTACACGGTTAGTACGCCGAACTGGCAGCAAGCCGATTCGCAGTCCGATATCCACCTGGTGTCAATGACTGAAGGGCTATCGTCGCACCGCCAACTCACTTTCACTGAAGATAGCAACGAGACATCGCCGCAGTGGGGACGCGATGGCAGTTTCTTCGTGTTCCTGTCAGACCGTGAGGGCGATGCCAACCAGATCTATTACATGCGCCTTGATGGCGGAGAGGCACGTCGTATCACGGACGCGTCAGAGGGTGTAAGCGATTTCGCCTTCAGTGATGACGGTNCGTGGCTCGCCTATCGGAGCGGGAAGTCTGGCTCAGAACCGGGGTGCAACGGAATGCCGATTTGTCCTCCTAAAGTGTCTGGGCAGGAGCAGCTTTATCGGCTGCGGGTTTTCANCGATTCCTTATCTTCAGTCGTGGAACAGATCACCGACACCCCGGCTGGGATCGAGAGCTGGNAGTGGGNTCCAGGTAGTGAGGCGATTTACTTCTCACATCCTGACCACCGNGAGGTCGACAACGATCTGCGTATTGAGGCGGGTTTCACGGTTGACATCAAGGANATGGAGACGCCGCTATCCAATCTGTGGAAGCTTGACCTGAACCTGATGGAGCCACTCCAGCTGACNGGTGATCCGAACGTCAGCGTCACTGGATTCAACGTCTCGCATGATGGTCGCTGGGTGACATTCGCCGGCGGCTCAGCAAATCGTTACGAGCGCAACATCACCAACGGGAATCTGTACGGGGACCAATACCTTTTGGAAGTGGNGACGGGCAACATCGAGCGTCTGACCGACAACTACGAGGTTCCCGAAAGCGGCCTCNAGGTGTCGCCCGATGGTCGCCGAGTTGTCTTCACCGCGCCGGATGACATGACCGGCTACTCGATGACGGACAATCGNGTTTACGTGCGCGAAACGGCCGACAANGGTGGCTCCTTCGAGAAGCTCGGNAGTGGCTTCGACGGCGACGTCGGTGCCGGCCGGGGGGGCTCCCTTTTATGGTCGGAAGATGGCAACACCGTNTATTTTGGTGCCGGTGTTGNTGTGACGACTAATCTTCACGCCCTTGACATTGGTACCGGCGAGGTGCGCCGGGTCACTGACGAGCGAGCCGTGCTGAGCGTCAGCCGCGACGACGACTCGGGCGCCATTCTTATTGACTACTCTGATCCGACGACGCCGGCGACGGTCTTTACNGTNCCGAGCATCGACCAAGTGGCCGATCGATCGCTGTGGANCCAACTCGTCGATGCCAACCCTCAGGTGCGCAACATGGCACTCGGCGAGGAGACCGAAATCAATTGGACCTCGACNGACGGCAAGCCGGTCGGTGGGATCCTGATCAAGCCGGTCGGCTACGTNGAGGGCGAACGCTACCCGTTGGTTGTTATCATCCACGGGGGCCCGGCCTCGGCCGACCAGCTAACCTTCAACCGCACCGGCGGATCTACAAGTGCGCAAGTCTACGCTGGCGCTGGCTATGCTGTGCTGAAGCCNAACTACCGTGGCTCCCGCAACTACGGTAACGCCCATCGCACCGATATCGTCGGCGATTACTTCACACTCGGCTTCGACGACATCATGACCGGCGTTGACTACCTGATTGCCGAGGGCATCGCGGATGCGGACCGTATGGGCGCCTTGGGTTGGAGTGCCGGCGGGCACTGGTCTAACTGGATCACCACCCACACTGACCGCTTCAAGGCGATCAGTTCCGGGGCTGGCACCATGAACTGGGTCTCGATGTACGCGCAAAGCGACGTGCAGCGCAATCGGAAGTTTTACGTCGGCGACGACTTTATGTACGAGAACTTTGAGCCCTACTGGAACCAATCCCCACTCAAGTACATNGCCAACGCNTCGACTCCCACGATGATCCATGTGGTTGAGGGCGATCCAAGGGTGCCAATGCCGCAGTCAGTAGAGTTGTACATGGGACTCAAGAAGCTTGGAGTGCCGACGGAGTTATTCATGTACCCGGGGCGTAGCCACGGCATTATTCAAACGCGAAACCGTTTGCTTAAGTGTGTTAGTGAGATGGCGTGGATGGACCACTACGTTCGNGGNATTGGTGACAANTTCGAGTGGCGTGACGTACTTGAGACGTTGGAACTTGAGACGTCGGAGGAGCAAGCGGGCACCGGCCTTCGTGTATCAGACTCTGCTGTTTACATCGACGGGTTTGCGGGNCCNGAAACATCTTTTGCCAATGAAGATATTTACCAGCGGGAATGGCGTTGGATGAGCCGCCGTGGCGTGGTCGAGTTCCGTAACCCACGNGGACCTTCAACTCTATATCTGCGNGCTTTGAGCCCAGTCGATTTCACTGGGGGGACTCAAACCGTCACCATCAAGATNGGCGANAAGGAAATTGGCAGTTTCGAGCGCGCAGACTCGTCGTCTTATCTGGTGAACTTTGACGTGCCCAGTGAGGGGTTAGGGGATGGTGACTGGGTCGAATTCACGATCGAGGCGGACAAGTTTTTCGTACCGGCGAAGGTTACGGAAGGGTCCACGGACACNCGAGAACTAGGNCTTCAGGTCTTCTGGTTATATCTNGAGCGGTTGTCATAGATAGTGGGGGGCTCGGTTCGGATTTGCTCTTGATAGTCGCTAACGCAAAGACGGGACCTCTGGGAAAAGGGAGCTCTTGAGTTGTTTAGAAGGGCGAACAGGAGAAATTCGGTATATATTTGGGGTGCAGAAGTAAACGAATTACTAGTTTATGGCGGAAGAGATCGAGATGAAGCGATTTATTCTGACTTTTTTCCTTGGCGCAGTCATATGCCTAGGAATCGCCGCCGGTAGCGGGGTCGCCCAGCTTCAAGAATCATCGATTGGGCGCAGCAGTGTTGCACCGATAGGCAACGAGGCTGGCAGGCGCACNACAGAGAGTCTGTCGTATCAAGAGCAGAACATGCTCATCGGCAGGTACTGTTTCCGTTGTCACAATGATGCGTTGATGACCGGAGGCCTTTCTCTGGAGTCCTTTGATGCATCCAGGGCGAGTGATCACGCGGAAATCGCTGAGAAAATGATCCGCAAGTTNCAGGCAGGCATGATGCCGCCGCCTGTCGCCCAGCGGCCCGATGCCGCCACCTATCGAGCATTAATCACGGCACTTGAGACAACNGTCGATATTGCCGCGGCTGCCAANCCTAATCCGGGTGGCCGATCTTTCCAGCGTCTCAATCGCCCCGAGTATGAACGCGCTATTTANGATTTATTCCAACTTAAGGTCGATGCTGGAGACTGGCTTCCGCTTGACACCATGAGTTCCAACTTCGACAACATTGCCGACGCGCAGACGATGTCACCGATGCACTTGGAGGCCTTTCTNAACGCTGCCAGTGATATAAGCCGAATGGCGGTCGGTGACCGGAACGCGCCTTTGATTGATGTTGCTTACAGTAGCCCCCACTACGTCTCCCAGCACCCCTGGGACCACGTTGAAGGAGCTCCGTACGGCACGCGGGGCGGGATGGTTGTNGACCATGTATTCCCGGCCGATGGCCAGTATGTATTCGAGCTAAGGTTCAATTCTGGCGCCAACACTCGGTTGGAAGACATCGACNTTTCAGTCAACGGGGAGCAGATTGCTCTGTTGGCTTATAACACCGTGCGCAACGGTGATGCCGATGGTCGCGGGGGCACNCCAATGCAATCAGAACCTGTCTCTCTTCGGGCTGGGCAGCATAGCGTTTCGGCAGCGTTCATTCGCCGTAGTGATGGTCCGTATGAGGATNTGATCCGCCCACATGACTGGTCGTTTGCTGGNGGTGGTTCAGGAGGGACTGGGATCACAACTTTGCCTCACCTGAGGGATCTTATAATCCGGGGCCCGATTAGCGTTACTGGACTTTCCGATACGCCTAGCCGGGAGCGGATCTTTGCCTGTCGTCCGACTGGCTCAACGGAAGAAGGGGTCTGCGCCCGTAAGATCATCGCCCGGGTCGGNAGTGAGGCCTACCGTCGCGATTTGAGCAAGGATGAGATCGACTCCTTAATGCCGTTTTATGAAGACGGCATGGAGAAAGGCGGGTTCGAGGCCGGTATCCGCACGGCGGTGGAGGCTATTCTGGCAAGCCCGAACTTCGTTTTCAGGCTTGAGCGGCAACCCGATAACGTNATGCCTGGGGAGACGTACCGNCTTGGCGATACTGATCTTGCCAGCCGGCTATCTTTTTTCCTTTGGGGCACACCCCCAGATGATGAACTTCAGAGTATCGCTGCCGAAGGCAGACTTTCAGCACCTGGGGAGCTTNAACGCCAGGCTCAACGAATGTTGGAAGACCCGCGCGCCGAGGCTCTTGGTGTCCGTTTTGCAGGCCAGTGGTTTCGGCTTCAGGATTTGTACAAGGTTCGCCCGGACCCGAATTTCTATCCTAACTTTGACGAAAACCTCGCCGATGCTATGCGGCGTGAGACCGAGCTGTTCTTCAACCACTTGGTGGCTGAGGATCGGAGCGTTTTGGAGTTATANAACGCGGACTATACGTTCTTGAATGAACGCCTAGCANTTCATTACGGAATTCCTGGCATTTCTGGCACTCAGTTTCGGCGTGTCGAATACCCTGATGATAAGCGGCGTGGAGTGTTGGGACACGGTAGCATCCTGGTGCTCACCTCGTTTGCTAACCGCACTTCTCCAGTGTTGCGTGGCAAGTGGGTAATGGAAGTCCTGATGGGGACGCCGCCGCCACCACCACCACCTGACGTTCCGGATCTCGAGGATACTTCAGACAATGTTGGCGGGCGTATACTCACCACACGCGAACGTATGGAGATTCATCGCGAGAATCCGATGTGTCACTCGTGCCATCTCTTTATGGACCCGATTGGCTTAGCCCTGGACAACTTTGATGTCACCGCAAAGTGGCGGTTTCGTGAGAATGGCATGTTGCTCGATACTCGAGGTGACTTCTACGACGGGAGCCCGGTTTCGTCCCCAAGCGAGCTCGTCGATGTGTTGCTTCAGCGGCCCATACCGCTTGTCAGAACGTTTACTGAGAATGTGCTAGCTTACGCACTTGGCAGGCGTGTCGAGTACACCGACCAGCCAACGGTAAGAGTGATCGCAGGAGCTGCCGAGAAAACCGGCTACCGCATGTCATCGTTTATACTAGGCGTTGTAAATAGTGACGCATTTCAAAGAAAAAGCGTGCAGACTTTACCCACAGACGAGGTGACGGGGATCGGTTCACAATAGGGATTCCCGCAAGGAGACCCAGACGGATGGATTACATCACTGGAAAGCACATTCCCCGCCGGACGTTTCTCCGCGGCATGGGTGCGACGGTGGCGTTGCCGTTCCTTGACGCAATGGTGCCGGCTGGCAGAAGGGCATCAGGGGCTCACTCCCCGCTTAGCCAGCCGACGCGGCTGGTGTGTATTGAGGAAGTTCATGGCTTGCCAGGTTGTAATGAGTGGGGGGCTTCCCAGCACCTATTTGGACCAGAGACGACTGGGCGAGACTTTGTCCTGAGTGATGAAAACACACTCGCCCCGCTCCGTGACTATCAGGAGTATCTGACGATCATCAGCAACACCGATTGCCGTATGGCGGAGGCTTTCTCAGCGCCGGAAATTGGAGGCGATCACTTTCGCTCAAGTGCTGTGTTCTTGACCCAGTCGCACCCGAAGCAGACTCAAGGCTCAGACATCTTTGCTGGTACCTCGATGGACCAATTGTACGCGCAGCGTTTTGGGCAAGGGACGCCACTGCCGTCGATGCAGTTTTGCATAGAGAACCTCGATCAGGCTGGCGGGTGCACGTACAACTACTCCTGCGTATATACCGACTCGATTAGTTGGGCTTCGCCCACNGAGCCGTTGCCAATGATNCGTGATCCTCGGGTGGCTTTCGACATGCTTTTCGGTGCGGGTTCGTCACCGGAAGANCGTGCTGAGCGCCGGGCGACGCGCCGCAGNATCCTTGACTGGATTGCGCGTGACGTTGCCGACNCGCATAAACAACTCGGCGCGGTTGACCGGATGCGGATGGAGAAGTATCTGGAGGATGTCCGNGAAATTGAGCGCCGTATCGAAATGGTCGAGATGCAGAATTCAAGCGGTGAAGAGCGGGACCTGCCGGCCGCGCCGGCGGGAGTGCCTGACTCGTTTAAGGAACATATGGAGATGCTTTACGACCTCCAGGTANTGGCACTACAGACTGATATGACCAGGGTCATGTCCTTTAAGCTTGGGCGGGATGCGCAAGGTCGTACCTTCCCTGAGAGCGGTTCGAACCGTGGGTTCCACCCGGCTTCTCACCACGGNGGCCGCGAAGAGCGGATCATGGACTTCAATAAGATTTGCCAGTACCGCATCGGTGTGTTGCCGTATTTTCTTGAGAAAATGAAGAACACTATGGANGGAGATCAGAGCCTCCTGGAGAAGACGGCGATCATCTGGGGCTCACCGATGGCAGACGCNAACATCCATAATCATCGTCGTTGCCCGCTGGTTTTTCTTGGTCACGCCAACGGTCAACTCGAGGGCAACCTGCANGTTAAGGCGGAAGACGGAGCACCAATGGCGAATGCTATGTTGACCCTGATGCATAAGCTTGGCATGGAGGATCTNGAGAGCTTCGGCGACAGTAATGGCGAACTCTCGCTGACGGCACCATGAACCACTCTCGACGNTGGGCCACCATGATTGCGCTGTCCGCGNTCGTTCTCTTGGCGGCGGCTCCGATAAATGCGCCCGTCGCCCAGGCGGCGATGCGAGGTGACNCGGACGCGGTCCGTGCCTTGTTGATGGAAGGCGCGGATGTGAATGCCGCTCAAGGTGACGGCATGACGGCTCTGCATTGGGCCGCGGAGCGCGGTAACAACGGGATCGCTGAGATGCTCGTTTATGCCGGTGCAAACCTTGAGGCGACTACACGCATTGGCGCCTACACCCCGCTTCATTTGGCAAGCAAGGTGGGTAGTGCTGAGGTTGTCCAACTATTACTTACTTACGGGAGTAGTCCGGACATTACGACTGTCACCACGGGATCATCGGCGCTTCATCTGGCTGCCACGGCTGGTAACCCCGACGTCGTGAAGCTGCTGTTGTCGGCAGGGGCTGACCCCAATGCACGAGACACCNAATGGGGACAAACACCGCTGATCTTTGCTTCGGCGCAGAACCGCGCCCAGGCGGTCGCGGTCTTGCTCGATGGTGGCGCCGANCCGTCGATTACTAGTGAAGTGCTCGACATGCAGCAATTTTCGATGCGCGATCGTGTCGCAGATACACGACAACGTGATCTAGTNAATGCATTCTCGGTTGGTGGACGGACTTGCCTAGAGCGGGACAAGGGTGGGATAGAGGTTGAGACTCGCTGTGGGGCGAGGGTCACGTCGGCGCAGATGCAAATTGCTGTGCTGGCGGCGCGCGACGCTTTTCTTTTCGAGAAGATGTCAACGGAAGAAGANGACGAAATGGGTGAGTATCAACAGGCTCAGGCCCGGCGATCTCCCGTTGAGTTCAAAGGTGGATTGACAGCGTTGTTGCACGCTGCACGGCAAGGCCANATGGAAGCCACCNNGGCACTGCTGGATGGTGGCGCGGACATCAATCAGACAAGNGCAGGCGACGGAACNGCGCCATTGCTGATGGCGACTATCAACGGGCAGTTTGATATGGCGATGCTCTTGCTNGAGCGGGGTGCGGACCCGAACTTAAAGGCCGGCACGAACGGCGTTTCTCCNCTNTGGGCGNCGGTTAANACACGTTGGCAACCACGCACGCGATTCCCACAGCCGCAGGAAATGGGTCTTCAACAGACGACTTACATCGAATTGATGGAGGCGTTACTTCAGGCTGGAGCCGATCCCGACGCTCGTATCGACAGGCACCCGTGGTACATGGTTTACACGGGCTGCGGAAACGGGAACTGCGGTCTGATGGACACNAAGGGATCGACTGCTTTTTGGCGTGCNGCGTACGCAACCGATATGGAAGCGATGAGGNTACTGGTCGCNCACGGTGCCGATCCGNATTTGGCAACTCCAGCTCNAGGCCCNCGGCGGGGGAGAGGCTCTACGGGGCAGCAGCGTGGTCGGCTAANCAGCGCTGGTAACTTCTTTCGCGTTGGNGGNGGNGCNGAGTCGGAAACTTCAGAAGAACCGGAANGACCAGACCCATCAGGTTTGCCNCCTATCAAGGAGGGCGACCCGGGNGTATTNCCGATCCACGCCGCATCCGGGGTNGGGTATGGCACTGGGTTCGCCGGTAATGCCCACAGACACGNTCCAGATGCTTGGTTGCAGGTCGTTCGGTATTTGNTCGAGGAACTTAATGCTGACCTCGATGCGCGAGACTACAACGGTTACACAGCGTTGCATCATGCTGCCTCACGAGGCGACGACGAGATGATCCTCTATCTTGTAGAGATGGGAGCGGATATCACCGTTGTTAGCCGGCGTGGTCAGACCACAGCTGACATGGCCAATGGCCCGGTGTCGCGGGTCTCTCCATTTCCCGCCACTGTCGCGCTTCTGGAACGCCTCGGGTCCAAGAANAGCCATAANTGCGTTTCCTGCTAATACGCCGGAAGCGTGCGCTGNTTCAGCGTAAANCTTCGCTGTTGNTGCGTTCATAGTGNNCCTTATCGGCCTGGNGGGNANATACNGANTANGTTTCCCCNTATNAGNGGCCNCAGAAACNCCNCTTCTGGTACCGCACCTCTCTTTTATGCACGGACCGCGATCGCCTATGTGNGTGGCNCTATCTTGGCNGTGGCCCGAAATCCNCNGGGTGGGNACGGTGGNAACGGAAGNCCGGAATACCCCCCCCCAAAANAGGTACTTTTCCTCNACCAGANCACGCGNNCCCTCGNGGCCAATTCCGCNGGGCACTTGCGGAAANCGCTGGNAAACGATTTGCTAAACNNTCCGGAGATTCCNNCGCGAAGNATTCCGGTGCACCTCACTTCACTNGAACATAGGNGAGGCCCATGCGANANACCATCACTACCCTTGCCGTGATCCTGNCTNTGNTCGGCCCAACCACGGCCGTGACCCAGATGGAGCCGAACATCGAGAGCTCNGCGCCGTTCAAGCTTGGCACNTTCGANAACGAGGGCCGCATTTTNGTCGGCATNGTCCTTCGNGATCAGCTCATTATCGAACTCGGNCCGGCGAACANGGATNTAGANGGGCAACGGGACTACGCGACGATNCCGATGCCCGAGGACATGCTCGGCCTTATCGAGCGCTACGACTACGGCCTCAAATACCGTCTCTACGAGATCGTGAACCATCTCGTTGANAACGACCGGCTTGCCGNCGGCATGANGCCTGGTTACATCCACNCTTTGAACGATGTTNGGACGTTGGCGCCGATCCAGTATCCNGGAAAGATCTTGAACGCNGCCGTGAACTTCTACAGTCACATCAGCGAGGGCGCCACGCCCGAGGCACGGCAGGAAGCGATCCGACNGCGGCAAGAAAACCNGGGNGTTCCCTATCTGTTCCTCAAGCCGGCACGGGGCGCCGTCGTTGGCAANGGGGATAACATCGTGATNCCCGACGGGCGNGACCGGATCGACTGGGAGGTCGAACTGGGAACGGTCATCGGCAGACGNGCCAAGTANGTGTCGGCCGGGGAAGCNGAAAACTANGTGTTCGGCTACATGGTTTCGATCGACGTCTCNGATCGGGGCGGACGGCCGCCGGGAGGCTATGGCAGCGGCAGCGACTGGTTCGTCGGCAAGGGNCACGACACCTTCGCGCCCGAGGGGCCGTGGATCGTACCCAANGAATTNTATGGGGACCCNATGCAGCGGTTGCACCAGCAGCTCACCATCGACGGCGTGACGGTACAGGAGGCCAAAGCGGGCGACATGATCCACTCGCTNTGGGAACTCATCGAGTACGGGTCCTCNATCATTACACTGTATCCCGGTGATGTCCTCAACAGCGGAACGTCGGGTGGTACTACCGCAGGCGCCGCGGCGCAGCGGGGCCAGAGCGGATACCTCCAGCCGGGGGAGACGATCGAGGCCAGCATCGAGGGCATCGGCACGCTCCGAATGCCCATAGTGGCCGGCCCTCCGCTGCCCAATGACCTCGCCGGTTCGTACCTGCCGCCGGTGGGGAGCTACAGGAACCGTCGCTGAGGAAAATCCACGGTGGATGGGTGAACAAGTTCATTCCGAAGCCGGATGCTGACCCGAGCAAGGTGCTTGGCAAGAGACTGTTTCTCCACTAGCCTGCGATTGCACCTGATTCAGCGCAAATCTCTGCTTCGGTTTTACACCCGGCAGGCGCATCCTTGGACGGTTCCAGGAATCCGCTAGCAAAGGACGGGAAGGCCAGGTTTTCCCTGGGGGGCATGTTCGTTGTTCGGTGGCGGCCCCCACCAATCCTTGACTCATGATCTGAACCTGATGAAGGATGTGCCTGACGTAGACTGTTGTACCTGACCTTCAGGCGGAAGAAGCAGAAACGAGGACCTCATGAGAATTCGAATCTTTCCGGCAGTTTTGATCGCAACTTTTGTTTTCACACTCCCGGTCAACGCCGATCCGATCAAATTCGCCCGCTACCCCCACAGTAGCCACGGCCAGATCGCCTTCAGCTACCACGGCGACATCTGGGTTGCGGACAACGATGGCGTCAACGCACGCCGGCTGACAGCTCATGTTGCCAACGACACGTTTCCGCGCTTCTCGCCCGACGGCCAATGGATCGCGTTCACGTCGAATCGGATGGGAAACAACGACGTGTTCGTGGTTTCGGTGAACGGGGGGGTGCCGCAGCAGCTGACGTTCCATACGACCAGCGACACCGTGCAGTACTGGACGCCCGACGGGGAGCGGATCATTTTTTCGACCTCGCGCGGGGCGCACGCGTTTTATACACCCCTTTACTCGGTGTCACGGATGGGGGACCTGCCGGTGCAGATGGGTATGGACCAGGGTGCAGCGGGGATGATTTCGCAGGATGGGAGGACGGTTGCCTTCAACC
>PBML01000056.1 GCA_002722645.1 Acidobacteriota bacterium
ACTGGATTGCTGCCTCAGAGGCGGCCTTGCGAAAGCCTGCCGATATTACTTCCCCTTTTCGTGAGTCTGGTTACTTCGACAAATCAGTAGCCAGTGCCATCGGTTATGTCTTTCCTGTTACCGGTGGGCAGAGGGTCGACGCCAAAGTTGTTCTCCAATCACACGAACCTCTCCGTGTATTTATGGATCTGTTCCGCCTTGTCGACAATGACCCGCAGGCCCCTATCCATATTGCTAGCGGCACCATGCTTATCGAACCTCCAATCGATATGGATTCAATTCCCGACGGCGCCCCGGAATCCTCGCGAAGGCTTCGTTTCGAGCCTGTGCGCGACGGAACCTACATCCTCCGCATCCAGCCTGAATTGCTCCGGAGTGCTCACTATACTGTTGGGCTAATAATCGATGCTTCTCTCAGTTTTCCAGTTGCCGGTCACACCGGTCGCTCAATCTGGAGCGCGTTTGGTGCTGAGCGTGATGGAGGCCGGCGTTCACACCGCGGTATCGATATCTTTGCTGACCGTGGCACCCCGGTACTCGCCGCAGCTGACGGAGTCGTGAGCCGCGCCACCACAACCTCCGTCGGCGGCAACGTCGTCTGGATTAACCTGGATCGGCGGCGGAATACTAGGCTGTATTACGCTCACCTTGATAGCCATAGCGTTGAATCGGGCCAGCAGGTTAAGGTCGGCGACCAGCTAGGCACCGTGGGAAACACAGGGAACGCACGAACAACACCGCCACACCTCCACTTCGGTGTATACGCTCGTGGTGCTGTTGATCCATTGCCTTTTCTCGAACGAATGCGCACAGAGCCACAATCTTTCACTGTCGACCTGAATCGCGTCGGTAGTTGGTCCCGCACGACCGAGAGTAACGTTGTTGTCCGTACTGGCCCAAACAGCGGTGCGCGCGTGGTTACCACTCTTGATCGACACACTCCTGTTTTGGTTTGGGGGGCAAGCACCCATTGGTATCGGGTTGAGCTACCCAATGGGGCTCACGGCTATATCATCGGTGCCACCACTGAGCTCGCGACCCCGTTACGCAAGGAATCGGTGGTTAGTATCTCCAACGTTTTGGACCATCCAGCGCCGCAGGGCGCAACAATTCAGCAATTGGCCCCGGGTTCAGAGCTGCCTGTTTTGGGCTCTTGGGGCGAGTTTCTCTACGTGCAGACACCGACGGGTCTGAACGGATGGTTGTCTTTCGAATAGCATCCATGGGCACACTGTCTTTCTCGGTCATCGTCCCAACACACAATCGGGAGCATCTTCTGCCCCGAGCCCTCAACTCCATCGCCGCTCAAACCCAGACGCCGCTCGAGGTGATCGTTGTCGACGATGGATCAACTGATGACACCATCGCCACTCTCCGGCGCGAGTATCCCGATGTCGTCCTCTTTGAGGAACCACATCGCGGAGTCAGCGCGGCTCGGAATCGTGGTATTCACGCCAGTCGCGGAGATTGGATCGCTTTCTTGGATTCTGACGACGAATGGCGACCGGAGAAACTGGCTCGCCAAGATGCCGCTCTGGTGTCCACACCGACGGTACTTCTCTGTCATACAGAGGAAGTTTGGGTCCGTAATGGTGTCCGGGTAAACCCAAAGAAAAAACATGCAAAACGAGGCGGGACCATTTTCGAGGACTGTTTACCGCTGTGCTGCATGTCCCCTTCTAGTGTGGTTGTTCATAGGGAGGTACTTGAGGATGTCGGTGTCTTCGATGAGACGTTGCCAGCTTGCGAGGATTACGATCTATGGCTCCGGATCACCAGCCGATATCCCGTTCTCTTCATCGACGAGCCCCTGGTAGTCAAACACGGCGGGCATAACGACCAGCTTTCTCGCCTCTATTGGGGTATGGACCGGTTCCGTATCACAGCCCTTGAGAAATTACTCGAAAGTGACTCGTTAAACGACACGCAGCGTGCTGTAGCGGAGCGAGTCTGCGCCGAAAAAATCGAGATCTATCGAACCGGGGCAAAGAAACGTGGGCGGCACGATGAAGCACGCCGATACACCGCGAAACTACGAAGACTGCAACAAGGCTCATCGAACGATTACAACTCACTGATCAACTGAGAGATCTATAATGCCCACTGGTCAGGTCAATTTCGTCGTTGCCTTAAGGGCCGAAGCGGAACCGATTATTGAGTATTTCCGTATGTCGCCCGTAGACTCCGAGGAAGATTTTTGTCGCTTCGGGAACACCCAGCGCGGTATTGGGCTCATCCTCTCCGGTATCGGACGAAACAACGCCGCTACTGCAGTTTGTCACCAGGCCTGTGAGACCAACTACGCAGCGTGGATAAACCTTGGTACGGTCGTACACTACGGCTTGCCTTTAGGGGCGGCTCGAATTGCGCACAAGGTCCACTGCGTCCCTACGAGACGAAGCTGGTATCCACAATTTATCTTCGAGATTCCTTGCCCCACTGCCACAGTTCGCACCATCGACCGTATTTCCGAAAACTTCCCCACTGATGACCTGTACGATACGGAAGCCTCTGGATTCTATGAGGCTGCGGCCCAATTCTCCCCGCATGAGATGATCCACTCCTTCAAAGTCGTTCACGACATCCAAGCCCGGGCTGGAGAAGCGCTGCCGCCAGGTGCCATCAGTAGCCTCGTCGAGGATAACCTCAAAACCTTCAACTACTTGATTGAACCGTTACAGCGACTTTCCGCTGCGTTGAGCCAACGAGGAGTTGATCCGGAAGAACTCCGCGAACTTCTGCATAAGTTGCACTTCACCACAACTCAGCGAAGGCAACTACGAAGACTGTTGCGGCGATGGCCGATAATTTGTCCGCAGGTGAAAGTTACCGATTGGGTGATATCCAATGGTCTTACAGATGCCAACAGTGTGATCACATCGATCACCGAGCATCTTGAAAGCATTCCTCCAACTTTCGGGCGCTAGCCGTGATCGAAACCATCTATATTGAAGAAGATCTTCAGGTTCATCCACGCGCAAGCCAGTTACTCAAACGCTTCCCTGGCGCGCGTGTTATCCCCTGCCAGCATTACACTGAAGTCTTCAACCCTGCGGCTCAGAGCTTCGACCTTCAGAAACAAAACCCAGCCCTTATCCTTGCACGGAAAAAAGGGAGTCTCGTGCTCCCAGCACCCAACGGGTTCGACATTAGCAATGGCCCAAACTTCTACTTTTCGCACATGCTCAACTGTCTATATGACTGTCGCTATTGCTTCCTGCAAGGGATGTTTCGATCCGCTCATTACGTATTATTCGTGAACTTCGAGGATTTTGAAGCAGAAATCGATAGCACCATCGCTAACAGGCACGAGCAGGCACCATACTTTCATTCCGGTTACGATTGCGATTCGCTCGCCCTGGAATCACTCACAGGCTTCGTCAAACACTTCGTACCGTTCTTTGCCAAAAGACCGGACGCTTTCTTAGAGCTACGCACGAAGAGCATCGCGATCGGTAATCTTCTCAAGATGCCCCCCGTGCCAAACGTTGTAGTCGCCTTCAGCTTCACCCCTGCGGAAACCACCGTTGCAGTAGAACATGGCTGTCCAGGCATCTGGGACCGGGTTCACGCCGCTGGCGAACTTGCTACCGCGGGCTGGCCAATAGGCATCCGCCTCGATCCCCTGCTTTGGTATAAAGGCTGGCGCGCTGGGTACGATGCCTTGATCGACAAGATTGCAACTACAATCCCGAGTAGCGCACTTCACTCTGTCAGTCTAGGCCCCCTTCGATTTCCATCCGGCATGTTCCAGAAAATCGAACGAATGTATCCGAAAGATATATTGCTGAATGGGCCACTAATACGAAGAAATAAGTTCGTCTCCTACAGTGAGCCTCGTGAGGCACAGCTCTTATCCTTTGTGGAGCAACGCTTAGTTAACGCGTTTCCAGAGGCCAATCTCTTCCCGTGTGCATTGGGGGCCACATGAGCCGGCAAGACTCCTGCGCCAGCCGTAAGATACTCATTACTGGCTCTAGCAGTGGGATCGGCCGCGCCACAGCAGAGCTTCTATTGGAAAGGGGAGCAGTGGTTGTCGGGATCGCTCGTGACCACAGCAAGTTCACNCCCGTATTCGATCGGTACGACCCTGTGCCAATCGATCTTTCCAATCTAAACGAATCCTCGAGTGCTCTAGATCTTTTGGCACGTCGCCACCCAGACGTTGATGCTGTAATCAGCAACGCTGGCTCTGGACACTTTGGTCAAATTGAGCAGTTCTCGGCCCGCCAAATCCGAGACGATATCGCTCTCAATTTAACCAGCCACCTTTTGGTAGCCCGCAGCTTTCTTCCTGTGATGAAGCGGCGCGGTCACGGTGATCTGATAATCATGGGATCGGAAGCAGCGCTCCGCGGGACACGCAAGGGAAGCGTTTACTGTGCCGCAAAGTTCGGCCTCCGNGGTGCGGCCCAAGCGTTGGCCGATGAGTGCGGCCACCGGAACGTGCGGGTCACACTTGTAAATCCCGGCTTTGTGCGCACCTCGTTCTTCAACAACCTCAACATTGAGCCCCAAGACACACCTGGGAGTGCTCTGGCCGCTGAGGACGTCGCNGNTAGATTGGTGGAAATACTCGACACCCCACTTGANACAATACTTGGCGAAATCAATATCGCTCCGCCTTCGCCGGCCTTGAAACACAAGGGGCAAACCTCATCATGACGATCACGGGCAGATGTTATCGTCACCGGGCAAGTTCGCAGTAGCTGCTAGCCCACTCCATGCACGGAGGTTGGTATCCGTCAGTCTGTCACTTTGATTACCGGAGCCGCGGGGGAGATCGGTCACGCCCTAATCGATCGNCTCTCGGANGCAGGCAGCGAGCTTGCAACGCTCGACCTTGAGCCTCTCGACGCGTCCTTGCTAACGCGTGTNTCCCGTGCCTACACGGGGTCGATCCTGGACCACGAACTTCTGNAGACTATTCATGCTGATTNTGCCGTGGTCCGTATTTACCACCTCGCTGCTCTGCTCTCAACACAGAGTGAATTCAACCCAGTAGGGGCGCATGAAGTCAACGTTACCGGAACTTTGAACTTGCTTGAATTTGCAATGTCGCAGGCTCGCGCCCACGGTCGNTCGGTAATGTTCTTCTATCCAAGTTCAATTGCNGTCTACGGCACANCAACTGACTTCGGCGATCGACCCGTTAGCGAACGTGAGTGCTCGGCGCCGAGAACAATGTATGGCTCTAACAAACTCTACTGTGANCACCTNGGGCGTTACTACGCCAGTTATTACAAGCAACTGGATACAGAGGGGCACGCCAACCTTGTGGATTTTCGNTCGATTCGTTTCCCTGGCCTAATCAGTGCTTTAACAATGCCTTCAGGAGGCACCAGCGACTACGCTTCCGAGATGATCCATGCCGCTGCGAACGGCGAAGCCTATACCTGTTTCGTTCGCCCCGACACTCGCATCCCCTTTATGGCAATGCCGGACGCGATCGATGCCATTCTGGCACTAACAAATAGAGAGGNAACGGNCCTAAGCCAGCATGTCTACAACGTCTCGGCATTCAACCCTTCAGCCGCNGAGATACACGAACTCGTTGCCAAGGNGTATCCCGGCGCCCACGTCGCATTTGAACCTGACACACGGCGCCAGGCAATCGTCGATTCGTGGCCAAGTGCCGTCGACGATCGGTTAGCCCGCAGTGACTGGGGATATTCACCGCGTTATGACCTGGTAACTTGCTTCCATGATTATCTAATTCCAACAGTTTCAGAGATTTATCGCTGAGTTATAAGTGACGGGATCCATAGAAACTTTCTCGACTTTCCTGGAGACGGGNGANGCTAAAAGNACCGTCAGTTATTACTCAAGCTTGGACCACTTGCCGCCCGTAGTACTCTCTCATACNCCTCTGCCGTTCCCCATCAGCNCACTCGAAAGGAGCTTGGAGGCATGAAATCGACGCGAGCAAACTCTCAACTCATTGCCGTAGTTTTAGTGTTTCTTGCAGCAGCGTCAGGTTTGGCAGCTAACAATTCGAAANCCCCTTCANCCTTTCCAGGTCAATCTGATCAACAGTCCGTCAACATTGCCAACGCATCGCTCGTTGCAATGGGNGGGGAGGAAGCATGGAACACCACCCGCTACATCAGCTGGAAATTCTTCGGAGGCCGACTACACGTTTGGGACAAATGGACNGGCAACCACCGCATGGAATCGGAGAATGGTGAAGGCGATCAAATTGTTTCTCTGATCAACATCAACCGGTGGGACGGCCGGATCTTTAAGAACGGTGTCGAGGTTTCCAACCCNGAGGAGCTAGCCACGCTGCTGAACAGCGCCTTCCGTAGCTGGAACAACGACACATACTGGATGTTTATGCCCTACAAGCTCTTGGACCCCGGCGTAACTCTCAAATACCTTGGAGAAGGCCCGATGGAGGACGGTCGAATCGCCGATATCCTTCAACTGACTTTTGAGGATGTCGGCGACACGCCTGACAACAGGTATGAGGTGTTTGTAGCCAAAGACACCGGTCTTATTGAACAGTGGACCCACTGGACCCGCTTCGACGACCCCGAACCCCGCTTCACGAACGCTTGGGCAAGTTGGCAGCAGTTTGGAAGCATCATGCTAGCAACCAATAAGGGGCGTGATCGGGATTGGTCTATCCACGTCTACGACACCCTACCAGAGNCCGTTTTCACCAACCCCGCGCCTGCCTTCCAACAATGAAAGTTTGACTGGTCCGAACGCGAGGCCTATAAAGGCCTCACATTCTGGGCTTGGAGCCCTTTGGGCCCGTCGACNATTTTGAACTCGACATTCTNCCCATCTTCCAGGGTGCGGTATCCACTGTCTTGTATCGCCGAATAGTAGACAAATACATCAGGACCGTCTTCATATTCGATGAATCCGTAGCTCTTCGAAGCGTTGAACCACTTCACGGTGCCTTCGGCCATGNGNGACCCCTTTGAATCGGCGCCGCTGCTTCGACTGGTATCTGTGCCGAACCTCCCCTTNGCCTNCCTCCACCACTCGATAGCCAGCTGACGCGAGCTTGGCAGGNTACTTGCGAATTCCAACGGGGTTCTGGGCGCCCTGCTTTACCAATATTGTGTCAAAACACACAGGGTTCCCCGGAGAAAGACCAATTCCTGGAATCCGCGTGCTGAACGAGAAGGGCGGCGAACGAAATATAGCCCGGAAAGAACATCCTGGTCTGCTGCGGTCGTTGATGAGGTTTCAATAATTCAGCCNCACAACTTAGGCTTGCTACCTGCGGCCTAATCGTGAACCCACGGTTACGCACAACCTGNNGCGCCAAGGTCTCTAAAGGTTTCGATTAGCGCATTCCAGAGACTAATCNGCAAACCCTAAGTGAGGCAGAACCCTTAACAGCCAGGTGGCGCTGATGATGAATAGAAGCAGGCAAAAGACCCCCGGAACAAGTTCTCCATATAGAAGGTACCCGGTTCCGAACAGTGCTGCATACACCGTCACACAGCCGAGGAACCAGGCCAGAAACCCCGCGGTGAGGCTCTCGCCGGAAGTGGCCTCTGCATCGTCTATGGGAACTTCGCCAGCCTCAGAACTCCGTGCAAGTTGCATTCNCCCCACGACTGGGCGCCATCCCGGGCCAATCGGATGGATTTTCCTGTAGAACGAACGCAACGTCTCCGCGTCAGTTTTCGGGGTAAGAAAGGTGACCGTCATCCACCCGACCGTAGTGATTACCACCCCAGCCACCAACTTCGCCTCGGCACCGAGTTCAGGCAACCCTGTCCGGAAATGAATCAATTCGAAATACACGGCCACCACGAATGAGATGACCATCGCCGCGACTTCGCCCCAGGCGTTGATCCGCCACCAATACCACCGAAGAAGAAAAATCAGGCCGGTCCCGGCGCCGATCTGCAAAAGGATCTGGAATGCTTGNCGCGCTGTATCAAGCCACAGCGCAACGACTGACGCCAAAATCACAAGGACCACCGTGCTGAGGCGAGCCACCAGTATGTAGTGGGCGTCGCTACGNTCCGATGCCCAGAAGCGTTTGTAGCAATCATCGACTATGTATGCGGCGCCCCAATTTAGATGGGTGCTAATCGTCGACATGTAGGCCGCCGCTAACGAGGCAACGACCAATCCAAGTAGGCCAGAGGGCAGGAAAACGAGCATCGCCGGATAGGCCAGATCATGNCCCACNATCGTCGGATCCAGGTCTGGAAATCGNTGCTGTATCGACTCAAGCGTCGGGTATACCAGTAGCGAACAGAGGGCCACNAGAATCCACGGCCACGGCCGCAGAGCATAGTGAGCNACGTTGAACCACAGGGTCGAATAGACCGACTCTTTCTCATTGCGGGCCGCGAGCATACGCTGCGCGACATAGCCGCCTCCCCCCGGTTCAGCCCCTGGATACCAGGTGCTCCACCATTGCACTGCAAGCGGCACAATCAGGACGCTGGAAACTGCCGTCCAATCCGAAAAATCGGGCAACAGCGACAGTTTGCCCTGCAGGTCTGGGTTGTTTATCAGCCCGCCCAGACCCCCTACTTCCGGCCGCTGCAGAGCAAAGTACGCCGCCGATACTGACCCCACCATCGAGATCGTGAATAACAACAGATCGGTCACCACGACCCCCCATAGACCTGAACTCGCCGAGTATGCGGCCGTGATGGTCGCTGCGACCAGCACAGTCGTGTACTTGTCAATCCCAAGCAAAACACCGGAGATCTTGATCGCGGCCAAAGTGACCGTCGCCATGATCATGACATTGAAGAACACACCCAAATAGAGGGCGCGAAAACCACGAAGAAACGCCGCAGGCTTTCCTGCATAGCGGAGTTCGTAAAACCCCATATCAGTAAGGACGCCGGAGCGACGCCAGAGCTTCGCGTAGAAGAACACTGTGCACATTCCGGTGATCAAGTACGACCACCATATCCAGTTGCCGCTGACCCCGTCGGATCTCACGATGTTGGTAACCAAGTTCGGCGTGTCCGTCGAAAAAGTGGTCGCTACCATCGATGTACCCAACAACCACCAGGGAAGCTTCTGGCCGGATAGAAAATACTCTTGCATCCCGGCGCCGGCACGACGAGCAAAATACAGTCCGGTAGCCAAGGCGATCACGCCGTAGGTTGCGAAGACGAACCAATCAAGCTGGCTCAGCTGCACCGTTCGCCCTTCGGCAGAGAGGTGCCACTCAAGGCACCTCCGTTGACATCATTGGCTCGGGAACTTGGGCACAACCCAACTAGAGTCGCTCCCCAGCCTCCACTATCGCTCGCTAGGCAAAACGAATCGACGTCATCGCGATTGTTCAACACGGAGTGCACAATGCGGCGCAGCACGCCCTTGCCTTTGCCATGGATGATGCGCACGTCAAGAATCCCCTTCTTCCTGCAGGAATCCAGATAATCCCTGACGACATCATGGGCGTCCTGAGGGCGAAATGTGTGAAGGTCGAGAATTCCATCGACCGGGAATTCTACGACCCCTCTAGCTGGCTCAGCGTCAGATTCCGAGCCTTGGCTCACTTGCTCTCTTCCCCCTGGATACGCTGTGCAACCTGTTCGACCTCGTGCCAGACCCTCAAGAGATTTCCGCTCCACACCTTGGCAATTTCTTCTTCCGTGTACCCGCGTTTCACTAGTTCGTGAGTCACGTTGAATGTCTCGGCGGCGTTGTTCCAGCCGTCGATGCCGCCACCACCATCGAAGTCGGAGCTGATGCCAACATAGTCAATGCCAATCAGATTGACGGCGTAGTCGATATGATCGACAAGGTCCCCAACATTAGCTGCGGGGAATTCGAGGTCGATCTCCTCGGAAACGCGGCGCTCGAACTCGGCTTGTAGAGCTTCTTGTGCGGCTCGCTCCTCTGTCGTTGGCTCCGACTGCTCAGAGGCTGTGGGCACACCCCGGCCGCCTCGGCTGCCCCGACCGCCCCGGCCGCGCGCCGGGAGACCCATTTCCTCACGCAACGCCGCGATCGCCACGTTGCGTGGCCCAGGGTCCTTCAGGTAATTACCGAGCGCTACCGTCTGCATGACACCACCGTTCTCCTTCAATGCGAGCAATTGCTCATCATCAAGGTTGCGAGAATGGTCTCGCAGAGCTGTGGCGCTCGAGTGAGATGCGATAACTGGCGCCTGTGAGATTGCGAGCGTATCCAGCATCGTCTCCTTGCCAGCGTGCGAGATATCAATCATGATCCCTTGCCGGTTCATTTCGGCGACCGCCTCTGCACCAAGTTCACTGAGACCGCCGCTCATACTCCGTTGCGGTTCTTCGCTGGTTCCGTACCAGCCAGCGGTGTTCGAATCTCCGAGCTGGTTATGGCCATTATGGGTGATCCCCATATAGCCAGCGCCTAGTTCCTTGAACTGGGCGATCAGCCCAATGTCGTCACCCATCGGATAGCCATTTTCGATGCCAATGGCGGCAACCAGCTTACCTTCAGCAGCAATCTCCTCGGCTTCTGAAGCACTAGTAGCAAGACCGATCTGGTCGCCGTACAGCTCATTGGTCATCCGGCGAATGCCTTCAAACTTGCGCTTTGCCGCACCAAGTGCGTTTGTGTATCCCTCGTCAGTGAGATTGCCCTGCCCCTGCCCTACGTACACGATGAAGAAAACTAGGTCGAGACCACCTTCACGCATCTGAGGAAGGTCCACCTGACGACCAGCCTGGACATTCGGATCCTCGCCCTCAGAACCGTCAGTGGGGGCAAAGTTTCCCGAAATATCCTTGTGAGTGTCAGCCGTGAGAACCCTCTCATGGATAGTTTGGGCGCGCGTCGTGAGTTCCTCTGGTGTCTCGATGGTTCCATCGTCTCCACTGCAAGAAACTGCAGCGATCAATAAGCTGGCACACAGAACTCTGTTGAGACAATGAAGGGATAGTTGAACGAAACCTGGTCGCATAGTGAGTCTCCAATGAACTGCTGTTTGACCGCCATAGAAGAGCTTAATAAAAGACCGGACGGTTAAAGAACGCAAGGGCGGTTAACTGAACTGACAATCAGCCAAGTAAACCCCCTCCGTCAATCACGAGTGAAGTCCCAGTAACGAACGCCGATTCGCTGCCCGCTAGATACAGAATCGATGTCGCGATCTCCGACGCATAACCAACTCGCTCCATCGGTCGAGCAGCGGCCTCGGCAAGAAATCGTGCTCGCGGCACGTCGAGTTCCTTGGCCTCTACCTCAAGCATGGGAGTGTCGACGTCACCTGGACACACGCAATTGACCCGGACCCCGTCTGGCGCGTGATCAATCGCCATTCCCTTAGTCAGTTGTACGACCGCACCCTTCGAAGCGCAATACGCAGCAGCTCGCGGACCGGCGGCCAACCCCCAACCGGACGCCATGTTAATGATCGAGCCACCCCCACGTTCGACCATCAATGGAATGACTTCTCGCGAAAGCAAATAAATTGCTTTGACATTAACTTCCATGACACGGTCCCAATCCGCCTCGCTAGTCTCAAGAATCGTCGCCCGATGGACAACACCAGCGTTGTTGACCAAAACGTCAACGCCACCGTAGACCTGCCGGGCGGTCTCAGCCACAGACGCGCAGTCATTCTGGCGCGTCAAATCAGCCACAACAAAGCAGGCCGAGCCACCTTCCGTCGAGATTCGGTCTGCTAGCGAAGCCCCAGAAGGGTCGATGTCAACCGCAACAACGGATACACCTTCATTAGCAAATGCCTCTGCCGTTGCCCAGCCAATCCCGGAGGCCGCACCCGTTACGACCGCGACCTTCCCAGTCACCCGCTGATCACCTCCGCCACGGCGGCCAACGTAGATGAAACGTCATTCTTGGTGTGCGCGACGCAGGCAACAGAGTGCAGAGCCGACGACGGGCTCATGTAGACACCATGGTCGAACAACTTCCAGGCAAAATGCTGATAGGCAACACGGTCAACGTGGGCACAAAACCCGCGGAAGTCGGTAATTCGTTCTTGCTCCGTGAACATGATCTGTAACATGGGACCAACATTCTGAACGATGGCGGCTGTACCCTCGGTTGCAAACAGCTCGCGCAAACCGGAACAAAGTGTCTCTCCAATATCCCACAAGTGAGTAAATGCAGCCGCACCATCCTTGTTCAGTTCTCGCAGGTTAGCAGCAGCTGCAAACATACCTAGCCGCGACGCGTTTTGGGTGCCGTAATGGAGCACTCCGCCCCACTCCAATCCCTGCATCAGATCAGCCCTTCCGGCGAACCCCGCCACCGGCATTCCACCACCAACACCTTTGCCGAATGTAACAATGTCGGCCTCAACGTCGAAGTATTCTTGACACCCACCCGGCGCTACACGAAAGCCAGTCACTGTCTCGTCGAGAATTAACAAAATATCATTGTCCCGCGTAATTTCACGAAGCAGCTTCAGGTAGCCATCTTGGGGTGGTATCACTCCGATGTTTGCCATAACACCCTCTGTAATCACTGCCGCTATCTGTCCGCGGTTGTCGATTACAGCCCGCTCAATCGCAGTTGCATCGTTCCACGGTACGACGATTGTGTCATCGAGGGCTCGGCGGTTAAGTCCGGAGCTGTCGGCGATCTTTATCGGGTCGTTACGATGACCGAACGCAACCGCCGATTGTGGATGGCTATTGACAAGGAAATCGTCATACCAACCATGGTAATGCCCTTCGAACTTAATAAACTTTGGACGGCCCATCATGCCGCGCGCCAGACGAATTGCAGCCATGGTCGCCTCAGTTCCCGTATTGGCGAAGCGAACCCGCTCCGCACCAGGGACCATTCCAGCGATCAACTCAGCCACTTCGATTTCAATCTCTGTAGCTGCCGCCAGCAAGCTGCCCCCAGATGCGGCTCCTGTGATTGCTTCGACGACAGACGGATGAGCATGGCCAAGTGGCAGGGCCCCGTACGCTAGCATCCAATCGATGTACTCGTTCCCATCGACGTCCCAGATGCGTGAACCGGAGCCGCGTTCGATAAAAAGCGGGTAGTCCCCGTAGTTTGCAGGGCCGCGGGAAGGGGAGCTTCCACCCTCAACCATCACGCCAAGTGCCCGTTCGAAAAGCGCCTTCGACTTCTTGGTACCGTGGCTCATTCTCGCCTCCCCNTCTTCAAATGCCGTGGCCAAGCTTAAGCTGGTTAGCGACTCGCCAGTCCGCCCGCAATCTCACCCCCGTCGATAGTAAAAACCTGGCCCGTAAGGTACGCCGCTTCATCAGACGCAAGGAAGGCAAACAGACTGGCNACTTCATGTGGGCGCGCGTGTCGCTGAACAGGGATTTTGGCGTTNAGTTCCTCAAGCATCTGTTCTGTGTATTCACGCTTTTGCATGGGCGTCATCACATACCCAGGAGCAATGGCATTTACACGAATATCCGGAGCCAGCTCGAGCGCCATCGATTTGGTCAGTGCAATCACACCCGCTTTGCTGGCATTGTAATCTGCGTAATAAGGGTAGCCGACGATACCATTCGTTGAGGCTGTGTTAAGAATCACTCCACCTTGGCCTGCTTGAACCATTTGCCGAGCTGTTATCTGGGCTACATGAAAGGCTCCCGTTAGATTCACACTCAGGACTTGTTCCCACTCCTCTGCCGTAATTTTCAGGAATTCGTGCCGCACACTAACACCGGCGTTATTAATCAGAATATCGATCCCGCCAACGTGGGCCACGACCTGCNGAATAGCANTCTTTACNGCTTCTCTGTCGCGNACGTCACAAACCACGAAATCAGCTAGCCCGTCCAGATCCTTCTTGGTCCGCTCGCAAGCTTCGGCGTCCATATCAAGAATACAGACAGCGGAACCCTCCGATATGAAACGCTCGACGGTGGCNGCNCCGATCCCACTCGCACCCCCAGTCACCAGAACTCGTTTGCCTTCCAATCCACTCACCACAGTCCTCCCCCTCNNNCAACNCCAGTCANCANNCACCGCAGGTCATNCCGNACTNCNCCNCTACGTCAACATCGNGTCGCCGCGCNTATTCATTGAAACACCTCGCCAGTTCATTGGCATGATCGTCCACCTCTGCCGGTTGAACTGTCCCATTGTCGTATCCCAAGCTGTCCCGCATTACACCGATTGCGGCCTCAGTAAGCACCACGGCACCATTTTCTTCGATTCTTGCAATTCCGTCGAATTGATGAGATTGCTCGTTAATAGAAATCGCCTCATCAAGCGACAAGTCCCTTATGGAAGGGACCGCGATCTTGCCGTCGCCGATACTCACTGGATAACCCCCGGGAAGTCCCAATGGGCCGGGTGCATGCATTTCCCAGGTATTCTCCGACAACAACGCGTTAACTAAGCCAATCGCAGAGGCTGCCGTGAAGGCGCCCCAGCCCGGTCCGTTCGGCAGAGGACACGGCTTCAGTAAAGCGCCGTGCGCATCAGCTTGCTCGGTCAGATCCCGCCCCTTATGAAGAACCCGAAGATGGTAGGGCGGAGCTTCGTGCTCCGGTTTCTCATCGATCTTTACCGAGCGAGTATGCGATCGGTCTTCGCAACTATGAAAAGCGACTCTCTGGAGGGCGTGGTGAGCAACGAGGACGACTTTGAGTTCGTGTGGCCTTATCGAAAGATCATGCGCAACTAACATGCGAACCTTGGCAACCAGTTCATCGACGTTGCCGATCCCAACAGTCGGCGCCATCCCCATCTTTGCAAGCACAGCGTTGACTACGTCGGGATAGGCAGCGTTAACCACTGGGCCTTTATAGCTCGATGCTACAACTCCTTCCATCACGCGGACTGCGAGTCTCAGGTGGAATGGAAGCCACACACCAAAGCCGGCTGCTTTTAGCACGTTTGCCGCAGGTGGAAACAAATCAAGTAACCACCATGTCTGCATCGATGCAGCGTTAATCACAAGGTCCGGGGAGACTTCTTCAATGACAGCAGCTAATTGCCCTGGGTCCGCTACATCAATGGTCCGATGCTCAATAGTAGGCACCGAACCCCTCGCTATGGCGCTCAATCGAGAGAGATTACAGCGTGCCTCGCCCTGGTCGGAACTACGACTTAATGCGACAACACGACCAACTAGAGCACTGCCGGCCAACTGATCGAGAAGCGGGCCACCAAGATGGCCCAGCCCGACCAAAACGACGGTGGCGCCCATCCGCAGTGATCAGCTGTCTTGGATGGAGTCCAGCACCATGCCAAAAAACTGGCTGGATCCGCCTCCAATCCAGCGCACGACAATAACAACGTCACTAGCCCGATCGAAGAAGATCAGATTGCTACCAGCGCCACTGAACCAAATCGCGTCAGGTGCCTGTGGCACCGGGCGACTCGTTTCACCCTGTCGGTTTTCACGTTCGCTGTTCAGCATCCAGTTCATGAATCCATAGCCAGCATTGGCCGGCCCAGGCGTTCGTGCCATTTCGATCCATTCCTCTGAGATAATCCGTTNGCCATCCCAGACACCATCGTTGAGGAATAAATACCCGAAACGGGCCATGTCATGGGCGCTGATATGCATGCCGCCACCCCAGTGGCCGCCGCCGCTGACGGACTGGATTTTCTGGCCGTCAATTTCGACCCAGGAATTCCGATATCCGTGCCAACGCCACGTGTTGGAGGCCCCGATACGATCCATAAGGTGCTTGCGTAGTACTTGAGGGAGGGGCTCACGCCAGACGTTAAGAGCAACGAGCGCCAATAAGTTGACACGTACGTCGTTGTACTCGTAGACGGTTCCAGGTTCCGACAACGGCACCTTTTGAATGTCGGTAAAGGTCGCTGGTTCTCCTTCTGGGGTGCTCCGTGCCGGCCTGTCGGCCCATGCCGGCATTTCGAATAAAGTTCCCCGCCAATCGCTTGTCTGGCGCAAAAGATGGTCCCACGTAATNTTTCGATTGTGCTCGCTACTGAAGAGTTCAGCCGTGGGCATGTAATCAACCACGTGATCTNNCAGATCACGGACAAGTCCCCGATCGTACGCAAGACCCACAACGGTTGAAAGAAAGCTTTTGCTAACACTGAAAGTCATGTCGACCTTGCGGGTTTCTCCCCATTCGGCAACTACTTTTCCATGGCGAATCACCAGCCCATTCATGGCAGCACGAACCGTCGTCGGACCGTACGTATCAAAGAACGGCTCGGTACCAAACCCGGTCTCATCCCGAAGCCACACTGCAAGGTCCCGGCTCCCCTGGTTCTGATTTTCCAGAGCGAAGTTGATTGCCGTTTGAAGAGTCTTTCCATCCATCCCTTGCTCTTCGGGCGTACTGGNTGCCCACTCTCCTCTGGCCGGAAAATAACGATCCTGCGCCGTGCCCGTGGACGGTGCCACCGCCATCGAGCTTGCCAAGAACAGGCCGACCAGCCAGCTACGAAAGANCCTGCCCCCATCAGACGTTCTAATCATAAAATTCCATCCCTTTTAAAAGATTCATTGCTGCCGACGCTACTCGGGAAATTCGCCAATCGNAATAATTNNCTGATGCNTACGAATCNGGCTGTCCGNTTTCCTGGACGCGATATAGAAACTGACGNCCCCTCAGGTAAAGCTCATCCCCAACTATCGCCGGCGATGCTTCGAACCCGTCATCGAGNTTGTTCTTCGCCAAAATTTCGAACTTGCCAGCATTGCTGATGACCAACGCCCCGCCGTCTCGGCCAAGGAAGTAGACGTGACCGGCAGCGCCCACTGGAGATGAGTAGATCTCCTGTAAGCCATCGAGTCTTTGGGGGCCGTAATATGCCTGCCCACNGGTGACGTCGAACGCCGTCAAGATCGGTGAGTTGCTCTTTAAGAAATAGAGAATGCCGTCGTAAAGCAAAGGCGATGGCACGTACGGTGTGTCATGGTTGTATTCCCATAGGATCGCAGGGGAGTCGCTAATGTCTCCTTGCGCATCAGCCAAACGCACCGCACGCAACGCCTCCCCGCGATAGCCACTTGTCATATAAACAACCCCATCTGCTTCGACCGGCGACGGAATCGGATTAACCGTCAGGCCTGGGCCGTCCCATACCAAGTCGCCGGTATCCAGATAGTAACTGGAGGTTCGATTTTCGCCCGCGGTAATTACCTGGGCACGTCCGTCGAACTCAACCACCAGGGGCGTTGCCCACGACTCCGGCTCGTCGCGGGGTTGACGCCACAACTCGCGACCGGTGTTCTTATCAAGGGCGACAATGAACGAATCGCCCTGATGATCCCAGACGATGACGATCGTGTCCCCGTGGAGCGCCGGGGAGGTGCCTTCACCGAAGCCATTACGGATCCGCATGTCACCGAAGTCAACATCCCACTGGAGATTGCCTTCCATGTCGTAAGCGTACAGACCACGCGAGCCAAAAAATGCAAACACATGTTCACCATCTGTGATCGCCGAGCTTGACGCCCAACTGTTGTTGGTTTGCTTTCCCTCGTGCGGAGTCTCGTGACGTGCCACGTCGCTCCAGATGAGACTGCCGTCGGTACGGCTTAGTGCCATGACCGTAAAGTCCATGGCTTGAAGAGGTTCCGCCTGGCGCCGACTAGGCCGCCGCCGTTGCCCACGTTGTTTCGTAGGTTGAACCAGTGGGGCTGACGCTATGCCCGCATTGTTTTCCCTTGGGCTTTCCGCTGTATTTTCGAGTGCTTGGTGATGACTAGCTACAGAACTAAAGGCTTCTAGAGGGCCACCGTTGGTTACCGGAACCGCAGACAAGATGAAGATAGTGTCCTCCCAAACCACCGGTGTCGCAAAACCGTTACCCGGGATTCCCACCTTCCAGGCAATATTCTTTGTCTCTGACCACTCAATGGGCGGGTCACCAGACGGCGCCACGCCATCAAAGTTTGGCCCCCTCCATTGCGGCCAGTAATGCTCGTCGACGCCTCCGGCCGCAAAAGCCCCAACGCTCACGTATATCAGTATCAAACCTGTAACCACCGGAAATACAGCTAGGAGAAAAANTTTTCGCATCGNGTTTCCTCAATCAAGGGCAATACTGATCATTACGAACATGCCGATATTGTATCGAGCAACATTACGAATGGACAATTGGCCAACCNCGAGGGGAAATAGCCTGCTTGTCTTCCTCACATGAACACCCGGTGCACTTAACACACGCGTAGGACCCTAGGCTTACTATCTTCTCTGTGATTCCAGCGCCCTTAGGAACGCTACCGTCTCTGCATCATTAGGATCTAAGGCCACCAACCGGCGCAGATAGCCAATGGCACGATCCAGATCATTTAGATCACGGCTAAAAGCGGCGGCACCGACCAAGAGCTCCCGGTCCGCTGGGTAGCGTGACAATCCCTCATCCAGGAGCATGATGGCACCGGGAAGATCACCAGCAGTCTGTACCGCGACAGCATGAACATATATGTAGTGGGGTTGTTCCGGCGCCAGTTGAGTCGCGAGACGGAGTTGCTCCACTGCTTCATCTAAACGGTCAAGTCTCACCATTAAAAGCCCAAGCGCGTAGCGCGCATCACCACTATCGGGGGCAAACTCAAGAGCCTTTTGCAGCAACGCTTCCCCATCCACATCCCGACCAGTGAGCCGGTAGAGATCCGCAAGGTTAAGAAAATTGGGGACAAAGTAGGGTTCCAGTTCTAGGGCCTTCTTGTATTCCTTCTCAGCCGTTACGAGATCGCCCTCGTAGATCGCAAGCCAACCGAGGCTGAGGTGAGATTGGGCTCGATCGGCATTAGCATTCAAGGCCACTCGATACTCGGCAATTGCGCGTTTGACATCGGAGCGCTCCAAGGATGGAACCTGTTGTGCTGGAACGGTTGTCATCAAACGTATTGCCTCGAGCCGCACTGATCGGTCCGGGTCATCCAACATGGGCTTAACTAAGCGCATCAGGGTGATGGGATCAGCAGTCTCGAGCCCAATCAATGCGCCCATACGAACCAGCGGGCTATCGTCTCCAAGAGCCTTGTTAATCAGTGGAATCGACGCCTGTGACATTCCCTGAAGCGCCGCCAGCGCGGTCGCCCGGCTAATATTGGGAGCGTCCAAGTCGCCAGCCAGCATCCGCAGCTCAGCTTCGGCAGCAACACTCTCGCTCCGTCCCGAGGCAAGCATCTCGAAATGGGACGGGGGACGGTCCGGGCCAAACCACCTCACTACCGCCTCAGCTGCCCAACTCGCACTCTCGGAGACATGACAGGTGGTGCACGCATTCGGCGTGTTGAAGCGTAGGCTCAGATCGGGCCGCGGAACACGAAAACTGTGATCGCGGCGAGGATCAACCACCATATAGGTCTCCGAAGTCATATGGCATGAAATGCATTCCGCTCCCTCAGATCCTATTTCGTGTCGATAATGATCGGGAGTGTCGAACCTTTCAGCTAAATGACAACGGTTGCACAGCGAATTGCCCTGATTGTACAGCTGCAAGCTATGAGGTTCGTGGCAATCACTACAAGAAACACCCTTCTGATACATTCGGCTCTGCAAGAACGACCCATACACATAGACTTCGTCTAGGATCTGCCCGTCACCGTGATACAGACCGCGCTCGAGAAGCGAAATGCGGTAGGAATCGGTAAGTGGCCTATCAAACCCGTATTCAGCCACTATAGCCCCGCGACGAGCATGGCAACGTCCACAAGTCTCAATCTCCACCTGTGATGTAGATCCCGGTACCCGATGCGCCAATCCAGTGTCTGCGTCTATTGACCATGACCTATCGGCACTGCGGGGAAATTGAACGACGAGACCCATCCTCGCAGCCTCTGAACTCGCGTCGGTAACGTTTGGGCCCCCGACACTACGGCTCGCCGTTGCAACCTGTGTTGCCCAATCCATATGCGCCGACCCGGGTCCGTGGCAAGCTTCACAAGCCACGTCGATCTCAGCAAATGTGCTTCCATATCGATTACGACTGGCATCGTAGTTCTTATCGAAATTAGTCGAGTGACAATCAGCGCACATTGCATTCCACGTGTAGGCTATGCCNGTCCAATGCAGTGGATCGCCAGGTTTATAGAGAGCTTCAGGCTGTAGGCGAAACCACCGCTGCCCCCCTTGCGTGATCGGCCGTGAATCCCATGCCACGTCCAACGCTTGGTAGCGACCATTGGGGAAAGCGATTAGATATTGCTGTAATGGGTCTACACCAAAAGTGTAGGCGACCTCGTATTCGGTTAGTTCGCCTTCTCTATTCTCTGTTTCCACAAAAAACACATCGTCGCGACGGAAGAACCGTATTCGATAACCTTGGTGCTCAAGCGTGGTGTCGGCGAAATTCCCAAGTACATTCCCCGCGTTTGCGATTTGCATGGAACGATCGTGATGTGAGCTCTGCCATCGGTCATTTTGTTCAACGTGACACCTGGCACATGCTTCACGACCGACAAACGACAGGGATTCAATCACTGACGTAGAACCCTTCAAGGNATCCTGGCCAAGCGGCTGACAAGCAATGAACGACACGGCAAGACCGAGGGCTAGTTGTCCAGCCCATTGTCTCATTGGATTGTCCTNTGGCTTGCTANCACATCCAGCAANCTCGAATGCGACANGTNTGANNTNCAGNCCATNNGCCCGNACNANTAAACATTCAACCGNGTCTNTCNGGNTGTTGATTNAGNAATGCTCCNACGAAGTCTATTCGTNGACGTGGAACTGAAGCATCATCCCGGCNTGCANATGCTCGNNAATNTGGCAATGCATCANCCAGTCACCTGGNTTGGTAACGTCCAANAGAAAATCAACTGTCGTGCCTACAGGNACAATTGCCGTGTCNTTCCANACNAGGTTAGGGTTAGCAACACCATCAATCTCTGTGACTAGAAAACGCTGGCCGTGGATATGAACTGGATGGTTCATAGGATGGATGGTCTCAGGGTCGTTGAAAATACGGATCTTGACTACATCACCAACCGTAAAGTTCCAATGGTTCTCTGCATTCTCTGCACCGGTGTTACGGTCTCTCAAAATCCACGTCACTTGCTTGCCCGTTGACAACCAATTCATCATAGGCATTGTGTCATTCCATTCCATCGGCGGAACGTATAGGCCCTTTTCAAACTCCATCGAGAGAACGATCGGCAAGGGCAAATCCCGAATGCGCAGGGTCGTCTCAAGTTCGATGTCAGGGGCCTTGCCAAAAAATTCGCGATAAGCAGCGATATCCGTCTGTACGTCAACATGCTCTCGCAGACCACCAAAGCGGGCACTGAGATCCTCCGCCACGAGTTCATCGGACACAGTTACGTGCCCGAGTAAATCGACATGCGGGAAGAACTCCCCACGGAAATGGTCAATCGCCTGTATTGTGTTCTCAATTAGAACCGCACCGGCTTGATCAAAGAGCACGTCAACGACATAGCGCTCTGCTGGTGCGATCACAACGCTTTGTACCCACTGCTCTCGCTCGAATTTGCTGATATCAGAAGCAATAACTTTCACTTTAGCGTTACCAAACGTCACGTTGAATGTCCGTGAATTGGCTACGTTGGTAAGAAAAAACCGCACAACTTCGCCACGTTTCACATCGATCGAGTAGTCGGTCGCTCCGTTGACCAGCATGATGTTCCCGAAACGACCCATCAGAGCATGGGTCGGCGTACTAGTCCCAAAGTGCATCAGTCCAACGTCATCTATCAGAATGTCATCAAGGATGACCACCTCTTCCCGATGCACCGGCCCGTAATAATTTTCGTTCGGAGGTGCCACCATCATGTTTCCGTACAGCCCAAGGTCCTGCTGTATATCTTCGCGTACGTGGGGGTGGTACCAATAGATACCTGAATCACGAAAGTGGACCTCGTAGCGAAAAGCTTCGCCCGGTCTCACGGCTGGTTGGGTCACATCCGGGACACCATCGAAGCGATTATCCAAGCGCAGCCCATGCCAGTGCACTGTCGTTGGCATTTCAATGTTGTTTGTAAAATTAACTATGATGGTAGCCCCCTGCGGTGCCCGGATCAGAGGCCCAGGATACTGACCGTTGTACCCGTACATCACGTAAGGTTTGCCGCCAATCTGGCGGCGCACGAGCTGGGCTTCTAGATCAATCTCGTCACCATCCTCTAGATCCAAAACCTCGTTGGGTACGGCCATGGGGAACACATCGGGGTCGATTCCGAGCCCCGGCAAGTAGGGCTCATCCGGCGGAATTGCCATCTCCAGACCTGGCATCATCGGCATGTTACCCATTGGTGGCATTCGCCACGTCCCCGGTTCACCGGCGCCCATCGCATGGCCTTCGTGCTGCATGCCCTGCATCTCTCCCACTTCAAATGGCTGACGAAGGGCTTCCTTCTGAGAGTGACTCGGCTCGATCCAAGACGCTGAAAAGGTCGTCACGGCGAGCGCTAACATCATGGAAAGTCGGATCAACACCGGAAATGAACCTCTAACGGAATCCGTACTTAGCACACGGTTCCGCTTGAAACGGACCGTGCCCAGCCAATGTATGCATCCGCCCGCTGCGCGACATGCCACGCATAATAATAGGGCCTTCCCAGGCAGACTTAGGCTCCATCGACGGCTCACGGGTTATCACTACAAGGAACTTATTCCAGCCCGTCTGCCCACTTGCGCGAAAGTTTTCATCAAGTTGGCCAAGGCGGACAATTTGACTGATTTCCGTGTCCGTAATCCAGGCAACGTAGGCCCCGGCCCGCGGAGCCTTAAGGCCCTCAATCTGAATCTCAAGGTTGTGTAAATATTCACCCGTCGGAGCCAACGCTACTCCAAAAAATGGGGACAGTGCCGCCGTCGAATAAGCAACACCGCTCGACAATCGCGTCCCGGGCACCCGCCCAGTCGGCACCAATTCGATTGCATAGTAGTCGGACGGTTCCGTCGCAAGGGGTTTGGTTGGTGCCAACAGCACCGGGCCCCCGGCACAAGAAAAGACTGGGAGCACCGGAGGTAGCCCCCATGTTTTTACTACTACTGCCGAATCAGGCCCCGGACTCTCCGCCGGACCTGCCAAAGCATTGGGGACAGCCGCAGGCGCCGCTGCTACAACCGTCAACCCGACTGATAGCACCGTGGCTAGCGCAAATTGGTGTGCCCGCCACTGCCTCACTATCGACCTCCACCCGGGCCCTTGTCCCACTTCTGAGCGCTCGAAATATCCGGCATACCCCAAGATTCACCATTCCACCCAAGGAATCCATCCATTCTGAAAGCCCAGAATCCAGTGTTCATATCCGATATGACAATAAGGCCATCGTCGTTACGAACGTCCACTCCAAAGGCCCCGTTAAACATCGCTGGACGGTCATCGTATGCCGGACCGCCAACGTACGTGTCGTAATAAGCCACCGTTACAGGGTTTGAAGCATCCATCATGTTGAAGACCTGCAAACCATCGTGATAGCCAGAAACAAAGACATAGGGCCAACGAACTTCGTGGTTGTGCACCAGGTTCTGCCAGTCGGCCGTCCACGCAGAAATCGGCCTGTTTATGTTTGTTGTCTCTCCGTCGAGGGCCGGCTGCAAGTCGAAAATTCGAAGCGGCGCGTACTGGTATTCGGTCTCGGCGATCACGTAGCGTCCATCAGGGGTAGGCGTAAACGTATGCCCGGAGCGCACTCCAGTGATACCAGTTAACGAAACAATTAATGCCGGATTCTCAAGGTCAGTAATGTCGTACACGTAGTAACCGCCTGTACCGCCACCGTAGAAACGATCAGTCTCCGTGTCAGGATGATAGCCGGCATACATATCATGGTAGCCACAACGACCGCTGCAGTCTGGCCCCACTGGAATCGTGGCGACAAGCGCCTCATCGGCCCGTCCCTCAACGACGTACCCAAGGTCATGAACTTTGGCGTAAGGACCACCAGTCGAAATCAGCAGGACTCGATCGTTGCTGTGTTTATAGATAAAAATGTTATGGAATCCGCCGGGATCATCAGGCGTACGGATGCGCGCGACTTCTTCGATACGATCTGGAAGGTCAGTGACATCGAGTACAACCGCTCCCATGTCAGCATCCGGGCCACCCTGGCGAAACTGTAGCGACTGGACTACGTACCAGCGGTCATTCCACTTGAAATACTTGACGTCCATTCCACCAGTACCAAGATGGAGGTCCTGGTTCTCGATTCGCCAGCGTTGGACAACTTCTGGGCGACTTTCGTCACTCAGATCGATGATATCGATACCCTTCTCCCCTTCATGCCCGTACACCATACGGCCAACAAACGCGTAAGGGCGGTCCATCTCTTGTGAGATCTCGATATCCGAGACACTCAATTTGGGGCCCAGAGGGATATGCGAAACGACCCGGATATTATCGGAGCCACGCTTTTCTGGTGTCCATTGCTGAGCTGTAACGTTGACAGAGGCGATCACCGAGATCGCAAGGACCAGAAAGGACAGAAACGGTAGTGGACGACGAAGACTCATGTGCGACCTCTCTCGCATCGACCGCAACGTAGATGGCCGAATGATTAGGGCATACATATGGTTTCCTGGGGACATTCCCACGCCCCAAGCTTGGAAGTTCTCCTAATGGTACTCGTTGCTAGGCACACACACCAAGCACCGATTGCCCCAGCTAGCTACAGCGTCACGACCGATCCACAATAGCGAAATGACCCAAGCAGCGTCACGAACAATTCTCGCACTGGACACCACAATCTAATATGCGGGCTGGATTGCCTGTGTGATAGGCGCATCGAACGGCCATTGGATCCCAGGCGCTGCAGTAGCCATCTGCCTCGTGTTAATTCATCATGCTATGGCGACCAAACGGAATGTAGAGATACGTCTCGCCGTTGCCGCTATCGGGACCTTCATTGAGAACCCTTAGGCTCCGCAGCAAAACAAAGGCTATAGCCCGATGAGGCGGCCTTGCGTGGATCTCTAGGGTCTCTTGACGAACTTCATTAGCATCCGGTCCGTAATGTACCGAACGTTCATCGGGCCACCGTAGATAGAGTAGTCATCATCGTCCCTACGCAGGATGTCGGATTCCCCAGCAAGTATGAATCCGCCTTCGGCAAACTGGGCGATGACGGTCTGCTCACCGAGTCTGTGGGTCGTCATATTGTGGCCTTCAGCCTCATTACTACGCACCTCAACGACAACAAGAGCGCCGTCATCCTTCAAGATCCGGGACAGGTCCGCCATCAACCCAAGGTAGTCTTCTACCAGATGGTACTCACGAATCAGCACGATCGCATCAGCTGAGCCACTGGGGATCGCGGCACGTGATTCGGCCATTCTGATGTTTCCTGCCTCAGCTAGGTCACCGTGTTCGATACGAGCCGCTAGGCCCTCGTTCCCACGCTCGGCAATCACCTCTCCAGTGGAGCCCACGATCGCTGACAACAAGAACGTGTTATAGCCACTGCCTGCACCAATATCCACAACCGTGTCGCCTGAACTAATGCCACCAAATGCATAGACCTCTACCGGCCGAGAGTACTCGTCACGATCTGTCTCGTCGGCTCTCTTGGGGATATCTTCCCCCGCCGGGTGAACATGCTCCCCTTCTTCGTCCTCCTCCACACCATCATGCTCATTATGTTCGGCACCACTACCCTCCCCGCCGCCTCCGGCGCACGACACCGCAAATGGCACAACGAGGCACAGTGCAAAGGCTAAGACAAATTGGAGCCATGGGCTGTTGGCTTGTTTGATTTGAGGCACGGGGATCCTAACCTTTAGCAAAGCGAATCAGCGGCTAAACGCCGCCTGGATTTCGCGGATCTTTGACTGTATAAGCCGCACGTTCGCCGGTCCCATCCGCAGCAGATGTTTCTG
>PBML01000057.1 GCA_002722645.1 Acidobacteriota bacterium
CCAGAACTATTCGCAATTATGCCTTGGCGTTCGGGGACAACAATCCGCTGTTTACGGATCCGAATTACGGCAAGCAGACTCGTTACGGCTGCCAATTGGCTCCTAATCCTATCCTAACCACTGCGCGTGGGATAACTGCACACGGAGTGCAGGGGGGTGAGCACAGCAAAGAACGGCCCCAAGGTTATCCGTTAGCCAACCTTTACAGCCAGGGGCGCGAAATCGGCTACTTTCTTGCTTACGACCCTAAGGGCTTCCTTCCGAACTCTCCGTTCGCCTGGGGTCCACAACCGTTTAAAGGCAATATCTTCTTCTCCGATCTCAACTCGGGCCTATGGGCGGTAAAGGTCCGCGAAGAGGACCCGCAATGAAAAAGGCGCCGATCGTCGCGCTCGTCGCCATCACCGGAACGCTGCTTGCCGTGGTGCCAGCGATTCCGCAGGCACAGGGCACTTATACGTTCTACGTCGCCGCTGAATCAGATGATGTTGTCGAGAAGATCGCCTTCGGCCCCGGAGGCCTGAGCTTAATCAAGAGCATCGAGGTCGGCTCCTGGCCAACTGAAATCGAAGGGCCTCACGGGCTCGGGATCTCGCCCAACGGCGAGTTTTGGTACCTGTCGCTGGCGCATGGCCAACCAGGGCCCCACGGCAACATCGTCAAGTACAGCACTGGGGATGACGTCTGGCTCGGCGAAGTTGCGGTGGGCATGTTCCCTGCAACGCTGGCAGTGTCGCCGAGCATCGGCTTGCTCTACGTCGCTAACTTCAACCTCCACGGCCTGCCGGAACCCAGCTCGATCTCTGTCGTTGACCCCGAAAGCATGACCGAGGTCGGCCAAGTTGATGTCGGCGTGATGCCACACGGTGCCCGTATGAACCGGGAGGGCTCTAAGCTGTATTCGGTCAACATGATGGACGACGTGCTTGTCGAAATAGATGCCTATCGGATTGAGGTAAGTCGGCAACTTGGTCTGACAAGGCACGCACAGCACCAGATTGATGGGGCCCACCAGCAGCGCATGGCTCAGCATGGTGGTGAGGCGGGGCATGAAGAAGTGGACGGTATGGACATGTCAGAGATAATCAAGCCTACCTGGGCCACTTCCCCAACGCCTCAAGGCAAGATTTACGTCGCCGGCAACGGCGCTGGCAAGATCCTCGAGATCGACCTTGAGGATTGGGAAATAACTCGCGAGTTCGCGACTCCAGCGGGTCCCTATAATCTCGATGTTTCGCTCGACGGCACGCTGCTGGCAGTAACCTACAAGAGCAGCCGGTCTGTTGGCTTTTGGGACCTTAATGCCGGGAAGGAGGTTGGGCGCGTCGAAACGCTGCGGCCGATCCCGCATGGAATCGTGATCACGCCGGACGCCCGCTACGCGTTCGCCACCATCGAGGGCATCGGCGGTGAGCCGGGTTCAGTAGAAGCCTATGACCTGACGACGTTCAAACGGGTCGGCAACCTCGACATTGGGAAGCAAGCCGGCGGCATCGCCTTTTGGAAGATCAACTAGGCGAACATCGCTAACCGTGGCCCATCTTTGTGGAACCCGGCTGCTGCAGCCAGTAGGTGATGAACATGTCGGACGAAGACTTCCAGCGAAGCTACCGTAATACGATCGGTTTGTTTGCAACCGGCGTCACGGTGGTCCTCGCTGCTAAGGATGGAGATGTGCGTGGCATGACAGCAAATGCTGTTGCCTCGTTGTCACTGGACCCGACACTGCTCCTTTTTTGCCCAGCAAAGGACGCGCGCATTTCCTCCTGTTGCACGGTCGGCAGTTCGTTCACGGTCAACATCCTTGGAACTCACCAGGAAGGAATCTCTAACCATTTCGCCGGCACGGATAGTGAACCTGAGCACGCGTTCGTCGAATGGGATGAAGCCGGTGACGCACCCCGCATCGCCGACGCGCTAGCATGCGTCGGCTGCAAGACTCAAGCAATCTATGACGGTGGAGATCATTGGATTGTGGTCGGCGAGGTCGTCGCACTTTATCAAGATAGCGACCCGGGGGAGCCTCTACTTTTCCACGCAGGAAACTACCATCGGTTGGCAAGTAACTAACAACGCCCACCGCAGGTAGCATTGACCCATCCCAGGAGTCTCACCGCCAGCCTTGCGCCCAAAGAAAAGGTTCGAGGCATCCGTCTGCGATCATGAGCTAGCTGTCAGCTCGTCGTAGACCACTCCCAGGTTGTCGTTGAGCCGGCGCGGGGACCAGTCCGCGAACTCCGGCGGCTGCATCTCAATAATCTGGTCTCGTGTCCGGCCATCGTCAATCTCCTTCTGGACGAAATCCCGAAGGATGTCGAAATAGTTAGAGAAATCCTGCAGGCCGTTGATGTCGCTGATCTCACCGTGCCCCGGTATACATACCGTGTCTGCATCACACAGTTCAATCATCGCTTTGAGACAATTCTGCCAACCGACGGTCGTGGCGTCGGCGCCGGTATCAATCCGTGGGTGAAGACCATTGAAAAACAGGTCGCCTCCGTGAATAACCTTGGCCTCCGGAAGAAAAACAAAGACGTCGTTGTCGGTATGGCCGCGATCTATGTGGCGAAGCTCAAGGGTGGTCGATCCAACCGTAACTTCTTGCTCAGACTCGAAGGTTTCGGTAGCCGAAAAAGACATGGCGGTCATTTGTTCTTCAGCCATAGCCATGAAGGCCGCCACCGATTGCGATCCAGCACTGCGCGCTTCGCCAGAGATATCCATGTTGTCCACCTGCTGATTAAAGCGCTCGAGGCGTCCGACATGGTCGCGAAGAATACCGGCCAACATTTGAGAGCCCCCCGCCATAGCGCGTGCTACGCCACGCTCCTGGCCATACACCGGAACCCCACCAGTAAAAAATGGGTTGCCGCCAATATGGTCACCATGATGGTGGGTATTAACGACGCTCTCAAGCGTACCGCCGAATGACTCAGCTTCGGCCCGCAACACCTCGCCAAAGCCAGCGTTCTTAGTGTCAACGAGTACGAGGCTACTTCCATCGTTAACGGCGAGCACATTGCCACCAGCACCAAAGGCGACCCTCATGGCGTCCCTAATCGGCCGCCAATCAAAAACGGTTGATTGCTGCCCAATGCCGAACGTGGCACGCGGGCGTACCAACCCGCTAGCTGATGCTAGCGCCAGTGTGGTCGAGAACTCACGGCGGTTGAACATGGCGTTCTTCTCCTATTGAAATCCGAAGCAATACAGGGTGTTTCTGGTGCGCAGATAAATTCGGCTGTCGTCGATCGCCGGGGTGCCATATACCAAGTCATCGAGGTCACCGACTGATACGACGTCGAGTCCACCGCCGGGTTCCACAACCGCGACCAAACCGAGTTCGCTAGCGAAGTAGATCTTGCCATCGGCTGCAACGGGAGAAGCATAGTACGCATCCACGGCGCCACGAAGGCGACCTTGGGCGAGGACCTCCCCGGTGGTCGGGTCGAAAGACGTGACGATGCCACCGTCGTTGATCATGTACAGCACACCTTCATATATCAGCGGTGACGGCAACTGCGGCACGGCACGATGATATGTCCAGGCAACGTTCTGTTCAGTCATGTCACCTGCGCCGCCTAGCTTAATGGCAAGCACACCGTTCGTTGAGGTCATCGCGGCTTTAAAATAGGCCCAATCCTTGGCATCGAAAGCATCATCGTGGTTGAGATCGGTGAAGCCCATCCAGCCAGCTGCAAGGGTGCCTTGGAGCTCTTCGGCACTGAGCTTACCGTCGCCATCGACATCGCGTTCCAGAGCCTGCTCGAAGGTCTCGATCTGGGGCTGGCGGCCGGGTTGCTGCATTGGTGATCCAAAGCCATTTACGAAAATCATCCCGTCGTGTATCACTGGCGTCGATTTGATCTCGAAGGAGAGACCACTGACCCACCAGAGCTTCTCGCCATTTGAAACATCATAAGCGGTTAGAAAAAACGAGCCTGGGATCAGCAACTGGGTACGACCAGTATCATCGACCCAAAGGATCGGTGTCGCATGGCCGCTTTTGGCCTCCGGGCGATCAGCCTTCCAGATCGTGCTGCCGTCTTCCCGTGAGACCGCAAGCAAGTAGGAATCGTTGGTTTGGTCAGCAACCAGGATCACCATATCGTCAGCCAGGATCGGCGATGCCCCCATGCCGTATATGTTGTCAAAAGGCCCCAGAGGCAGCCTCCAGAGTTCATTGCCGTCGACATCGTAGGCAATCATCCCGTAGTCCGCGAAGAACACGACAACAATTTCACCGTCGGTGACCGGGCTCGGTGACGCCGGATTGTTGCGCGGATCAGGCGGGTCGGTCGGGTGGCTCGGCGCCGTCTGGCGCCAAATAATCTCGCCCGAGCCACGATCTAACGCGATGGTTTGCAAGTCATCTTCTACAACTCCCGTCAGGAAAATCTTGCCCTCCGAAAGGATCGGCGATGAATGCCCCGGAGGAAGTTGAGTCGCCCAAATCACGTTGGTGTCCGGACCAACCTCGCTGGGCAGATTGAATGTATCGGCAACACCATTCCCGTTTGGTCCCCGAAACCTCGACCAGTCGTTGGCCGCATCCGACGCTACGAACTCGTCAGACTGTGTGGCAAACACAGCGACCCCCAAGGTGAGCAACAAAACAACGAAGAAGGAAATTTTCGGTGCGGGAGTTTTCAACGACACGAAACTCTCAATCTGATCCAATAGAGACATGAAAGAACTTTATCCCCGGTGGGCGTAGCCCACAACGCAGCGGGACTGGCCGAATATCAGATGAGCATGCCCGCTGTCGTCCGGTTCCGGTTGTTCCCCCCTCGAACGGGTGGCAAGGTAAGTGGAGCCTTTCCCGATTCACTTCGACGCATTCGACCACCTCCAAGGAGTCATTCCTAATGATGAAGGATCGCATTCTATTGCTGGTTTTAGTTCTGTTGATGGCGGCCGCTCCTCTTGTCGCGCAACAGCAAGAACAAGCAACAATACAGCTCACTATCGAACCGGCCGAACTCACGCTAGCACTCGGAGAAAAAACCACGCTGACAGCGACGGTGCGGGATGCCGCCGGCAATATAGTGGATCGTCCGGTACTGTTTTTCTCGCAGGCACGGCGTGCCGTATCGGTGAATGCTTCTACCGGGGAGGNAGAAGCGCTGCGACCCGGTAATTACCTGCTCACCGCACGGGTACCGGCCGAGAGTACTGAGGGAACATCCATGCCTCTCGGTCGTGGCGCTTCGGCCGCAGCGGAAGTGCAAATCACGGTCAGTATCCCCTTCCCCGCTATTGACTCAATCAACTTCATCGGCTTGCCAGCAAACTATTATCACTCTACGACAGTGCGTCCCGAGATCGTCATTCAGGATGTCAACGGTGGCACCCGTACCGACATCAACGCGGAGCTAGCAAGCAGTGACTCGTCAGTTATTGAAGTAACGGAATTCGGCCTGTTACGTATGGTCGATGAGGGTGCCGCAACAATTAGTGCTTCCGCTGAGGGTGTCACCGAGATAATCGACGTCCGCGTCATGAACAATCCAGTCGAGTCCGTGCGACTTACGGTCAACAATACCGAAGTTCGCACGGGGGACGTGCTCCAGTTCAACGCCACGGCTCTTGACGGACGAGGTAGCGAACTGGCCGATATGCCGATCGAATACAGCTTCCGCGCGCGGACAGTTGACCATGCGAACGGTTCGGCATCGTCAGGCATGATCACTGAGGACGGTCGTTTCGTTGCCGATCTTCCGGGCGAGTACACAATCATCGCGTCTGCTGGCAACCAGGTAGCGATCCAAACCATTTGGGTTGAGCCACGCAACGTCAAGAAGCTCGTGGAAGTTGTAGGACAGGGCCGCGTGTCCGATCGGAAGACGTCCGATCTTTGGGTATGGGAGGGGCCGAACGGTCGCGACTACGCGGTTACGGGAACCTGGGGCGCGGAAGGCCACGCCTATTTCTGGGATGTCACGGATCCGACCAATATCTACATGGCGGCAACAGTTCGCATCGACGCACGAACCGTCAACGACGTAAAGGTCTCCGAAGACGGCTCAATCTGCATTATCAGCCGAGAAGGTGCCAGCAACCGCCGTAACGGCTTTGTCATCCTCGATTGCTCAGACATCGAGAACAAAGGCGTGCCGATCCTAGCTCGCTACGACGACGAAATGACCGGGGGTGTGCACAACGTCTATATCTACGATGAGCACGTTTATGCTTTGTCTTCAGGTCAACGCTATGACGTGATCAATATCGAGGATCCGACAAATCCGCACCGCGTCGGTCGATTTGAGCTTGAGACACCAGGACACAGTATCCACGATGTTTGGGTAGAGAACGGGGTAGCGGTTTCGTCGAACTGGACAGATGGCATCGTAGTTGTCGACGTTGGCGGCGCTGGCAAGGGCGGATCGCCGCAAAATCCGGTCCAGGTGGGCCAGTACACTTATCCTAGCGGCTGGAATCACGCCGGCTTCCCGTACTGGAATGCAGATGGCAAGTTCTATGTGTTCGCGGGCGACGAACACTTCCCTGCCGATCGCAACCCGCAGGGCATTGATCGGTTTTCTGGCCCGGCGGTCAATGCTGCTGGCTGGATCCATGTCATCGAGTTCGACGAGAACTACGAGAACCCAAAGGAAATCGCACGCTATCAAGTCCCCGAGGGTGGCACCCACAATTTCTGGATCGAAGATGATGTCCTATACATCGGCTACTACAACCAGGGGCTGCGGGTTGTCGACATCTCGGGTGAGCTTCTTGGCAATCTCTACACCCAGGGACGCGAGATTGCTTACTTTGTACCCGACGATCCAGAAGGATTTAAAGCTAACGCCGCCCGCACCTGGGGCACGATGCCGTTCAAGGGCCTAGTCTGGGTTGCGGACAATAACTCCGGACTCTGGGCGATTCGCCTAGTTGATCCAGAGGAGGAGTAAGTCCGAAAGCGGGAGCAATGCCTTTTCATTAGCCTGAGTTCAAAGATCCTGGCGGAGCTGTGGGCCACGCAGGAGATTCACTGAAAAGGCTAAAAGTCGATCGAGTAGGTCATCTTAGCGATCAGCTGATGGTCGGCGATGCCGTCCCAGGCTTCGTCCCAAGTTCGGGTGCTCTTGTAGACGAAATAGAAGCTGTCGATCTCGTTGATGACGTAGCGCAAGCGGGCGTATACAGAGGCCCGGCCCGAGACGCTGTTGTACTGAACCAGCGAATTGGTAAGCCAGCGCGCGTTGAAGTTGTAGGTAACGCGTGCCGTGACCGTGTGGGTATCGTAGACCCCGGTCGGCATCTCGATGTGGTTGTAGCTATAGCTCGGAGATAGGCTGAAGTTCTCGTTGAAACGCAAGGTGCCGCCTGGCCTCAACGAATAGCGCGTGCCTCCCCAATATTCATTCCAGCTAACGTTCATCCTTCCGCTCACTGTTCGCGAGTCAACGCTATCGAAGTTGACTGAGTAGCCTTGGGTCCTATAGTCCCCCGGCAGTGCGAAGATGTTCTCCTTAACTGAAATGAAGAAAATCCGTTCAAGACGCTCGAGATCCTTGCTGATATTGAACGTGACCCTATCGCCTGACTGGAAGTTCACGCTGGTATTCAAGCCGGCTTTTTGCTCAAGAAAGTTGCCCTCAACATCAGTTAAGTAGTTGAAACTTCCAGAGAAGCGGACCTGGCGGATTGACGGTGCAAAACTGGGCCGGGGGTTCCAGCCGACACGGTAATTCTGGCTCGCAATGTCACGTCGCGAGATGAAGCCAAGATCGGTCTGGAAGTCTGCGTCGATCCGCTGATAGTTTCCAGATATAACCCATTGGTCACTATTCCAACCGGCGCCAAAGCGTGCAGTGATCGGGTTGTCGTCAAGCTCGGCATCTGCNTCGAGGGAATCATCCGCGAGAACACTGGCGATTTCACCGCCAATCGTCAAGAAATCGTAGAACACAAAGTTCGCGTCAACCCCACCCACACGATTGTATTTGCCGNCACCCTGAGTGTTGGTCAACATCAACCCNATACTCGACCGCCTGAAGACATCCTGCTTCAGTCGCAACACACTGAAGTTCTTGCCTGGATTGGAGGGACCGATGGCGTCGTCAGTGATTTTAGAGTCACCGGTATGTGCGTTCATGAAACCAAGGTTGGTAGAACCCAACTTTCCAGTGATCTTGGCACCGTACAACATTGGAACCGGTTCACCGTTCTCCATGCCAATGTTGCGCGAGTGGTAGAGGCTGACTGTCGGCGCCCGCATAGAGTAGCCGCCCCCCCGATTGTATCCGCCGCTCCCAAAAGAGAAGTCGCTCGATGAATCGCGGAAAAACTCGCGTTTTTCCGGGAAAAATAGTGGAAAGCGTGTCAGGTTGACGCGTTCCGTATCATCTTCCACCTGGGCGAAATCCGTGTTGGCGGAAAAGTCGGCGGTCAAATTCGGCGTGATTCGGATCTTGAAGTTCTCAACGCCGGCACTGCCATCGGCTTCGTCGGATGGATCACTCGTGAGGTTGTATCGAGAGCCCGACCCCGCTGCGTACGGTTGGAACCGGAACCGCTTTGTCATTTTAAGATTGCGTAAGCCGACAAGGTTTCCGAAAAAGGACACCGCGTTCAATTGGAAGCCGCGCTTGTAATTGCTCCAATTATGCTCTTCGTTCTTGCGGCGAACCTCGCGCTTAAAATCGATGCCCCAGACGTGCGAGCCAGTCCGGTAGCTCAACGAGGAGAGCGGAATGCGGAACTCAGCAAACCAACCCTCGTCCGTGATTGTTGTTTTAGCGTCCCAGCGTTCATCCCAATCGGCGTTGATATTGCGCTCGTCACGGACCTCAACATCGAACCGAGTCCCCAGCGGGTTAACCCGGAACACAAATGCACTGCGGCGATCGTGGTAGGGATCAAGCCCGACCGCTATTGTGTCGTCAGTATTCATGCGGCTATCACGACGCAGGTCCATCGCCATGATCTTGTCCGGTTCGCTGTCATAACAGTAGAACGCGAAATACAAGGCCTCGTCGTCATATAGCATGCGCACTTCAGTGCGTTCTGATCCCGGTTGGCCGTTGTCCGGTTCACGCTGAAAGAAGTCGCTAACTGGTTCAGCCAGGTTCCATTCCGGTTCGTTTGGGACGCCATCGATATTGGGTGGCACGGCGGTGTAGACAGTGGTCATCCGCTTCCCGGTAATCGCCTGAACCTGGGCCTCATATGCCGGATCAGCGATCTCGTTGCCGTTACTCTTTTCACCGTCTCCGCTGCTGCTTTGTTCTTGCTGTTGCGCACTCATCACGGCTTGCCGAAGCGCAACCTCCTTAGCCGCTGCTTGCACGTCAAGCCTGCCTACGACCTGTTTGTTCCCTTGTGTTAACGGAGCGGCAAACACACTGGTAGAAACAATTGCTGCCGTCAATAAGGTAAAGGGGATCAAGAGAAACCTACTCAAACCGAAGCGCCTCAATGGGGTCGAGCCGTGATGCACGGACAGCGGGATAAAAACCGAAAACGATCCCAATTAAAGCAGCGAAGCCAAAAGACATAATGACGGCATTGGGGGGAATCACCATCGTCCAACCGAAACTCTCCGAGAGTTGGTCCGATGCTACCCAAGCGAGTGCGATTCCTAGCGCCCCACCTAAGCAAGATAAAACGACAGCCTCGATAAGAAATTGCAATTGGACACTACCGCTCGTAGCACCGATCGACTTCCGGATCCCGATTTCCCGGGTTCGTTCGGTGACCGACACCAGCATGATGTTCATGATGCCGATACCACCGACCACCAAACTGACCGCGGCGATTCCGGCAAGCAACATCGTGAACGTCTCTCTGCTTTCCTGAATGACCTCGAGGTAAGTTGTCGCTGCATCGATTCGGAAGTCGCTCTCTGCGTCGGGACTCAGGCGGTGTTCGCGACGAACGACTGCCTCGATCTCGGCCATCGCCGCTGTCATCAAGTTTTCGCTGGCGATCTTTACCTGGATGTTGTTGATGCGATCGCTCCCAAAGACACGCCATTGCGAGGTCGACAAGGGGATCCATACCTGCTCATCTCGGTTTCCTCTACCGGCGGCTGCAACCCCCTTCTCTTGGAATACTCCTATAACTTCGAAGAGGATCCCGCGAATGCGTATTTCCGAACCGACCGGATCAATGCTGAGGGGAAACAGGATCTCCGACAACGCGCTGCCGAGCACCGCAACACGACGCCGACCATCGGCCTCGGCCTGAGTCATAAAACGGCCTTGAGCAATCTCCCAGTTGTTGAGCTCGGCCCATTGGGCCCATGTGCCGATGACCTTTGTGCCCAGGTTTACATTGCCGTATTCCACTTGGGCATCGCGTTCCGAGACCGGAACAACGTCTGTTATTGTGCGAGTCTTGGCCTGAATGGCGACGGCGTCGTCGACAGAAAGTCGCTCTGAGCGACCCCGGGCACCATCCCGACCCTTCCCCCATCCTTGGCTNACCGTGAGAAGATCAGCACCGAGCGAATTAAGTTGCGCCTCAACGGCGGCCTGCGCGCCCGTCCCTAGAGCGATCATAGTAATCACTGCCGCGACGCCAATGATGACGCCAAGCATGGTAAGCATCGATCGCAGCGGATTCACCCGCAGAGAGTTGAGCGCGACGCGCATAATCTCAAAGTACAGCATGCAGACCTCAAATCAGCGCCCTAGGCGCCGGCAATCTACCTATTGGCCAGGGAGTGAAACGACAGTATTCTGCCGCGCAAACCGGTCACGTATATCCTGCTGCGAACGAAGCAACGACGTGCTCGGCAACAGCACTAGCTCTTCGCCTTCCTCAAGGCCAGNGAGAACCTCTGAAGTTTCCCAATCGCGAACGCCAGTGACAATCTCGCGGGCGTGGAACCTCCCATCGATATCGAGNACGAAAACNACTGCCGGTTCCTGACGGCTGTCGTTGTCACCCGAAATATCTCCNACCGGNTGTGCCNTCGTGACGGTTNCACGACTATCTGCGTGGCCATTGTCGCTGTTGCCATTGGCCAAATCACCTGGTTCTCGCATTGACGCCGAAGCTGGCTGGGTNGGATTTTCCAACGAAGTCACCAGCGAGGATTGCAAAACGTCAACTGGGGCATCGAGGCCAAGAAGTTGTATCACTTCACGGGCATCCTCCGGTGAACGCACCGCTTCGTTGGAGACCGTCAGCACGTTACTNCGCTCTTTGATGATGATACTCACGTCGGCATTCATGCCGGGAAGCAACAGTCCNCNNCTGTTGTCGATGCGCGACAATACNGGAAATGTGGTNACGGACTGCTGTACCACCGCCTGAGGTTCAATCTTCNTTACTTCGCCNTCAAAGNTCATGNNGGCAAANGCTTCGACCGTACTNTNNATCCNCANACCNGCCTTAACGTTACCAATATCGATCTCATCGACTAGCGTCCGAATCTCAAGCTCGGAAAGGTCNGCCATTTGAATCAANACCGTGCCGCCAGAAACATTGTTGGTNCTNGAGGCGATAATCTGGCCCTGCTCAACGGTCTTGGCGATAATTGTGCCGCTGATCGGTGCGGTTACCGTGGTGTCTTCAAGTCGTTCGCGCGCCAGTTCGAGCGAAGCTTCTGCGCGGATGAACTGTGATTCGGCACTAGTGAAGTTCTGCTTGCTAGTCTCGAAGTCGTTTTCCGAGANCAAGTCCTCGGCGTGCAGTGACTCCGCACGAACGAACTGCCGCTGTGCGATCTGTAGACGGATCTCCGCTGACTCATAGTCGGCTCCGACCTGCTTGAGTTCTTGGTCGAGAATGCGAGTGTCAATCTGGGCAATCAGAGCACCAGCTTCGAGNAAGTCTCCCATCTCGACCGGCATCTCAAGAATTTCACCGGATGCCTTAGACTTGATTTCGACGATCTTGACCGGCTGCAGAATACCTGTGGCGGAAACCGAGACGGTAATGTCACGAACTGCAGCGATGACGGTCGGCAACTCGCCAAGTTCTTCTTCTTCGATTTCGGTGGTGTATCGCTGGTAAGCGTAATAACCACCACCAATAACGCCAATGAAGATCACCAGCTTGAATGTTGTGGCGAGTAGTTTCTTGAGAGCTNGCATTGTTCGCCAAGTCTAGACTTGCGCGCAAAGGATAGAAATCAAACTGGATCAAAGAAAATCGGCGCGCCAGCCGAAGTCCATGCCGCTCCCCATTAACGACGGGACACGTCTGACGCGCCGTTCGAAACCTTAATTAGGTAAAACGAACTACGTGATGATGGTTGCGGACACGATACGGTCCAAAAACTCATCACCGCTAGATTAATTATCAGGTAACTTCCCGGCCAGATGGTTAAGACAATGCAAAATGTTTGTTAAAGATGTAAAAGCTTAACTCCCCCCAAATCATGAGAGTTGGACGCTGATAGAATTGCCTTCCCATGATCTATTCGCGAACCAACAAGATGCAGTTGGGGGTTGTTTGTATTCTGGCCGGACTGCTGCTGACACTAGCAAGCTTCCAGTACACTTGGCTGGGACAATTGTCCGAACGAGAGCAGGAACGTATGGACCGGTCTCTCGATTTCGCGACCCGCGCTGTTCGTTCCGAGTTCGATAACGAGCTTGCCGAGCTATATCGGACTTTCCAAGTCGACTATCGCGAAGATGGCACATTTCCAGAACAACTCGTGGAGCATTACGCCGAACACGTGGAAACGATTGAGGGCCCAGACATCCTGGAAAAGATCTACTGGGTGAACCTCAACGAAGAAACCGGTCTAGTGCTGCAAGAGTTCACCGGTTCTGGTTTAACAACCCTCGATGAATGGCCCCAAAGCATCGCCGTGTTCCGCAACGAGTTCGATGGCCTGCTTCCATACAACGATGCGCAGTTTCGGTTGCTCCTAGGTCCGGAGCCCCTGCAGGACGACATTCCCGCGCTGGTCATCCAGCAAGTCTTCACCCGACCAACGAGTGACCTTGAGGACTACAAGTCGATCAGTTGGGTTGTGGCTAAATTGCGGCCAAATGTGATCATCGGTGAACTTATTCCGGCGCTAGCGGATCAGTACATTTACGGCGAGGAAACACTCGATTATAACGTCGGCGTCGTCAACCGCGACGAACCCACTGAACTCGTGTACCGCTCGGAGCCAAATCTCACCGCTGCTAGCTTTGCCGAACCCGACGCGCGGAGCAACATTTACGGTTTGCGGAGTTGGCACTTCAATGCGCGTTTCCAGAAAAATCGACGAATGTGGAACATCGTAGAGGAAAGCTCAGAGCCAAAGTGGGACCTTCTCGTCAAACACCAGGCCGGGTCACTGGAAGCAGCTGTGACCGCAACACGTAACCGCAACTTGGCGATTAGCCTTGGCGTGTTTACCCTTCTCGCCGGCGCCATTGCCATGATCATGGTCTCGACGCGGCGTGCACAACGCCTCGCGGCTCAGCAGATGGAATTCGTCGCTGGAGTCTCGCACGAGCTTAGAACACCGCTGGCAGTGATCCGTACTGCCGCCGAAAACCTTGCCGATGACGTGGTTCACGACGCTGAGAAAACGCGCCAGTACGGCGCGCTCATCAACCGCGAGGGACGTCGCCTTTCCAATATGGTCGAGCGTGTTTTGTTGTTTGCAAAGATGCGCGCCGACAACCTGCAGTTCGAGCACCAGGCCGTCGACTTGATCGCAACGATTGAGGATGCCATCGATTCGAACAATGCTTGGTCCACTGAGCGCTCCGTCACGGTTAGGAAGGAGCTTCCGGAATCGTTGCCCGAGCTCATGGGTGACCCATCTGCTCTGGGTTCCGTGATGCAAAACCTGGTCTCGAATGCGATCAAGTACAGCCGCGAGGGAGGCACCGTCACCATACAAGTGAGGGAGTCCAATACCCAATCGGGTCCCGCCATCCAGATCGCCATCCACGACCAAGGCGAAGGAATCCCGAGCAGGGAAATTCCCCACCTGTTCGACCCTTTCTTCCGTGGCGAGCGCGCTCGGCAGACCCAGACACAGGGGAGTGGTCTCGGCCTGAGCTTGGTTAAACAGGTGGTCGAGGCGCACGGTGGAGAAATCGACGTTTCCAGCACGCCCGGCGCCGGCAGCACATTCGTGGTCGAGCTTCCGGTCATAGACAATTCAGAAGCCTCGAGCCCAACCTTTCATTAAAATAGGATCGCCGNATGGCGAAACGAATTCTTCTNGTCGAAGANGAGCCCGGTCTGCAGGTAACACTATCGGATCGTTTGCGCAGTGAAGGCTACGAGGTCGAAACCGCCAGCGACGGGGAGACGGGCTATGAACGNGCTACTGAAGAGACCTTNGACCTCATCATTCTAGACATCATGCTTCCGGGCAAAAACGGCTTCGACGTCTGCCGAGACCTGAGGCAAGATGGCATGACANNACCGATCTTGATGCTCACGGCACGTGACCAGNTAGCTGACAAGGTTGTCGGGCTGAAACTAGGCGGCGATGACTACCTCACCAAGCCGTTCGAGAACATTGAGCTGTTAGCTCGCGTGGAGGCACTATTGCGGCGCTCGGCGACGTCTGCAACCATCCACAGCACTGACTNCTATGAGTTCGGTGANGTTNTCGTCGACTTCCGNAAGTCAGAGGTCACNCTTAGCGGCAAGCTGGTTGATCTTTCGGCAAGGGAATTTCAACTGTTGTGCTACTTCATCGAAAACCGCGAGAGTTTGTTGTCACGCGACGAGNTGCTCAACAACGTGTGGGGTTATGATGTCACGCCATCAACACGCACCGTCGACGTTCACATCGCCAGGCTTCGACAGAAAATCGAGGTAAACCCGAAATACCCCGTGCATATTCGCACAGTGCATGGGATGGGCTATAAATTCATCGGNTAGCATCCGCTAATTAGGAAGAGAGTTCACCGATGCNACACAAGCGAANCCAGATTTTCTCAGTCCTTATAGCTGCCGCATTGGCAATCACACTAACAGGATGCTCCCAGTCCCCCGGCACTGCCCCAAGCGATGATCCCATCAACAGCATGGGTGCAAACGTTGCGAGCGGCGACACCACAAAACCCCTCATTCTTCTGGACTCCCCGGCCGGGCCAGGAAGCAGCGCTCCCAGCCTCTATGCTACCGACGACGGCCGCGTCTTGATGAGCTGGCTCGAGCCCTTGCGCAACGACGGCTTGGAGACTGCAACCACGCGCCGGGGACGTTTCGCTCTGCGCTTCGCAACGCTCCAGAGCGAAGCATGGTCAGAACCGCAAACGATAGCCGAAAGCGAGAAGTTCTTCGTCAACTGGGCTGATTTCCCGGTGCTCATCGAAAGCAACGGAATGCTCGTAGCCCATTGGCTACAGATGAACGGAGGGCCCGGCACAAGCTACGACATTCACATCACTCACTCGAAAGATGGTGGTGCAACATGGAGTGATTCGGTGGTACCCCACTCCGACGGCACAAAAACCGAACACGGGTTCGTATCGATGGTTCCTGAGCTGGACGGAGGCTTCACGGCCATCTGGCTAGATGGCCGTGATTTCTCAGAACATGAGGAAAATGTTTCACCCGAGATGTCATTACGTGCGTCGCGTTTCTCCGGTGAAGGAACGCAAGGGCGAGAGGCTCTCCTCGATCCCCGTATTTGTGATTGCTGCCAAACGTCGGCTGAGTACATTGGCACCACCCTCGTGGTCGCCTACCGTGACCGTTCCGAAGAAGAAGTTCGCGATATTTGGAGCGTTCGTCGGACACCAGATGGCTGGCAAGCACCCATCCGGGTTGCCCATGATAATTGGCAAATTCCAGGATGCCCGGTCAACGGACCGGCAGTAGCGGGCGGTTCGTCGACAGGCGCAATCGCCTGGTTTTCACTGCGCGAAGGCAATCCCGAGGTCAAAGTTAGGTTTACTTCGGATGGGGGTAAAACCTATTCACAGACAATCCTGCTCGATCAGGTCAACGAACTTGATATTGATGCAGGCTATGAGCGCATGATCCAGGAGGACCATGAAAAATGGATTCCGGGGATCCCGCTTGGGCGCGTCGATGTGGAGTGGGTCGATGACGAGCGTGTCGCGGTCATCTGGCTCGTTGCCCGCGGCAGCATCGCGGAAATTGTGATGCAGACCGTAGCTCTTGACGAGACTAGAGGGCGTCGCTATGTGTTGGCAACAACTGACGCGGCCCGAGCTAGCGGATTCCCGCGCCTGGTGCGAAGCGGCGCTCGATTGATCATGGCTTGGACGGAGCCTGGCAGTCCGTCAGCATTGCACACTGGGGTTGTTAGCCTCCCCGTGAAGTAGTTGGCACTCGTGCTTGCTACAATTGCGGCACCTTGCACATTATCGCCTACGTGCCTCGCGGCGGAGTGTTTCGGGCAGGGCGGAGCTCAAGTGACTCTTGGAGAGCTGATATATGAAGGTAGTGTTGGCGTACTCGGGAGGTCTGGATACCTCGGTAATCCTTCACTGGATTCGCGAGACCTACAACGCTGAGGTTATTGCCTACACTGGCGACGTTGGTCAGGGTGAAGACGAGCTTGAGAAGGCCCGTGCTGGCGCTGTTCTTACGGGTGCNGCAGACATTGTCGTTGAAGATTTGCGTGAGGCTTTCGTCAGCGAGTGTATCTTCCCAGCCGTTCGGGCTAACGCAGTGTACGAGTGGTACTACCTCATGGGTACAGCATTGGCACGACCAATCATTGGTCGTGGTCTCGTCGACACGGCGAAGCGTGTTGGTGCCGAAGCGATTGCGCATGGGGCGACAGGCAAGGGCAACGACCAGGTTCGCTTCGAAATGACAGCGTACGCGCTCAAGCCCGACATCAAGATCATTGCTCCCTGGAGAGAGTGGGATCTGCGTGGTCGGTCCGATTTACTGGCCTATGCAGAACGATACGACATCGATCTGTCCGCTGCGCCAAAGCCCGAATACTCAATGGACGCCAACCTGATGCACATCTCTTATGAAGGGGGGGTACTGGAAGACCCATGGGCGGCACCACCACCTGGCATGTTCCGCATGACTGTGGACCCGGAGGATGCGCCCGAAAAGGCTGGCTACGTAACCATAATGTTCGAGTCTGGTACGCCGGTAGCGGTCGATGGCGAACCCCTTGCTCCGGTGGCGCTTTTAGAGCGTCTTAATGAGGTCGCCGGCGCCCACGGTGTGGGACGCGTCGACATCGTTGAAAATCGTTTCCTTGGGATGAAGAGCCGTGGCGTGTATGAAACACCGGGAGTCACTCTGTTGCTGCATGCCCACCGTGCAGTTGAGTCGATCACGCTCGACCGCGAAGTGCAGCACCTGCGCGACGAACTAGTGCCGCGCTACGCCGAGATGGTGTACAACGGTAATTGGTTCAGCCCCGAGCGGGAGGCGCTACAAGAATTCATGGACTCGGTGCAGAAACGAGTTAATGGCGAAGCGCGCCTTAAGCTATATAAGGGCCAAGCTGCCATCGAGGGTCGCCGCTCGGCCACGCATACCCTCTACGACGAGAAAACCGTGACTTTCGAGGCGGACGACGTTTACGACCAGAGTGATGCCACGGGATTTATCCGTCTGCAAGCATTGCGTCTCCGAACACTGGCGGCCAAGCGCATCGCGGAGGGCGAGTGAGATGAGTTTGCTACGGGATCGATTTGGCGGAGAGGTTGGCGGTGACATGCAGCGTTATTCCTCTTCGCTGGAGCTTGACTTGCTGATGCTTAAGGAAGACGTGCAAGGCTCCCTCGCGCATGTACGGATGCTCGGAGAGGTCGGTTTGCTGGAAGCAAATGAAGTTTCAGCGTTGAGTGATGGACTTGCCGAGGTACAGGCTGAGATCGAAAACGGCACCTACGTGCCGGGCGACGAACTCGAGGATATACACATGGCTGTGGAGGCTCGACTCATCGAGAAACTGGGCGAACTCGGCGGCAAGCTCCACACAGCCCGCTCACGGAATGACCAGTGCGCCACAGATGTACGCTTGTGGCTTAGGGGACGTTTGCAGCAGATCGATGATGCTCTGCGACAATTGATGTTAACCCTCCTAGACCGGGTCGAGCGTGACGGTGACAACCTGCTTCCTGGTTACACTCACGTTCAACGTGGCCAGCCGATTCTCTTGGGCCATCACTTGTTGGCACATGCGTGGGCGCTAGAACGTGACCGGGCTCGTCTTTCAGGGGCACTCGGACGCGTGGATGCCTGCCCCCTCGGGGCCTGTGCCATGGCTGGAACCTCGTTGCCGATTGATCGTCATCGAAGTGCCGAGCTTCTCGGATTCAAAGCACCGATAGATAACGCTATGGACGCGGTTGCTGCACGGGATCATGAGCAGGAGGTTGCTGCGGCCTGCGCCATTTGCATGAATCATCTTTCGCGCATGGCTGAGGAATTGGTTTGGTGGAGTTCCGCCGAGTTTGACTTCGTACGACTCAGCGATGACTACACGACAGGTTCTAGCATCATGCCTCAGAAGCGCAACCCGGACTCCGTGGAACTAGTGAGGGGCAAAGCGGCTCTTGTCCACGGCTGTACGATGATGTTGCTATCGCTCGTGAAGGCACAGCCGCTTTCCTATAATCGCGATTTGCAGGAGGGTCGCGCACCGCTTTTCGAGGCGGTGATGGCAACCCACGACAGCGTGGCTCTTATGGCCGGAGTGTGGAGTACGCTTGAATTTCGACCGGACCGTTTTTCCAGTGAACTGGAGGGTGACTTCAGCCTCGCCACTGAGATCGCTGACTTCCTTGTCCTTAAGGGAGTGGACTTTCGNACCGGGCACTCAGTGGCCGCTCGTATTGTCCGCTGGTGCGAGGAAAATAATGGCGANCTGCGGTTGTTGACTCCCGAAGTGGCTCGTGAGTTCCATCCNGCGCTCGACGCTGACTTGCTTGAGCTCCTTGACCCCCGTGCGGCCGCCGAGCGGCGNACCTCNCTTGGGGGTACCGCACCCGAGCAAATCAAGCGCCAGGTTGGGCACTTGCGGGAGCAGATTGCTGGGTCGTAGAAGNAGCCAAACACTCGGGGGCACCTTTAATCAAGCAAGTCGTGCTTCCGCAGCCAGTCCTCGTTGAGCTTCGACAGGTACCGCTCACCTGAGTCGGGAAGAAGAGTAACAATCAAAGCGTCCTCGACGGATACTCCGGAAGGATCATCGCCAGCGGCAANCCGTCGGGCAACGACGCGAGCACCAGCTGCNGCAGCCCCTCCCGAAGACCCAGTAAAAATGGCCTCATTGCGGGCCAGTTCCATGGTCNCCATATAGCCCGTTTTGTCGTCAATCGTGATGATNTCGTCGATGTAATCCCACAGCACCGTCTCGGGCATGAAGTCCTCACCGATACCATCTATCAGGTATTGGTGAATCTGGTCNGTCGGCGGTACTTCACGATGCTCAAAGTAATAAGNGTAGATACTGCCAACTGTGTCAACACCAACTACTTGGAGGCCAGGGTTCCGCTCCTTCAGAAACTTGGCCGTGCCGCTGATCGTGCCACCGGTACCAACGCCGGCAACCCAGTGGGTGATCTGGCCGTCGGTCTGGCGCCAGATCTCCGGTCCGGTGGTGTCGAAGTGAGCCTGGGGATTGGCCATGTTGTAGTACTGGTATGGCAGGTAAGCACCCTGTTCGTCGCGGATGCGCTCGGCAACCTTGTAGTAGGATCGCGGATCATCGGCTTCGACTTCCGTTGGGCAGAGAATCACCTCGACACCAAATGCCTTGAGCAGGGCAACCTTCTCACTCGGCACCTTGTCAGGAGCCGTACAGATCATCTTGTAACCCTTCAGCGCGGCGCACATCGCTAGACCGAGGCCGGTGTTACCAGAAGTAGGCTCAACGATCGTGCCGCCGGGTTTCAGTAACCCCGCCTTCTCTCCCGCCTCAATCATCGCCGGTCCAATCCGATCCTTGACGCTCGAACCAGGATTGAAGCTCTCAATCTTTGCCGCGATGAGCGGTCCGTTCGGTTCAAAATTTCGCAGCTTGACAAGCGGCGTGTCGCCCATCGTTTCGAGAATATTCTCGTAGATCTCCATCATGGCGAGGATACCAGCGGAGCGATGCGCTCGCTGCATAGAAGGCTTTACAGAAATAACCACGCTCTAAGTCTCTAAGCTGGTGGAGAACTTCCGGGCGAATCGGTCCGGATACTAAGCGGAAAAATGCTCCCGTAGAATCTCAAGGCTCTTGGGCACACCGATCGAAGAGTCTTCGCGGCCCTCAAACTCGAGCGAGATCCAGCCCCGGTAGCCAACGCGGCGCAACATTTTGGCGATACGTGCGTAGTTGATATCAAGCGTGTACCAACGGCCACCACCATAGTAGGTCTTAGCCTGTACCAGCGTAATCGGGATGTGGCTCCCCGCCATCATCTCTAGTTGCGGGAAGCGATTTTCAAAGAAATTGCCAGTATCCAGGGTGATCTGTAGCCATGGTGAATCAATAGCTTCGACAATGTGAAGAACTCCTGCCGCCGTGCGGCCCAGGCCCCAGTGATTCTCAAGGCCCATAACGACACCGTATTCCTCTGCCTTGGGCAGAATCTTCTCTAGTGAGTGAATAACCCATTCAAAACCCATTTCCTCAGTAAGACCGCTAGGAACTGACTCGATGCCTTCGTCTTCCATCAACTGGTTAAACGAACGCGTGGTGCCCCAGCGACCAGTGTTAATCCGCATTGTTGGGATACCCATGGCGTTGGCAAGTTGTAGCTGGCGAATCGTCAGGTCAACGTTCTCCTGACGCCGCTCCGGCTCGGGATACAAGAAACCTTGATGAGTTGAAAACCCCATCAAGGTCATACCGAGCTTGTGCGCCCGTGCTTTGAGCGCTTGGAGCGCCCCATTTGACTCATCGTCCATCTGGTTGTGAAGGATTTCTACGCCGTCAAAACCCATGTCGGCGGCGATATCGATACACTGGAGAACTGTAGGTCGCTCATCCTTATAGCGGCTGAAGGAATAAGTCGAAACACCAATCTGGTTATCGACTGCACCAGTTAATGAGGTTGCCGGTTCCCTTGATGGAGGCAATGGGACGGTTATTGGCGCGGCTCCAAATAGACCACTCGCTGTCAGAGAAATGCTGCTACTTGCAACGGTGGTGTGCTTGAGGAAATTTCGTCGGTGCATTTTCATAGGTCTTGGTTTCCTTGAAAAGATCAGAGTGAGTGACATCCTCTCAGTGAATCTGCTTGTGAACAATGGAAACGGCAAGAATGGACAATCGACCAAACACGGCATGTCGCGGTCATAACATCAAAAGAGGTCAAAATGAGTAGAGTTGTGAACTACTCCGAACATGGTGCAGTTGCTGTCATCACCATCGACAGCCCGCCAGTCAACGGGCTAGGTCACGCGGTTCGGAAAGATTTGGTCAAGCACCTCTCCGACGCGCTAGACAACAACACGGTTGAGGCTATCGTCGTACACGGTGCAGGCAAGATGTTCTCCGCTGGCGCCGACATCAAGGAATTCGGGTCCGAGCTTGCGTTCAAGCCACCATTGCTGACTGAAGTCATAAATATGATCGAAGCAGCGGGCAAGCCAGTAGTAGCAGCAATTCACGGGGTCGCCGCTGGTGGCGGTCTTGAACTCGCCCTTGGCTGCCATTACCGACTCGCCGCTACCAACGCGCGGCTTGGCCTTCCGGAAGTAACGCTTGGCATCATCCCCGGCGCTGGAGGTACACAGCGGCTACCTCGGCTAGTGGGTGTGCCGGCCGCTCTCGATCTCATCGTTCAAGGCAAGCTCCATCCTGCTCTCGAAGCGCACAATATAGGCCTGGTCGACGAGCTGTTCGAAGATGACGCCGCTGATGCTGGTATCGCTTACGCCAATAAGCTGATAGTCGACGCTGCTGGCCCGCGGCCAACCCGCAATCAGAACGCGCATATCGAGGCGGCCCATGGCAAGTCTGAGATCTTCGAAGAGTACCGCCTCGGAACTCAGAAGAAGGCGCGCGGCATGCAAGCACCGCTAGCGGCAATCGAATCAATCGAGAACGCCGTCAACCTACCATTCGATGAAAGCATCGAGAAGGAACGTGAGATCTTTGACCTTTGTGTTGAATCTAACCAGTCGAAGGCTATGCGCCACGCGTTCTTCGCCGAGCGCACCGTCGGCAAGATACCCGACGTGCCCAAGGAGACACCGACCCGAGACATCCGTAGAGTAGCCGTGATCGGCTGTGGCACGATGGGACAAGGCATTTCAATGGCATTCGCCAACGCCGGCATCCCAGTAAAAGTTCTGGAGGCAGGCCAGGAAGCGCTCGACGCTGGTCTTGAAAAGATCGAGAGGGCCTATAACTCGTCGGTGGAAAAGGGCCGCATTTCGATAGAGAAGCGCGACCACGTCATCTCGACGATCACGGGAACCCTCGAGTATGCCGACCTAGCTGATGCAGACTTAGTCGTCGAAGCTGTCTTTGAAGAGCTAGATCTTAAAAGGGCGATCTTCTCGAAGCTAGATGAAGTGTGTAANCCAGGCGCCATACTGGCAACCAATACCTCNACCTTGGACATCAATGAGATCGCCGCNACGACGTCACGCCCCGGCGACGTCATTGGCCTGCACTTTTTCAGCCCAGCACACATCATGCGTCTGCTTGAGATTGTTCGCGGTGACAAAACTGGAGTTGACGTTATCGCTACGGCTATAACGCTGGCCAAAACACTCCGGAAGACCGGCGTATTGGTAGGAGTGTGCGAAGGCTTTGTTGGTAATCGCATGCTGCTAGCCTATCTGCGCGAGGCTTACTTCCTTCTTGAGGAAGGAGCACTGCCCCAGCAAGTCGATAAGGCAATCTATGATTTCGGCTTCCCGATGGGACCATTCACCATGCTAGACATGGCCGGCCTTACGGTCGGTTACCTCATCCGCCAACATCAGGCAGTAACGAGGCCCACGGGTGAGCGCTACTCGGACATCGAGGACCGCATCGTCGAAATGGGCCGACTCGGGCAAAAGACCGGCGCCGGTTGGTACAAGTATGAGGTAGGTAAACGAACGCCCGCAGCGGATCACGAGATCGAAGAAATGATTATTGAGACGTCCTCGAACCTTGGTATAAAGCGGCGGGAGATAAGCGACCAGGAAATCATCGAGCGTTGCTTGTACCCACTAATCAACGAGGGTGCCAAGATTCTTGAGGAAGGTATAGCGATCCGTTCCAGCGACATTGATGTGGTCTGGTTGTACGGCTACGGCTTCCCACGTCACCACGGCGGGCCTATGTTCTGGGCGGACCTGATTGGCACCGGCACTATCTATGACAAGATGGTCGAGTTCGAAACCGAGCACGGCAACCTCATGAAACCAGCTGGCCTTCTGAAGGAGTTAGCCAAAGAAGGCAAGGGGTTCGGAGACNTTTGATGTTGCTTNGATCACATGACGGCCGGTTCCTGGTTGCTTAGCTAACGAGGCTTTTATCTCAAGACACGTCATCCACGGCAATACACAAGGTTTGCAACCTTCGCAGCGCAAAGCGCTGGAACGAACGTACCGGCGCCGTGTTCCACCAAGCAAAGTGGTCTCTGCCGAACTAGCCCGTCACCTGGCCCAAATTTCTAATGACCTCAGGCGTCAGGTTGGGGTACTTGTCAGCCGGGACGGCGTTATCCGCAACGTCATTGTTGGCGACGCCGCACAGCTCATGTTGCCCGACATTGGCCGTCTACGGGGGCGGGCCGGACGATTTCGAGGTCTGCGGCTTGTTCATACTCACCTTAAGGGTGAACCACTAACGGCTGATGATCTCAACGACCTAGCTTTACTGCGCCTGGACATGGTCACCATGGTTGAGGTGATACAAAACGGTCAGCCAGGTCGCGTCGAGGCTGCGTATCTCGATCCGTCGATGCTAGCCGTTGACGATGGCGTATCCACCAATGGTGCCAACCAAAGTGGTTTGCCCCCATCCAACCCGTTTCTATACGCGCGGGCACGTAACGTTCAGGAGCTCACCCTCGACTTTGAATCAACAATAACTGCCCTCGAAGATGAGTTCGCCCGAGTGGCCCGCAATACTTCCGGCGCTACTGGCACAGAACGCGCCTTGGTAATCGGTATCCAGCCTGACGACGATCACTTCGCCGAGACCCTCGAACTCGTCCGCTCTGCTGACGTCATCATGGCTGGAACCTCTCGTCAACGTCGCCACCGAATCCACCCAAAGACAGTGGTCGGGCGCGGTAAGTTGCAAGAAATCGTTCTCGAAGCGATGCGCCGCAACGCCGAAGTCGCAATCTTCGACATCGACCTAAGGCCGGCTCAGGCCCGCGCCTTCGAGGATGCCACCGGCCTCAAAGCGATCGATCGTACTCAGCTAATCCTTGATGTTTTCGCACAACGGGCGCGTAGCGGCGACGGTAAGCTTCAAGTGGAGCTAGCGCAGCTACGTTATTCGCTACCCAGACTTACCGAGAAAGACGCCGGGCTCTCACGTTTGACTGGAGGTATTGGTGGGCGCGGCCCTGGCGAAACTGTGATGGAAATCGGACGACGGCGTATTCGTGATCGCATCCGTGCACTTGAGAAGAGAGTGGAAAAGCTCTCCAAGCAACGTGACCTTAGAAGACAACGTCGCCGCCGTGAGCGCACTCCAGTACTCTCGATCATTGGCTATACAAACGCTGGCAAGAGCACGTTACTTAATGCACTAACTAACAGTGAAATTGAAGTAGCCGACAAGCTTTTCATGACGCTCGACCCAACCAGCCGCCGGCTCCGGTTCCCACGTCAGGGCAAGGTCATCATCACTGATACCGTCGGGTTTATTGCTGATCTTCCCGAAGACTTGGTCTCCGCTTTTCGTGCCACGCTAGAAGAACTTGCCGATGCGAACCTTCTCCTGCACGTCATAGACGCTGCGGATCCACGCATC
>PBML01000058.1:0-13685 GCA_002722645.1 Acidobacteriota bacterium
AGAGTCCGCCGGTTACTGCGTAAGCGAGGATGCAGGCGGAGATGACAATGAGCATCATCAGGTAGCCAGCGTCGAAAACCAGGTTGAGAAGTAACCCAAGACCAGCCAGATTCCCGGCGACCAGGATGATATTGCCTACTAGCATGCTGACCGCTGCTAAGGTTTCCGTTTTCTGGCTATAGCGACGCCGATAAAAGTCAGGCAACGTCATCAGGTGCATGCGGTGAATCGGGCCAGCGAATACCCAACCGGTTAAGAACAGACACCCAGCGATACCCAGTGGGATGACGGCACCCGACCAAAACCCATTGCTATAGCTTAGGTAAGCGTTGCCCATCGACCCATTGGCATCGAATGCTTGGGCGCAGAGCGTGATCCCAATGATCCAGACAGGCATGGAGTTGCCGGCAACGTAGTAGTTAGTGGCCTGACCCTGGATCTTCGTATAGGTGTAAATGCCCAACGCCATGGTGGCGCCGACAAACAAGACGATGCTAAGACCGATGAGGGTCAACAAGCCCCCTGGTGATTGCCCAATGCTGCCCAAACCCTTGGACCTAGCGTTACGCCGGCTTCGCGCACCTGTTGCCAGATCTGCGCCGCCTCATCGGAGCGTTCGGCCGCATGCAGTGCCAAGACCCACTCGCGGTACCATTCAACACTTGCGGCGCCTGCTTCGCGTGCTTGAGCCAACAGTTCGATTGCTGCTGCTGCATTACCCTGCGCAAGGCGTACCGTTCCGAGGCCGGTGAGCGTCGCAGCGTCTTGGGGTTCAATGACCAACGCTTTTTCAAACTCTGCTGCAGCGCGGTCGGGGTCTCTCCCTCTACGATAGAAATCGTAGGCTAGCTCGCGGTGCTCACGTACATCCGACAACCTTTGAAACCTTCTCAAATGGTCGCGCCCCTCTTGGTTTCCAGACCTCAGCAGAACGGTCCCGAGAACGAACAGACCGTCAAGGTTTGACGGATTCATGGCCAACAACGTACGGGCAGCAGCCTCGGCTTCCGTTACACGGTCTAGGCTTGTCAAAGTCTTTGCTTGGAGCTCGAGGGCGCGAAGCCTGAGCCCATCGCGTTGTGAACCAACTTGTTGGAGTGTCGCGGCAGGGGCTCTCTCAAGGGCTCTGAGCGCTGACTGAATAGTTTCTAGGGCTGCTTCGTGTTGGCCCTCAATCATCTGAATTTCGCCAACCGGAAGCAGTATTTGAGGATCCCCCGGCACCCGTTGCAACAATTCGGCAAGTACTGTCGCAGCGCCGTCGAATTGTTGCCTATTGAAGAACAAATAGGCGAGTGCCAATTGTGGTGCCAAAAGGTCCGGGCTTGCCTCAATCGCCGACCGGTATGCTTGAATTGCACCCTCATAGTNAAGGTTTGCCTCGAGGTTATCGCCGAGGCGGACCCAGATGAGCGGCAGNTCTNCGTTGATATCGAGGGTAGCCGCGAATAACTCAGCGGCGGTGGCTGCGTCGCCNTTTTCTGCNGCGATGGANGCCGCTTGGAGCCGGGGCACAGTCCANTGGGGAGCGAGNTCAGCGGTTTCTGCGAGTTTTTGCAGAGCGGCGTCGACGTTCCCCGCGCGGTAGCAGACNTGGGCCAGTTGCAATTGGATTGGTGGATAGTCNGGTCGCAGCNCTGCAGCNCCATCCAGTGCTGATCGAGCCTCGTTCAACCGANCGAGCTCAATNAGGGATTGCCCCATGATCAGCCCAAANGCGCTTGGGTCTGCCGCCACTGGCAGGCCANTCGNGAGGTGTTCGAGAGCTTTCTCATACTGNCCTGTTAGGTATAANGCCCTCCCCAGGTAGTAACGAATCCTTGGGTTCCCAGGCTCCAGTNCGACGGCTTGATCGAGNTCGGCGATGGCGGCTTGCGGTTGATTCGCATCCAGTAACTCGACGCCCCGTTGCAAGTGCTGGGANGCACCCTGTACCAGTTCCTCCATCCCGGTTCCCGGTCCGAGGAAAGCTAAGGAAACAACGATAAAGATTGTGGTTGTCTTCACGGGGACCGCCTCGCGATTACCCCCTGTACCTCGTCTACCAAGAGCCACCCAGGTTCTTCCTGTTCTAACTGAGTAACCGAGCCNCCGGGCCAATGAATCTCAATGANGTCNGCAGTNCCACCGGGCAAGTAAACGAGCGTGCGGGGGTCGTTACTACCGACATANCCGTCGCTTACACGTAGTTCCAGTAGCTGACTGATTCCACCGGACTCGACTCGAATCTGGGCGCCGTAGGCCGANCGATTCGAGGAGCGGCCGATTAATANCAGGCGCAATACTGGAAAACGGATCGGGCCATTGTTGCGTAACAACTCTGCTTTGTCATTGATATTGGTGACTAGTAAATCGTGATCGCCGTCGTTGTCGTAGTCNCCACGAAGTGCCCCACGGGAAGACGCAATGGCGAGCATTCCTTNGCCGGACAACTCGGAAACTTCAGAAAAGTCTGCTGTGCCNGTTTCACGCAACTGATTTAGGTAGAGCAAGTTCCGCTGCGCATATGGTTCGATGCCGGCTTGTTCAAACTGCGGGTGTATNTGGCCGTTGGCAACAAACAGATCCTGGTCCGCGTCCCCATCGACGTCGAAGAAATGCGCCGACCATCCCATATATGGAAAGCTGCTTGTAGCTAGACCGCGNCGCGCTGTGACATCCTCGAAATTACAATCGCCGCGGTTATCGTACAAAGTGTTGTAGTCGTTCTGGAAGTTTGTGACGAAGACGTCGAACAAGCCATCCCCGTCGTAATCTGCCGAGGTGGCTCCCATGCCTGCTTGCTCNCGACCATCCCCGCTGTAGCCGGCGCCGCCAAACAAGGCCCAGTCTTCGATGCCACCGTTTNTTGTNCGCCGATAAAGTAAATTGATGTTCGAATCATTCGCTACGTAGATCTCNGGNCGAACGTCACCGTCACAGTCNATGTCTATAAGCGCGAAGCCATAGGTNGCATCTGGGTCAATCTCGGACTCCATCCACGGCAAGAACGTTCCGTCCCCATTGTTNCGGTAGAATTTATCGCTTGTGCCCACGAGTCCTTCNGGCCCGCAGAAGACCTCGACGGTTCCGTAAAAGCAGGCGCCGTCGCCGGGAACTGGAATCTCATCTTCGTCGAACTCAAGGTACTTGGCCACATANAGGTCGAGGAAACCGTCGCCGTCCCAATCGGTGAACGTGGCACTNGTGCTCCAATCGNTTCCTTCGATCCCGGCCGACCATGCGCTAAAAGTGCCATCTCCATTGTTTCTGTAAAGATGGTCGGANCCCAGCGCGGTAANGAAAACATCAGGAAAGCCATCATTGTCTACGTCGCCTACNGNCGCTCCGCTTCCCCAAACAAGGTCGCGCAGTCCGGCNGATTCAGGGGCTNNTGAAAANCGATCACCATGGCTGCGCATGAAGGTGTGCCCGTTACCCTTCGAATAGTCGCCCCAAGTCGGGAGCCCATTGACGAGAANCACGTCAAGGCGCCCGTCGANGTCGTAGTCTANCCAGGCTCCACCGGAACCTCCGGATTCTGAGACAAAGTCACCCACTCCNCCGCCAAATTCATGACTGAAGGCAATCCCAGCATCGCTGGTNACGATCGNCCATTGTGGAGGATCCAGCGCCCCCGAGGATTCGCGTTGTGTCGCCAGCATCGANGTCGATGCNCTNNAGGCGGGAAGGTCGGAAGCCATTCCACAGCAAACCAGCAGCACCATTGCCCAGGCGATGCCCGNGGATGGTCGGTGCTGGTCCGGGNGTGAGTCGTTGCAAACAGAGAGCATCTNGATCAAGAAATTNNGCCTCAACGCGGTCNCGTTANTCTCTAATGTTGGCANNAATTTGAAAGTATCATAGGTTCTGNGTTGTGCNCTTGANGCCCTTTGTTCAACGCGGTACCTCCAGGCAGCCACGATGAGAAGAAACCATCTAGTAACCGCTGCAGTAATTACAGCGTNAGTGATACTGATGACCGCGGCGTGGCTCTATCTATTTTCCTCGTCGGGATCGTTGGATTTCGCACGCCTACGCGGAGACGAGCAATTTAATGTCATCGTCGTCACACTCGATACGACCAGAGCCGACCGCCTGGGAGCATANGGTTTTGATGGAGTCCAGACGCCCGTCATTGATTCCCTNGCGCGNGAGGGGATTTTATTTCAGCGTGCGTATGCGGTCACGCCCTTGACCCTCCCTTCCCACACTTCGCTCTTCTCCGGCACCTATCCGCCGCATCACGGCGTTCGTGACAACGGTGGGTTCATCGTGCCCGACGAGATCACGACNCTCGCCGAAATCTACAAGTCNAGNGGCTACGAAACCGCGGGGTTCGTCGCCGCTTATGTTCTCGATGCACGTTGGGGGNTGGATCAAGGATTCGATACCTANGTCGATGACTTTGACGTGAAGGGCCAACGTTTTATTNCCATGGGAGGCGTTCAACGTCCCGCTAACGAAGTCATAGATACGGCCCTTGAATGGATGGGGCAACAGCGCAGCACCCCGTTTTTCCTCTGGGTCCACCTCTATGACCCACATGCACCGTACGAGGCTCCTGAACCCTACAAGAGCCGCTACCCTGGCTCCCCTTACCTNGCGGANATCGCCTTCACGGACAATCAAATAGGTAGGTTGATTGAAGCTCTTGAAATGTCGGNCAAGAGGGACGAGACGTTCATTATCGTCGCGGCCGACCACGGCGAGAGTCTGGGAGATCATGGGGAAATACAGCACGGGTTTTTCATCTACGAAGGTGCCACGCACGTTCCCCTGATTATCTCGACNCCTTTCGAGGAAATTNCTGGGGTTCAGGCCACCGAGGTTGTGTCTCTGATCGATGTTATGCCGACAATTCTNGATATGAGCGGATTGGAGATTCCCGAAGCCGTGCAAGGCCAAAGCTTGACGTCGTTGTTCCTGGAGGGTGCGGCCCCGGAGACGCGATTCGTGTATTCGGAGACCTTCTATGCTCGGTATCACTATGGTTGGAGCGAGCTGACCNCTATCCAGGACGAGCGTTACAAGCTCATCATGTCGCCNGACCCGGAACTCTACGACCTNGCAGAGGATCCNGGTGAAACAATCAATCTGGCTGTCANCGAGNAGGATCTCTATNAAAGTCTNGAGGCAACCGCCGACCAGTTCATCGATGAAATCGGTGAAGGTGGAACGAGCGGCGAATTTATGGCCGTCGACGAGGACACACTGGCGAAACTGGCGAGCTTAGGCTACATCGGCAGCTTTGTNCCGACTGAAGAAGAATCTGNAGAAGAGCTCGCGAGTCCGCGCGAGAAAATNGGCATCTANAACAAATCGATCCAAGCTCGGCAGCGGATGCACACCGAAAAATATGAAGAGGCTGAGGAGCTGCTNCAAGNGATTCTCGACGAAGATCCGAGGGTTCTGGATGCGTACCAGAGCATGGCCCAGTTGTATGANCTACAGGAGCGATTCGACGAAGCCGCGGAAGTGTACAAACAAGCAATTCCGTTGAAGCCGGAAGATCCTTATGCGTACATCAACCTCGCCGAGACACAAATCAAGCTCGGACGAGTAGAAGAAGCCGAGAAGACGGTACTCGATGCCCTCGATTTCGTTGAGCCGAACGCCTACATCTACTACTTGTTGGGCAACGTTAACCGCATGCAGGGAAGACTTTCAGAATCGCTCGCTTACTATGAGAAGTGTCTCGAGGTGAATCCTGATTCTGCGGTGGCATACTCGGGCCTGGCGGGTGCTTATTTCGAGTTAGATGACCTGCAAGCGGCTGAACAGAATGCTCGTAAGGCCCTGAGCCTAGACGATGCGGTGCCGAGCATGCACTTTACTCTGGCGAGTATCCATGAAGCAGAAGGTGACCTGCAACAAGCAGCGGCAGAGTATTTGAAGGAAATCGAAGTCACCCCGGAAGACATCGGGTCGCACTTCAATCTGGCCATGATCTACCGTGTTGTCGGGAGGGTTGCTGACGAGGAGAGGCAGCTGCAGCGTGTTCTCGAAATCAATCCTGATTACCCCCGCGGCCTTTTGTTCATGGCGCGGATCTACTTAAACAAAAGTGAGAATTACGCTCGGGCAGTCGAAATGGTGACGGCTGCTGTCGCGGAGCCTTTGGAGAACCAGGACCTGGCGCTTGGCTACTTTCTGCTCGCGGATCTACACAATCGGTTGGGTGATCCGGTCAAGTCCCGCGAATACGCTGCCAAAGCCCAGAGTCTGGTTTCACGCTCACCGTAGCTGTGAGCGGAACCGTTCGATGACGTATCCGGACTTTTTTGAAATTTACAGGTAATTCCTAACGGGGCGCTGGCTGGGTTTCCAGAGAGTGCAAGAATTCGAATTATTGGCGCCCAATCCATTACCTTGGATTTTCTTTTAAGGATCGCGTTTGTTTTGACTAAACTAACTAATCGAATGATTTCGATAGGTATTGGACGATTTGAGGCAGGTCAAAGCCTTCGGCAACTGCATCATTGGTAGTACAGAGTAAGACATTGAAATATTTGAAGCCTTGATTACGTCTTTCGGCTGTACTTGGCATCGAAGTTGCAAAATGATTGTTTGATCGTGTGTTCCGTGCATGTTTAATTCAGTGGCAGCATCTAGCTGCACAGTGGTAAGGTGCATACTGAACAACAAAATAATTAATTGCTGCTGGGGCAGAAGAAAGCTCCCAAGTAGCAACATCAGTGTTTGTCCCGTCGGTACGGCATGGAACTGGCCTTACGCCCTGAGTGCTTCCCGTACTTAAAGGAGAGTTGTAAATGTTTAATCGTTATCTCGGAATATTTCTGGTTGCCACTGCTGTCACGGTGATGTTGCTTCCGGTTAGTGCCTTTGCGCAGGCTTCAAGGGTTGGCTCGATCGAGGGTCGGGTTGATGACAGCGAGGGCGCAGTCCTTCCAGGCGCTACGATCACCTTGAGTTCCGCGAACTTGATCGGTGGGGACAGGATTTCAGTCACGGGGGCCGATGGCTCTTACCGATTCCCGGCGTTGCCGCCAGGTACGTATGCCGTCGCGGTTAACATGGGGGGTTTTATTCCTCAGGAGCAGGCAGACATTAATGTCTCCGTATCCCAGAAGCTGCAAGTTATTTTCACGATGCAGCTTGGTACAACTGACGAGGTAACGGTTCTCGGACAGCCGCCGTTGGTCGATGTGAAGAACTCCGCAGTCGCCAACGCTGTTGTCACGGCCGATTTTGCTCAAGCGTTGCCTTCTGGCAGGAGCGCTGCAGGCTTGATCAACTACATTCCTGGTGTCGTCGGCAACACCGATGGTGGCCCGGAGGGAGGTCGTACCCTCGGTTCGGGTAGAGACCACTCGGCCTTTGGTGGTACGACACAGGGTACTCAGTTTGTCTTTGACGGCGTCGCGATGAACAGTCCCGAAGGTGGAGAGGTTGAGGTCAAGATGGATTTTGACAACCTCCAAGAGGCGAGCTTTACAGGCGTCGCCGGAGCTGCCGAGGTTGGTGGCTACAGCGGGATCGTCGTAAACCTGATTAGCAAGACGGGAACGAACGAGCTGCACGGTGCGGGGAACTTCTTCTACCGCGGGGATGAATGGAACAGCCAGAACTCGACTGACCCCAATTTTCGCCAGGCGACGAGTAACAACAAGAACTATCACGTCGATATTGGTGGCCCCCTCGTTCGTGACAGGCTTTGGGCCTACGGATCGGCTCGACGGGAAACTTCGNAAGAAGCATCCGAAGATTTTGCGGATCAGCCAGGNTTTGACAAGAACCTTGTTTATCTCGTTAAGCTGACGACTCAACTCACGGAAGGTTCGAAACTCTCTGCGCACCTCAACACGGAGAGGGATTCTAACCAGAACCCCGGTGAGCTCTGGATCGAGCAGGCAGCAAACCTTCCCGGTTACAACCGCATTCGGAGCTTCAACTTCGACTACATAAACATTTTCTCGGACAACACTTTCCTGGATGCCAAGTTCGGTGGAAACTTTGCGGCAAGGGGAGACTACGAACGGGAAGGTAAAGGTTTGCCACCCGCACGACTGATCATGGAAGGTGGCCCCACGGGAGATGACATCCTTACTGGAAGCCCGGGCTTTTTCTTCGATGGTTACCGTAACCGCTATCAGGTAAACCTTGCGCTGACTCACTACGCCGACGACTTCCTGGGCGGATCGCACGACTTCAAAGTCGGTTTCCAGGGTGACTGGACGATGCCCAAGACCAACATCGGCTACACCGGTGAAACAAATGGCGGCGCCGCCTATTTTGTCGATTTCGCGGTTGGCGAGCCGGCATACCGGTACGAGTGGCAGAGTCTTGAGATCGACCCATTGGGNCAGCAGGCTTCGTTCTTCGTGCAAGATTCGTGGACGATGGCCNATGGTCAGCTGACGNTCAACGCAGGTCTCNGAGCCACAGATTACAAGGGCAATGCGAAGGCGCGTGTAGGAGCGATCACGAACTATCCCTCNTACATGGCAGACCTTGGTGATCATTTTCATCCACCGATCTCAATCGCTCCGCGATTTGGTTTTGCTTACGATGTCTTCAACGATGGTACGACCGCTATAAAGGGCCATGTTGGCAGGTACTTTCCGCAGATGATCGCGGGTATGTACGCGGGTTTTCAGAGCTTCTCGGCGGTTGAATTCCAATTCTCGGAGTGGAACGCGGATCTCGGTGACTATGAAATCATCGAGACGGANTTCGCCCCGGCTGGCTTGGAGATCGACCCNGACATCANGATGACGTACTTCCAAGAGATAACCNTCGGGGTAGANCGTCAGCTTGGGTCCGACTTTTCTGTCGAGATTTCGGGTGTGGTTCGAAATACCCAAGACTTCATGGATAAGGTTCGTATGAACGGTGAATGGGAAGCCGTNCCAGTGCAGGACGCGNCCGGTAATCCCTTCATNGTGTACAACCTGCTGAATGGGGATNAGGCCGTATANTCCTTTATGAACACCGAGGATATCGAAGGTAAGAGCTGGCTTGGNCCCAATATCGATGGCTTCGAGCAGACCAGAGATTTCTGGTCTGTCATCCTTGCCCTAGAGAAACGGTTCAGTAACAACTGGCAGATGATGGGCTCGTATGTGTACAGCGAGAATACGGGGACTGACGACACAGACTTCGAAAACGGTCGTGGCTCGTCTCTCGGACCTTCGGCTCTGTGGACTGACCCGAACATTCGGTTCTTCGCTGGCGGGCCGTTGGCACACGATGTGCCCCATCAGNTCAAANTCGTGGGTACATACGTTCTTCCCTNNGNTATTAACTTCGGTTGGGACTACCTAGGAGCNTCTGGGTACCCGTATACGAAGCAGGTGCGCTTCAGAGGACGGATCTGAAACCACCGACGTGGAGCTATCGGGACGCAAGGANAGATGGGTCGAACCACGTTCCTCGCGTCGATACCCGTGGAGGAACAACATCAACCTGAGGGCAGAGAAGTCCTTTGANATTGGCNATNTACGGATTGGTGTACTCGCCGACTTGTTCAATGTCATGAACTCNNNCACNGTCCGGCAAGTGATCACGCGCGAAGATGCCAACAGCAGCTGGGNCTTCGGGCAGACNNGNCGGATTAAGTACCCGAGGAACTTCCGGATGGGNTTCCGGATCGACTTCTAGGAGAGCACCCCACAGAGTCAAGAGACCGCACGGTATTCGGCTGNNNCCGGATGCCGTGCGGTTTCCTTTTTAGGGAGNGGTATTCGGGGGAAANCCGNAGCCCTGTTNCCCTCAGTTTCCGCTGNGGGAAAACTCNAGGGTACGGTTNACTACCATGGTTTCGCGCACGAATTGTATGGCTCGTTNNACGTAGGCGGGCCATGCGCCCGGGGCAAGGCCGCCATCAATTCGATAGGCACGAGTTNTTNGCGGNNCNCGTGAAAAATAGATGTTGAANTCACCNGCCGCGNTATCGAAACCCAGGATGCCTTNCATNCCTGGNGCNAAGTAGTTCCACANNAGCNNGTCTCCGCCGAAGTNTTCTCGTATAAGCGTNGGCTTCCCGAAAATNANCCAAACTCGNCCGCGATCNGTTTTCCATCCCCTNGGAATNTCACTGAACCGCTTATTNGCCTCGGCGACCCCTANNTAGAAAGCGNCCTTNANGGGATGNGAAGTNTCCCNNGGGTTGTTGTCNCGNCGGGCCCAGAACCANGNGATAAACCTNCGACGNTGCTCATCCGTTTNGAGNNCGTCCCAGATNTCTTTTTCTTCCTNAAGAATTATGAGGCGGGTTGGNCCGTCNGCCCACNTNCCNANGTNGCTTTCGTCTAGTTCGTATGCCTCCCTNGGNTCGGTTGGAAACTGNGTNNTCCTNNCCTCNNTGGNTGNGAATGAGTGAAGGNNNNGTTGCCGACCAGATCAGGAATGNAGCNAAAANGGCTANGGAGNAAAATANGGATCNGTTCATNNCGAGTTTTCATTCTAGTGAATGATATGGTTCGAGACCACTNTNGAAANCGTGCATAGACAGAGTGCGCGCGNTCCTCGGACAAAGANCCTTCCTCTCTGGAGGAAGNAAGGAGCCCGAGGATGAAGAAAGCCTTTTCAGAGAACCTTCNGCAGGCGGCGGGTAAACTAGAAGTGCGCAATGGCGCTTTGGTTGCAGCNAGCTAGACTAGGACAAGATNGAGAGGGTTTCATAATGTCGAAGGTCGTTATCTACGGCTTCGAAACATCGAACAATTTCAAAGTTCGTGTTGCTCTTGGTTTCAAAGGNATCGACTATCGTTTCGAGACGATTGACCCNTCNGACCGTGGCGAGATCGTACGTATCTCGGGCCAGCCTTTNACGCCGNTAATGGTCCATGGNGAAACAGTCATGTTNGATTCAGCNGCCATCNTGCGCTACCTCGAGGCGAATTTNCCNGATACGCCGAAGCTGTTCAGCACGGACTATTTCACCATGCGNGAAATCGAGAAATGGGAAGCTTTNGGCCGGGTNACATTGCATGAGCCNCTATGGATGATGGTGANGCAGCGCATNACTGGAGTGAGTNACGATTCTGAGACTGCACNGGCGANCAAGCTTTTTGNGGAAGCGACCACTNNGCTTGAGNCGGTGCTTTCNNACAACGANTGGNTGGCTCACACGCGNATGACTGCTGCNGACGTNACAGCCGTNGGAGTGATTCGAAGAGTCCAGGATTTGGAACNATTCGATCTGCCTAAAGACCNNCCNCACATGTACGCCTGGGCAGAGAGGGTNAGCGCGTTTGATCCAGGNCCAGGCGNCTGAGCGAAAAGGACNCAGNNGNNGNNCCTGGNTNGAAGGGCGCTAACTAGTGAGGCCGCTTGNGCCGAGAATCNNTCGACCGATTGCCNNGATTCCGCCAACGATTAGAATCANCGAAATGACAACGCCGGCCAGGGCGATACCCAAANNCGGNTCNTCTCGTNGCTTATTCATGATGTTNNCCACATGCGCAACGNTTACCGCNGCGAGCGCCATCACGACGTGCCCCANAAGCTGAGGGTAGCTCGGANTCAACNAGTAGAGGACNANNCCNNNGNCTACCTGCAANTCAAGCAGGCCTACGTAAGCAGCTGTAAGGATCTTGGCNAGCTTGTCAAATTGCCCACCGCGGAGCANGCCAACGAGCAGATANACAANCGCGGCGNCCGCNGCGANTAGAACTANGTAACGCACCCCNGAATGGGTGTAAAACNNCATAGGCATCATNGGACACACTCTACCCNGANNCGGTTCCGTGTGCTGACCAATATGANTNCNTNGNCNGTNCANTGCCCGAAAGNNCNNTNTCGCCGAGTATTATTTCCGNNATGANNGATCTNCCAGATANNCGGGCATTNGTTGAGGCCGCAAAGCCCTTNCCTAGCATCGGTCGCGAAGCCATCCGCGCCAAACTCGAACATTGCGAACCCCAAGAGATCGTTGAAGCTAGNGGNTTGCTNGCTGTGCCATCACCGGTCTTCGTAACGCTGCGTATCCTGGGCGAGNTACGTGGTTGCATAGGNAGNCTCAGGCCGCTTTGCGCCAACCTCGTCGANGAGACTAAGGATAGAGCCTGCGCCGCAGCGTTCGAGGACCCACGGTTTCCTTCCCTGACTCTCCGGGAACTCGAGCAAACCGACGTTGAGGTTTCCATCCTCGGCCCACTTGAGACCGTTGACTCTCCCGAAGAACTGGANCCGGCGCNCTTTGGCATCGAAGTTAGCGACGGTCGTGGAAGACGGGGGGTTTTGTTGCCGGAGATTGCAGGTGTAGAGAAAGTCGCGCAGCAGATTGAANTGGCTCGACAAAAGGCGCAAATTCCTCGCGGTACCGACCTAGAGATTCGCCGTTTCTCCGTTNTCAAGGTGCAGGGCTAAGGTTCGGCCTGCGAAGCTCCGGGGCGGCCAGCTTCGGGCTAGCGTCCCCTGCNTCGACCNCNTCCGCCACCACGATTTCCGCCACNACCAAAGCCACCNNAGCCGTACTCCCAGGGCATGATCCCTTCGTCGTAGACGGCGTTAGGGTTATCAGGATCAACGTAGCGCCAGCGAATAGCATCGGCGTAGAGGGCACCCTCAGCGAGGTCGGAGAGTTCGACNCNTGCCTCTTCGCCTTCGCCGAACGTAAACCTGCCCAGTGCGTTCCAGCCAGAATCGAGGTAGTCGGTGTCGATCGTAAGCTCGGTAGTTTCGCCGNNGTGGTGGANGNTNATCAANTAGTNGTCAGCGGCACAACAGAAGCCGTCCCTCCTATTTGACCGCCCGTTGATACGGCTCTCCAGGAAGTAGTAAGANACGTCGTANTCACCGGCGTAGGGAAGGGTNGTGGTCCAGACNGCCGGNTGGGCNCCGTCGCCACCCTCCTGGCGGCGGTAGTTGGTTTCGTAGCGGCCGAAAGCGAAGCGGCTTGGCAACACCAACCAGTTACCGCCCTCCAGTCCCGGGCGCATGTAACGCTGCACACGGCGCACAGGCATCGAGAACCCTTCGTCTTCATTGTCAACGATGATCTCGGTGAATGCTGCCTCTTCGGCGGTGACCACCNCGACGTANTCCTCCGGNAGNCCCGGTTCGANCTCTTCCCCAACGCGCANCGGCGAGCGCAGCGGGCGCCGGTTCTTGGCCAGGAAGGGCTCNANGGTCACGATGTGGGGGCGCACACCAATNACCATTGAGACCTCGACCTCCTGACCACCTTCGATCTCGACGTTCTTGGTGATCTCGTCGCCGCGTCCTTGCAACTGGACCTGAACGAAGCCACGACCAGGCTCACCGTTACGGATGCGCACCATGACCTGGTAGACCACCTCGCCCTGGTCGTTTTCGACCTTCTTCGCTTCGCTGCGAGTCAACGTGTAACCAGGCACGTAGGTTCCGTTCACCCAATCGCTGATAAGGCGATCGAGTCCACTGCGGCTGACATCCTCCTCGCCGGTTCCTTCCGGAACGACCGCGCGTTCGAACTCTGCAAAGGAAACGTCGTCGTACTGCGACGATTCGCCGAACGCCTCGAGCGTGTTGATGAACTCGTCGGAGCCGACGACCGCTTCGATCATTCGGAACATCGTCAAACCCTTGGCGTCCAAGACGGAACGATAGAGGTTGGGGTTNGCCTCGGGNTCAAGGTCGGCGAGCGACNNTGTTTGCATCGCCTCGAGCATCTCGTCCCAGGTCACTTCAGTACCGAGCTGGTTGCCGCCACCCGGGCTNCTGGGGCNTGANTGTGCGNNGAAACTTGATCCTCCCGC
>PBML01000058.1:13690-40050 GCA_002722645.1 Acidobacteriota bacterium
CCNCCGCCCATCCTNATNTCCACGTTCATACTCATACCGTGGTCCTGTGGNCGGCTTCGCGACATACGTGCAAAATCNCCCCCGCCCCCGCCGCGACCGCCGCCCCGCCGGTTCTGGAACATCGAGGAGCGAATCTCCTGCGACAGGTCCTCTTGCATGTAGACGGGCATGCCGCGGGCTAGCAATGACGAGTTTTCGCCCTCGAACCCACGGTTAAATGACCACAGCTGCACGAGCGGCGAACGGAAGAGCCCACCTGCACCTCCCTCGGAACTCAGAAATACGGAAAAGACAGCACTAGCGATCTGGTCACGCTTCAACGATGCTGGATCCTGGCCCTGGCCCCACTCCTGGCCCAGCGTGCGGTTAACCCTATTGGCCATGCGCTTGACCTGGCTGANCAGAGTGTCTTCTTCGACCATCAGGATGCCAGGCTGGGTGAGGCCTCCGTTTTCCTCCCACCCTTCGTAGTACCACTGAACAAGGAACGGGACCTCGACCACCGAAAGGCGCTTGTACGGATACGGCAGGNCGGNCTCCNGAGCCNTNGTGTTTAGCAACTGCTCGAGCAATCCATCAATCTCCTCTATGGCATCTGCGAAGAACGAGACTTGCCGCATATGCAGCGGATGGATATAGATGGCGACCTCAGTTCCGGCGGCGTCGGTGGTAAACACCTCGTACTCGCTGAGATTCAGCGACAGCTGCGGCACCGGAACGTTGATCTCCCAAACACTGCGGCTACGCCCCTCCTCGGCTCGCTCGCTGGTTGGTATGCCTTGGGTGATCGCCTCAAGGCCAGCCGGCGCATCTACCGTGATGCGGCCGGTNGAAAACGAAACCGGTCGTGCCTGGTCATTCCCGTAATCGACNCCGGGAACCGGATACCAGCGNCTCCGCGGTGGTAGGTAAGCCGAGTCCTNTCGGATCCAGGCGGTCAGGTCGCCTTTGTGGATCGGGCCTTGCCATTTCGCGATGCGCGCCGCTGTGCGNAGGAGGTCGAANCCTTCGCGATCGATATCTCCNGAGTATGTCATCGCGATTGTCGTTTCATCACTGGGCGCCAAAGTCTTTGTCGGGGTGATCTCTACAACCGAACCCTTGATCTCAAATGGCAAGTCGCGGCCGATCGCATCTGTAACTTTCGATACCGCCAGGCCCGGATTGAGCGTGAAGATCATCGTTTCGAGCGGGATCTCGTTGTAGTTGGCGAGCAGCATCTCGACGGTGGCAGCCANCGGCACCCCGTCGTTCATGATCNCGACGTCGAGGTCGTAGGTCAGCACGTCGACGACGGGCATGTNGCCGTGGCTGATCTGGANCGCGAANAGTTCGGCCCGGTTCTGGTCGCGGGCCATGTCNTGCTGCGCCATGCTGGTGTAAAGGATAACCGCGGCNCCGATCCCGACCACAGCCATCACATGGCCTATCTTCGANNATATGCCTGGNTTTGGAAGACNCGGGTAACNCGCGATTGCAAGTCCCAGCAGGGCGGCAGAGAGCGTCAAGTAGAAAACGCGGATCTGAAGCACCCTAGTAACGTCTCCGAGNCCGGCCATGTCGGAGAAATACAGCGGCGCAAAAAAGGCACCAAAGTCGAAGATACCCCCATAACGTGTTCCGAGAAAAAACAACACGGCGATAATGTAGGCGATCGATACGAGCGCAGTCGCTGTAGTGTTGCGCAGTGTGGCACCGAGAAAAAACGTCAACGCTGACATAAAGATCAATGCCGGGAACGTCATCAAAGAGAAGTAGGCCAGGTAAGGTGTCAGCAAGAATGGGTCACCTGTGATGCTCATTTTCGCTGCCTGGATCGCCAAAGTAAGGACGAGAACACAGAGGCTTAGAGTCGTCAGTGCTTGAACGACACCAACGTACTTGCCGGTCACCAACTCAGCGGTGGTCAGCGGTCGCGACGAGATAACTTCCTCGACATCGGCACGTTCATCGACGGCACGGAAATTCCCAGCCACGAAGGCAATCAGGATGGTCTGGAAGTAGGTGTACATATAAAACGGCATGAACCCGCTGAGGCCTAGGGCCGACATCTGACCTCCCTCGGCCAGCCAGCCCTGAGTTTCGGCGATTGCCAGCCCAATGCCTTGCGCCGTCGGGATCGATATACCAATCAAGCCGAGGGCACGGAACCTGGTAGTTCGCATCAACATGATGCGCTCGTAACGGGCAACGCCAAAGATGTTCCGTAGAATGTTCATGAATGGTTCCCGTTTTCTTTGGGGGCTTGGTCGTCTGTCGCCATAAAATAGATGTACGCGTCTTCGAGGTTCGGGGGCTCGGGCTCAGCGCCCCTCGGCGGGGCGTCGTCTCCGACAATCCGAACTGCCAGATCATCACCCACCGGCACCACGGTGACAACATGCCATTCCTTTTGTATCTTAGTGAACCCGTCGTCGTCGACGTGCAGCGTCCAGGTCTTGTTTTCGGCATGCCGTACCAGTTCCTCTGGCGGACCGTGGAACAATAGTCGGCCGAAGTTGAGTACGGCAATATCTTCGCAGGTGCTTGAGATGTCGCCGACGATGTGGGTCGACATCAGGATGGCGCGGTTGCGGCTCAATCGCCCGAGGATCTTGCGGAATCGGATACGCTCTTCTGGATCTAGGCCGGCCGTTGGTTCGTCGACGATCAGGAAGTCGGGCTCGGCGAGGATCGCCTGGGCGATACCCAAGCGACGTTTCATGCCACCCGAGAACGTCCCCGTGTACTTGTCGCGCACCTTCGTCAGCGCCACCTCTTCCAGCGCCTGCTCAACCACCTGCTTCCGATGCTTGCTTGGCTGAATGTGAGCCAGACGGGCCATGTAGTCGAGAAACTCAAACGCAGTCAGGTTTGGGTAGGCGCCGAAGTACTGCGGCAGGTACCCGAGCCGCTGGCGGACCTCCCCGCGGGCGGCGTCGATAGGCAGGCCGTCGATCGTCACTTCGCCCGTTGTTGGCTCCATCTGCGTCGACAGGATCTTGATCAGTGTTGTCTTGCCGGCACCGTTTGGGCCTAGCAGACCGAAGGTGCCGCTGCTTATACGTAGATCGAGATTGTCGAGCGCCGGGAGCGCTCCTTTTTTATAAATTTTGCTCAGTGAAGAGATCTGGATGTCCATTGACCTTCCAATGGGGAGCAGGAGGGAGAGAGACCGCCTTCGCATCCTGGGACCTGCAAGCCAGAAGTTAACTCGATACCTTATGAGAATACCGCACCGGAGGCTATTGTTCTCTATGGAGAACATTCGGTGTTCGTAAACTATCTGTAAAGATTTGTAATAGCTTCTAAAAATGCCATGTTGGAGAAGGCGCCCAGTGTAAGAGTATGGGACGATTCAATAGAGCAACGAGGGTCCGCTGCTTCCATCCCCACGATGAAAGTCAAGTGAAGTGCGAAAGATGAAGTCGCCACAGTTCCCACTCCTGTTCCTACTGATGCTGATGGTTGGCGGTTGTGAGGTCCAGACGGACGAACGCGTCATCGATCTCGTCGTGCCGGTTACCGTACAGCCGGTGGCGCGCGGCATCATAGAGTCGTTCGTTTCAACGACCGGCAGTTTGCGTGCTTCGCGCAGTGCCGACATTCTCGTTGAGGTTCGTGGAAACCTTTTCTACGTCGAGGACGTAAGCGGCAAGAAGCCAGTTGAGGGCACCCGCGTCGATGAAGGTGCCCACATCGCACGCATCGAGAGTGAGGAGTACGTCAACGGTATCCGGCAGGAGTCGCGACAACTGGGGTTGGAGAATGCCCAGAATAACCTGGCCGAAAAACAGGCGCTGTTCGATGAGGGTTTGGCGGTGGCCTCCGAGGTGCAGGCAGCCAAAAGAACTGTCGCCGACGCCGAGTCCGACATTACTGACGCCCAAATCCAGCTCGGGAAGTTGAATGTCTACGCGCCGCTTTCGGGTTATATGACCGCACTTGTTGACACGACTGAAGAGACCATCGTCGAGGCCAACACGGTGATCGGGCAGGTTGTTGACTACAGACAAGTGATCACCGACTTGAAGATTCCTAATTCGCAGATGCCGTACATCGACCTAGGGCAGGAGGTGCGGGTCATCAACTACGCCTTCCGCGACCAGGTGTTCATCGGCGCAGTATCGGTGCTCGACCCGACCCTCGATCCGACGACGCGCACTTTCCGCATCGAAGTAACGATCAACAACCCCGGGTTGGTCCTGCGTCCCGGGATGTTCATTAAGGCGGACATCGTCGTCGAGCAGCGTGCTGACATCATTGTCATCCCCAAGCAGCTGGTGCTGAGCCGGCAAAACCGTAGCGTTGTTTTTGTCGAGGAAGAGGGCCGTGCACAGCAGCGAAATATCGAGACCGGCCTGTCGAACGACCTGATGGTCGAAGTGATTGCCGGACTCTCGGAAGGCGAGCGTCTGATTACCAGAAACTTTGAGACGCTTCGCTCGCGAACCCAGGTCCGCGTTACTGGCGAGGGCGGCCCAAGGGGAATGAATAACTGAATCGGCAAGTTTTCTCCCCGTGCACTTGACGGCCTGACATGTCGCTACCAGAGTTTTCAACCCGCTATCCGGTTACCATCGCGATGGCGACTTTTGCCGTCGTGCTGCTCGGGTGGATCTCTCTCGACGGCCTCGGAACCGACCTCCTGCCGAACGTCGAGACGCCGGTCATTACCGTCGACCTGCAGGTCCCCGGGAAGTCTCCACAGGAGATGGAAGAGCGCTACACGAGACGGTTGGAGCGCGACATCAGTACGGTCAGCGGTGTCGATCGAGTCTACTCGATAACACGCTCCGGCCAGGCTGTCGTCGTTGCCGAGTTCACCTGGGAGACCGACATGGATTTTGCGCTTCTTGATGTGCAGAAGCGCATGGGTACCTACGCCACCGACGACGAGATTGGAACCCTCGACGTGACTCAGGAAGACCCGCAGGCACTGCCGGTGGCGCGCATTGCGGTGACTTCACCCGAGTATGCCGACCTTGATGAATTGTTCGGGGCCATTGACACCCTAGTAAAGCCTCGCTTCGAGGCCCTCGACGGTGTCGCCTCGGCTGAGATCGAAGGTGATGCCGAAAAGGAGATTCGCGTCATTCTCGATCCTTACCTACTGGAAGCCTTCGGCCTCACCGATAGCACGGTGGTGCAGCAAATCCAGCAAGCCAACCAGGATGTCTCAGGTGGCCGTATAGAGGAAAGTGATCAGTCGTACCAGGTAAAGGGGATGGGTCGTCTCACCGACATTACCGAGATTGAGAACCTGATCGTCGGCCAGCGCGCCGGCGCTGCCGCTGAAGGTAGCTCTGCTGCCGAGGCAGGTGCAGGCGCAGGCACGGCTGCAGGCGCAGCGACCGAGCCCGAGCTGCGAGTTCCGGTATACGTGAAAGACGTCGGCCGCGTCATCCTCGAGTATGCCGAGCGCGTGACCATCGTGCGGCTCAACGGTGTCGAGTGTCTTGGCATCGCGATCTACAAAGAGGCTGACGCCAGCACGGTAGACGTCGTGCAGACGGTGCTTACCGACATGGAGCAACTGAGGCTCGATCTACCGAACGTTGAGTTTACCGTCGTCGAGAACCAGGCTCGGTTCATCGAGGCGGCCGTCCAGGAGGTGGAAGAAGCCGCTTTCTACGGTGCTCTGCTCGCGGTCGGCGTCTTGTTCCTTTTCTTACGTTCGATCACCGTGACGCTGGTTATCGGCCTGGCGATCCCGGTCTCCATTCTGGCCACGTTCACGCTGATGTACTTTCAGGATCTGACGCTCAATATCATGACACTGGGTGGACTGGCGCTTGGCGCCGGCATGCTCGTCGACAATGCCATTGTCGTAATCGAGAACATCTACCGGCGTCTGGAGCTTGGCGCCGATCCGTATGAGGCTTCGGCCAAGGGCGCCTCCGACGTTGGGGTTGCGATCCTGGCCTCGACGTTGACCACGGTGTCAGTGTTNCTNCCGATCGTTTATGTCCAGGGGCTCGTGGGCGAGCTCTTTGAGGAACAAGCGTGGACGGTGGTGTTCTCGCTTCTGTCGTCGCTGATTGTTGCGATGACGGTGGTCCCGATGATCGCCTCGCGTCTGCTGCGCCAGAAAAGCTCGGACGGAAAACCAAAACAAAGGCGCTTGTACCGTGCCGGGTTGTCCTTGGCGCTCGACCACAAGCTCGTCGTTTGTGTTCTTATCGTCATCTCCGCGGGGATCACGTTCCAACTGGCGCTGGCGATCCCGATGGAGTTTATTCCGCGAGAAGACCAGGGTCTTTTCAACGTCGACGTCGCATTGCCCGAGGGCACTCGCTTGGAGATGACCGACCGGGTGGCGGCACGCGTCGGTTCGATGATCCAGGAACTGGGCTCCGCCGATGTGGCCACGGTGTACTCGCGCTCTGGCCAAGACCCGGCGCGGGTGACCAACGTCACCAATCCGAGTGGGCCAAACCGCACTAATCTTTCGGTGGCGTTGTCCACCGGCCCTCGTCGCAGCATCGCAGAGATGGTGGAGGCCATCGACAGGGAGCTGGCCGAGATCCCCGACTTGGAGGCCAAGTACGAGCTGCAGGAAACGGCTTTGCAGGGCGTGCTCGGGGCGGAGGCGGCGCCGCTACAGCTTGAGATCATCGGTGACGACCTCGACACGTTGCGCCGACTGACCGCCGAGGTGGGAGCGCTGATCGAAGAGTTGCCGGCCGTCTATAACGTGCGAACGAGCTTTCAAGGCGGCCAGCCAGAAATCGATCTGAACCTGCGCGACGATGTCATCGCTGCCTTTGGACTCACGCCGCAATCGCTGATAGCTGATCTTGAACGCCGGTTGACTGGCGAAGTTGCCGGCGAACTCTCGAAGGATCAGCGCTCGCGAGACATTCGAGTCGGTTTCGAGGACGTCACGCTCAACGAGTTGCGCTCGATTCGTATCGACACGGCTGAGGGTGCGGTTTTGACGCTTGGCGACATCGCCGATCCCCGCACTGTCGAAGGCCCGCGCGAAATTCTACGTGAGGACCAGAGGCGTATCGGGAGGATCAGCGGTTATCTGGTTGAAGGCGCCGTGCTCAGCGAGGCGATCGACCAGGTCGAAGCCCTGGTGTCGCAGGTTGCGCTCCCGGTTGGCTACGGTGTTGAAATTGGCGGAGAGGAGCGCGAGCGTGCCGAGTCATTTGCTAGCCTCGGCTTCGCTCTCGGGCTATCCGTGATTCTCGTGTATATGGTGATGGCATCGCTGTTTGAATCGATCCTGCACCCGTTCACCGTGATGCTGACAGTACCGTTCGCAGGTGTCGGTGTCGTCGTTGCCTTTTGGGCATTAGGCGAGCCCCTTAGCATCATGGCTTATATCGGCGTCATCATGCTGGGGGGGATCGCGGTGAACGACGCCATCATTCTGGTTGACCACGTTAACCAGTTNCGCACCAGAATGTCGATTCGTGAAGCTGTTGTGCAGGGGGCGCAAGACAGGGTGCGTCCGATCCTAATGACCAGTGCCACCACCATTCTGGCGCTTTCGCCGATGGCGCTTGGCTTAGGAGAGGGTGCCCAGATGAGAGCGCCGATGGCGATCGCTGTGATCGGCGGACTAGTGACATCAACGCTGTTGACGTTAGTCATCATTCCGGTGGCCTACGAGATGGTCGAGCGCGTCCGCAGGTTGCCGGAGCTGCTGAGTACAACGGACCCGGCATGATCTCCAATCTTGCCATCCGCCGACCCGTCACCACGGGGATGTTTTTTATCGCGATCGGCATGCTCGGCGTGGTTTCGCTCGGTCGACTTAGCGTCGAGTTGATGCCCGAGGTCGTCTTCCCAGAGATCTTCATTGTTGCTAACAAGAGCGCGATGTCGCCTGAGCAAATCGAGCGTGAGGTCGTGATGCCGATCGAAGAGGAGATAGGCAAGCTCGAGAACGTAGTTCAAATCGACTCTGAGTCGCGCCTTGCCAACGGCAGGGTAACGATCGCGTACGAGCCGTCGACCGATATGAGGGTCGCCGAACTGCAGGTTAACCGGCGCATGAGCCAGCTGCTGCCCACGCTTCCCGAGCAGACGACGCTCACTGTGCAGCGCTTCGACACGTCAATCTTGACCAGTGCAGTCATGACGCTCCAGGTGCTCGGCGCCGGTGATCTGAACTGGCTGCGCGACTTCACCGAGGAGAAGATCCGGCCCGAGCTTGAGGCGGTCGATGGTGTGGTTTCGGCCACGCCTCTGGGTGGGCAGCAGCGGTCGATCGAGATCATCGTTGACCCCGAACTGCTGGCTGCGCACCAGTTGTCGATGAACGCAATCACCGGGGCGATCAACAGTGTCAACGTACCGCGCGCGTACGTCGGGCGCGTGTTCGACGCCAATCAGCGTTTTCCGGTCAGTGTGTCGGGGCAGTTCGCGGCAATCAGCGAGGTCCACAACGTCGTCGTGCGGCAGGACGGGCAGCTTACCCTCGGTGATATCGCCGAGATCAACTACGGACTCCAGGAGCGCACCGACTATAGCCGGGTCAACGGCCTTGAGGCAGTCAGCATTCGCATCCAGAAGGAAAACGAGGGCAACCTGATCTCCATTGCTGAGAACCTGCTCGTCACCGTCGAGAGGCTCAACCGACAGTTCGCCGCAGAGGAGATCGAGATTACCGTTACTGACGACCAAGCGGAAATCATGCAGGAAGCCCTCGGCACGCTCCAGCGGGCGGCAGTCATCGGCGTGTTCCTGGGACTAGGCGTGCTGTTCTTGTTCCTGCGAAGTGCCCGGTTCGTTGGAATTTTGTTGTTGGCGATTCCTTCGTCTCTTCTGCTGACCTTTAACCTCATGTACGCCTGGGACCTGTCGCTCAATGTGCTATCACTGTGTGGCTTGGCGCTGTCTATGGGGATGCTCGCCGACAATGGCATTGTCGTAATGGAGTCCATCTTCAAGCACTTCGAAGCCGGCAAAGATGCCATGGAAGCGGCGCGTGCGGGGACAGCCGACGTCAGCCGCGCCATTATCGCCTCAACGACGACGACGGTAGCTGTATTCATTCCAGTGGTTTTCATCCAGAGCGAATTCCAAGACATCATCCGTGAACTTGCGTTGGCGATCACGTTTCCGTTAATGGCGTCGTTGCTTGTTGCTCTGACGCTCGTTCCGATGCTCGGGGCGCGCACACTGTCGCGTGCTTCGCTCCGGCCCCTCGGGACCGGTCGCTTGCTTGAGATGTATACAGTCGTGCTCAAGGCAAACTTGCGTCATCGCGTACGCCTTGCTGTCGCTGTAGCCGTGGCGCTGCTGGCCACGCTGATCGCCGCGTTTTTCTTGATGTTGCAGCAACAGTCCCTGACCGAAGAGAGCGGTTTCACTGTTTACATTTCGCTCGACGAAGGTGCGACCCTCGACGCCACAGATGCGGCCGTCATTAAGGTCGAGCAAGTCGTCTCTGAACTCGAAGACGTAGAGACTTTTACTACAAGTGTTCAGGAAGCGCAGGGTTCGGTGAACATCACGCTTGTTGATCGGGCCGACTACCCGGATCGTATGACCGTCGATATGGCAAAGGAGGCGCTCGAAGATGCCCTCGATGACATCGACCGAGGGGATGTGGACGTTGATTTCGATCCGCCCGCCTCAGGCGGCGGCGGCGGTGGTGGGCGGAGTGGCGGCGGTGGCGGCGGAATGACCGGTGGTTTCTCACTCGGGCAGGGTGCGACGCCGGAGACTGTCGTCGTGCGCGGCAGCGACTTCGCTACCCTGCAGATGATTGCTGACGACTTGGAATTTCGGCTCGAAGAGGTGCTCGACGTCAACGAGAACAGCATCTCGGTCGACCTGGCGCGCAGCGGTCCCGAGGTTCAGGTGATCCCTGATGCGATGGCCATGTTCGACCGCCAGCTCGCCATCAGCACGGTACTGGGGGCAATCAGCCAGGCGAACCCNCGGGGCGTGCAGACATCGACTGCTTATCTTGAAGCCGATGGTACGGAGACACCCATCGAGGTTCGTTACATCGACGATATCGAGGAAGATCCGATCGGTCTCGACGAGTTGCGGCAGCTGCCGATCCTGACCCCAGCGGGCGAGTACACGCCGATAGAAGAGGTTGCGCGCGTTCGCACCGATGAAGGGCGCAACACGATCTTGCGTACAGATCAATCACGTCGCGTCGTCCTTACCTACCGTTTCACCGACGAGGTGTCGGAGTCGCAACCCCGGATCGACGCGGCCCGCGCCTACGTGCGGCTGGTGATCAACGACATGGTCTTGCCGCCGGGTTACACAGTCGAGGTCACCGAGGCTGAGGTCGACACGATTTACTACTGGATGATGGGAATTGCGGCCATCCTGGTGTACATGATCCTGGCGTCATTATTCGAGTCGTTTTCCTCCCCAATTGTTATTTTTTGCACGCTGCCGACCGCGGTGATCGGCTCGTGCATGGCGCTGCTGATCACCGGCACCGGCCTAACCTCAGAAGCGGGGCCGATGGCGCTACTTGGCTTCGTCGTCCTCATCGGTATCGCAGTGAACAACGGCATCATTTTGATTGATGCTGTGACCAGCATGCGCAAGCAGGGTTTCAGGCGTGAGCGGGCTGTGCTTACCGCGGGCCGCTCGCGGGTGCGTCCAATCTTAATGACATCATCAACAACGCTGCTTGGTGTTTTCCCTCTCACCCTGTCGTTTGGCGGTGATTTCGAGATCTGGCCACCGTTCGCGATCACCGTGGTTGGTGGGCTCGCGGTGTCGATGGTCTCGACGTTGATCTTCGTGCCGGTGGCCTACATGGGCATTGACCAAGTANNGGATTGGCTGCGGCGTATGGGNTGGCTCGGTGTTGGAATCGCTTCAANCATNACAATNGCGNCCACCTANGGCGTGCAGTATCGNTATGAGAGTTATTTTTGGACGTCGATCTTTGCGGTCCCTCTATGGTTCCTTTTCCTGACGTCGGTGTGGACCATTATGCGGGCGCACCANACNCGAGTGCTCGTGCANACGAGGCGGGAGCCNGTNTATTCAGTGGAGCTCCACACGCTTACCAAAATATACGGAGCCCCTGGTCGATTCCGNCGCGANTGGGGCCGCTTNGAGCGCCGTGCTCGGCGCATGCTCGATGAAGGCCTCGAAGTACTTGATCGGGGGTCGGTGAAGGACGGGCTGATCTGGAAGCTTCCTGTTCTTGCGCTTCTGATCTTCCTGCACACATACGTTACGGCAGGGATGGCTCTTTTCGCGATTTCGGTTGTAACCTGGGGGCTTCTTGTTCATCTGGTGCACGCTGTCGGTTCATTGGTTCTCGAGGGATCGTCCCGAGCCTTTCTCTTTGTTGTTCGCTACGGTTTTTTGACGTTATTCCTCTACTACACACAGCGTCGACTCGATGCTTGGTCACTGACGATTACTTGCGCCGTGCTGTTCTTTGCGGTCCGTGGCGTCCGGTGGCTGGCACGCCAGGTTGAGGCCGGCAAGGTCGATATCGAAGACATGATAGGGCGGGTGGTTTGGTTACGTCGGCCGATCTATCGCATTGCCGCGAAGACGCCGATCATTGGAGCTAAACTCTCGGAGTTCACCGCGTTGCGTGGTATCAATCTGACAATTGGCCGTGGCATGTTCGGTCTGCTCGGGCCGAACGGCGCAGGCAAGACGACGATGATGCGGATTATCACCCGGGTCCTAGAGCCAACGTTTGGTTCGGTTTCGGTCAACGGAGTCAACCTCGCTGAGCACGAACACCTGCAGGGCCTGATCGGTTATCTGCCGCAGCATTTCGGCTCGTACAATCACATGACTGGCTACGAGTATCTGGAGTACCGAGCTCTACTTGAAGGATTTAANGATTCCGCTGAGCGTAAAGAGCGCATCATGGATGTGCTAGAGCAAGTNAACCTGGTCNATCGGAAAGAAGATACGATTGGNTCCTATTCAGGTGGTATGCGGCAGCGCATTGGCATCGCCCAGACGCTATTACACACNCCGCAAATCATGGTCGTCGATGAGCCGACNGCNGGGCTCGATCCGGTTGAACGNATCCGTTTCCGCAACTTNCTGGCNCGTTTGAGCAAGGATCGCATCGTCATTTTNTCGACTCACATCGTTGAGGATGTCGCCGGCAGCTGTAACCGGCTGGCCGTCATCAACAATGGGCAGTGTGTCTACGCGGGCACACCGCAGGTTATGCGTGAGCAGGCACGAGGCAAGGTATGGGAAGCGGTGCTCGAGGAAGACTTCTTCAACGATCTTGAGCATGATCTCAATGTCATCACCCACCTGCGAACCCCGGCTGGCATCCGTGTCCACTTCTTGGCAAATGAAGCACCGACGCAATTCGAGGCTAAACAAGTAGATCCGTCACTAGAAGACGCGTACATCTACTTACTCGGTGAGCATCGAGGTGTGGCGTGAGCGACGTGAGTCGGGGCCCACAGTCGGATCATGGTGATTTCGCGCCGACGCTCGGCGCAGCAGCGCCGGATGTCGAGGCGATGCTGTCGTGGCGCGAGCTGACAAGCAGCTTAGTGTCGCTGTTTCGTCTCAGCGGTCGCGTCGTTTTTCGCCGCAAGTTGTTGTTTATGATGCTTGGCCTCCTGACGTTCTACACGATTCTCTACCTCTTTGCGGTCTACCAGCCGAACTCGGGCTTCGGCGTCGGCGATGCCTTGTTTATTTTGGTCGAGTTACCCGGCACGGTTCTCGGGATCTACCTAGCCATGGACCTGATCGCCAGGGAGCGTGACCAGCATACCCTTGAGGTGTTATTTAGCACCGCNAGCTCGCACTACACAGTTTGGAGCTTGCGGATGTTATCGGTGTACGCCGTGCTGCTGGTCACGATGATGATCATGAGCACTGTTTCTTACTATTTTTTCGCGGAGTTTCCGTACATATGGGGTGGGCTAAACGCGTTTCTGCCGGCGTTCTTGGTCGTTAACCTAACGTTCTTCTTCTCTGTTTTTACGCGCAGCGCCAATGCCGCTGGTATGTTGGGGCTCGGCTTTATAATTTTGGTCCTGATTACTTACGAAAGTTTCCAAGGGACAAATTGGGACCTGTTCCTGCACCCATTCGAGATGACGGTGATTACCGAAGATCCGGCCTGGGCTGAAAAAATCTTGATCAATCGCCTCACAGTTTTCATTGCTGGCGCGATGCTGTTGTTCCTCGCGCTGCGGCAGATGGAACATCGGGAAAGGCTTCTAAATTAAGGGTGCTTAGGACATCAATTCCAGCGGTTATTCTCGCTGGGTCCCTAACAACGTTCCCACAGGCCCTTTTAGCAACCCCACGTCCCATTACCGTTAATTCATCGCGGGAGGGTTGGTTAAGGCAGCAGAACAATCTTTAGGTCGACGTCTTTAGATTTAGATTGGGTCTGTTTTAGTTGCTGNCCGTGAAAACGGGTTGCACCCAGGCGCGCCAACCTCCGGAGTCGTAGACAACCGCGCGCACGTACACCTCGGGGCCGCGGAGCTCGAAAACGGCTGGATTTTCGGGGGTTTCGGACAGCACCTTTCCCCCGGCGCCAATGAACCTGGTCAGGTATTTGAAGTTGCCGCGTTGGCGGATGCGTATTTCAAGGCGCCGGTCGCTTACACGGATATCGTCGAGGTCAACGCCCGTGCTTGCGTAAAACAGCCCCTCTTCCAGGTGAGTAACGATCTCGTACGCATCGAGAGACCGGGCGCGTACAGTGACCCAGCCACGTCCTGGGTTGGAGTGGTCACGCCCAATAGTTTGGAAATCGTGGGCGTCATCGACAGCGATTCCGTAGATGCGCTTGCCGCGCGTAAGCAGGTAGTCCCAGATAGCCTCCAGGCCGAGCGCATCGCCGCCACCGTTGTTGTGCACGGCCGGATGACCGTTGTAGATCTCAAGGAGACGATTGTTTTCTACCTGGGCAAGTTCCTCGGCTCCAAACGACCACCCAAAGTTGGGGTGATTGATGTGCGGCGCTCCTTCTACCTCACGGATCGCGTCGACATTTTTTTGGATTGTGCCGACAAGAGTTTCAGCGGTTTGGGGGATTACGAGAGTGTTGATGTTAATACCGTTAATATGCACGGAACTGTCTTCAAAACTCGAAGTCACTTCCTCGCCGGGGATCAGAATGAAGGTTTCATCGACGATGTGCGAAAGAATCGCCGGGTTGGTCAGCACATTGTGATCGGAGAGCACCAGGAAGTCGTAACCGTTTTCCTTGTACCAGGTGGCGACCTCTTCCGGCGGGGAGTCACCATCGCTCTCCAGCGTATGTGTGTGAGTATTGCCCTTAAACCATGCCATTCCTGTCGTATCGTGAGTTTCAAAGCGGAATCTGCTGGATTGTGCTGCTAACGAAGCCGATACAAGAAAAACCGTAATGACGAGTGACGCTATCAGGACAGTGTTTTTCGCTCTCAAAAGATTCTCCCGCGTGTTTTCGCCCCATGTTTGCGTACGAGTGAGGCATATACCTTCGGTGAAACCTTGCATTCTCTGTAAGTCCTGGACTCAATGGTCCCGGCGTGCCAGGCGATGTTTCATCTGATCCCATACTTGAAATGGGCTAGTGACTCGTGGAAACGATGGTTCTTTGGCGAATTTGAGCCTTTTTCAGGATATTAAGCATGTAAAATTTACCTACACATTCCCTATTTGCCCTTGCCAATAATTCGTTGTTGAGACTAGTCTAAAGCACTCGTATATAGGCTTCTGGCACTTGTCCGTCCGCTTTTGGTTGGGCACGAGGTAATTTGTAAATGAAAAAGTTCGCGTTAGCGGCATCGATCGCTTCGATTCTATGCCTTGCTGTCTCCGTCGATACCGGGTTGGCGGGTGGCTCTCAGGCCCTGAACGTTAATTCTATTGCTTTCGTAGAACCGGTCGCTGCAGGCTCTGCTCCGATGTCTTATCAGGAGCAGAACATGACCATTGGGCGCTATTGCTTCCGTTGCCACAACGATCAGTTGCTGACGGGCGGTTTGTCGCTTGAGTCATTTGATGCCGAACATGCCTACGAGAACGCCGAGATTGCTGAAAAAATGATTCGAAAGTTACGTGTCGGCATGATGCCGCCGAAGGAGGCGCAGCAGCCCGACGCTGCTACCAAGCATGCCCTGGCGATGGCACTTGAAACGAGCATCGACGAGCACGCGGCGCGCAACCCGAATCCTGGCAGGCGCACCTTCCAGAGACTCAACCGTGCCGAATACGTCAGGGCGATCAGGGATTTGCTAGGCATCGAAATTGATCCCAGCACGTTTCTCCCGCCCGACACGATTAGCGCTAGCTTTGACAACATCGCTGACGTACAGATGCCCTCAGCAACAGTGATGGAAGGCTACCTGCGGGCCGCTGGCCATGTCAGTCGTGCCGCCATCGGTGATCCCTTCGCCGGTCCTGACTCGACTGTCTACCCCGTGCCGCGGACCCAGTCGCAAAAGAAGCGTGTCGATGGGGCACCGTTTGGCACCCGCGGCGGTGTTGCGGTGGTCCACAACTTCCCCGCTGATGGCAAGTACGAATTCCGGATGCTACTGCATGGTGAGCCCACTGGATTATTGTTTGGCCGCACGCTCCTAGAAGAGCAAATTGAAGTGTCGATCGATGGCGAGCGAGTGGGTATCCTCGATATTGACCGCTGGCTGTCGGAAATGGATCCCACTGGTTTGACGATTACCGTTGGTCCGGTCGACGTCCGTGCCGGCGCGCATACGGTAGCAGCGGCGTTCTTAGCCCAGTATGAGGGAGGGCTGTCTATTGATGACCTGGTTACGCCGATCGATAACACCCTGGCCGACACGCAGATCGGCGTCGGCTACGGTGTCGAGACGCTCACCCACCTGCGTGACTTGTCCATCGTCGGGCCGTTCAATGTCACCGGTGTCTCCGACAATCCGACGCGACGACGGATTTTTACCTGCCGTCCGACATCCGCCGGAGAGGAACTGCCCTGTGCCAAGAGCATCATTTCGCGCCTCGCCGCGCAGGCCTACCGGCGGCCGGTAGACGACAGCGACATTGCCAGCCTGACGGCCTTCTACAATCAGGGGGCGGTTTTCGGTGGTTTCGAGGGTGGTATCGGAACGGCGCTACAGGCGATCCTCACCAGCCCGTACTTCGTCTTTCGCACGGAGGAGACCCCTGCGGGGGTCGCCCCGGGTAGCATCTACCCGGTCAACGACATCGCCTTCGCCTCGAGGCTGTCGTTTTTCATTTGGAGTACGCCTCCCGATCAGGAATTGATCGACTTGGCGGCTCGCGGTCAGCTCTCGGACCCGGAAATCATTGACGCGCAGGTTCGCCGGATGCTTGCCGACCCGCGCGCCGAGTCTCTCGCCACGCGCTTTGCAGGCCTGTGGCTTCGGATACAAGACCTCGACAAGGTCGATCCGGACGCGTTGTCGTTCCCGTACTACGACAAGATCTTGGCTAACTCGATGCATCGTGAGACCGAGTTGCTATTTGCCCATTTAGTGGCCGAGGATCGAAACATACTTGAATTGCTGACTGCCGACTACACGTTTGCCAACGAGCGCCTCGCGCGTCACTACGGCATTCCCGGCGTCACGGGATCGGAGTTTCGCAGGGTGAATTATCCTGATGACCGTCGCCGAGGTGTTTTAGGGCACGGCAGCATCTTGACGATGACGTCAGAGGCCAACCGGACTTCACCGGTCAAGCGCGGCAAATGGGTGATGGAGGTGTTGCTTGGCAGCCCGCCGCCAGCACCGCCGCCAAACATTCCTGACCTTGAGGAGACCGGGCAAACTGAAAATGGGCGATTTAAGTCGGTTGCTGACCAGTTGGCTGAGCACCGTGCCAACCCGGCGTGTAGCTCGTGCCACAACATGATCGACCCACTTGGTCTATCGCTCGACAATTTTGATGTAACCGGCGCCTGGCGTATTAAAGACCGCGGCGTCCCGATCAATACCGAGGCCGTGATGTACGATGGTACGGAACTAAACGGCCCCGCCGACCTGACTGCAGCGCTCTTGAAGCGCTCCGACGTCATCATCACGCACTTCACCGGGAGCCTCATGTCGTATGCCATGGGCCGCAGAGTGGAGTACTACGATATGCCGGGGGTCCGCGAGATTATTGGCGAGGCAGAAAAGGACGATTATCGGATCTCTTCGTTTATCCTTGGAATCGTCAACAGCGATTCGTTCCGGATGGCGAGGGCGGAAACGACAGAAGAAATGGGTCTTGGAGGACAACAGTTCTAACGAGTTGTTAGATAACGCAAACCGGAGAACCGCCGTATGTACATTTCGCAGAAACACATCTCACGTCGAACGGTCTTGCGCGGCATGGGTGTGACGCTTGGCGTGCCCTTGCTCGACGCGATGGTTCCGGCACGTAAGCTTTGGGCCAGCACGGCCGCGGGAAGGGCAGCTGGCCGCACACGGATGGTCTGCATCGAGCAGGTGCACGGCGCGGCGGGTTGTAATGAGTTTGGCGCATCCGAGTTCCTCTGGGCGCCTGAGGTAATTGGTCGGAATTTCGACCTGTCAGCCGGGAGCTTGGCACCGCTCGACAAGTTCAAGGACTACCTCACAATTGTCAGCAACACTGATTGCCAGCAGGCCGAGGCTTTCATCCCCGAGCATATCGGTGGCGACCACTTCCGTTCGAGCGCGGTATTCTTGACCCAGGCTCGTCCCAAGATGACACAGGGATCGGACGTGTACGTAGGCCCGTCGATGGACCAGTTATACGTGCAGCGTTTCGGCAACGACACCCCCATTCCATCGCTTCAGCTTTCTGTCGAACCGGTCGATCAATCCGGTGGTTGCGCCTACGGTTACGCTTGCGTATACACCGACACAATCAGCTGGGCGGCAGCGGACAACCCGCTACCGATGATCCGAGACCCGCGCGCCGTATTCGAGCAGCTGTTCGGTGCCGGCGGGACGCCGGAACGGCGTTCACAACTGCGCCAGACCAACAGTAGTATTCTCGATTGGGTCATGGAGGAACTGACCGGCTTACGTACCCAGCTCGGTCCGGCCGACCAGCAACGTCTCGACCAGTACGTCAATAATATCCGGGAGATCGAGCAGCGCATCCAGCGTATCGAAGCGCGCAACAACAGCGGCGAGCAGCGCGAACTTCCTTCGGCCCCTGCCGGCGTGCCCGATTCGTTTGATGAGCACGTCAAGTTGATGTTCGACCTGCAGTTGTTGGCCTTTGAAGCAGACCTTACCCGCGTCTTCTCCTTCAAGTTTGGGCGCGATGGCTCAAGTAGGGTGTATCCCGAAAGCGGCATCGACGCCGGATTCCATGGAGCCTCGCACCATGGTGGACGTGATAGCCGAGTGCGAGACTACGCGGAGATCAACAAATATCACGTCTCCTTGTTGCCGTACTTTATGGAAAAGCTCCAGAACACGATGGAAGGGGACGCCAGTCTCCTCGACAACACCGTGATCGTCTACGGTTCGCCGATGGCTGACAGCAACCTGCATAACCATCGCCGGTGCCCGCTGATCATGCTGGGGGGTGCTGGTGGAGCATTGGATGGTGGTGTGCACCTCCACGCTGATGACGGCACCCCGATGGCGAACGTGATGCTGGATCTTATGCAGAGGCTCGGTATGGACGATATGAAGAGCTTCGGTGATAGCAACGGGATTTTTTCGTTGTCGGCACCCCCCACCGAAGCTGGTAACGCTTAACTGACCCGGAGGCGAGCAATGCGGAACCGTCTACACTTGAACGCGCCCACCGTTGTCGCCATCTTAATGCTGATGGCCCTTTCGGTACCGGCGATATTGGTTGCTTCAGCAGCTGAGTCCCCGGTTGCGGACGCGGCGATGCGTGAAGATATCAATACAGTTCGCGCGTTGTTGCGTGAAGGCGCTGACGTCAACGCTTCCCAAGGCGACGGTATGACCGCGTTGCATTGGTCGGCTCTGACCGACGACGTCACCACTATGGAGGTTTTGCTATACGCCGGAGCCGTGGTGGAGCCGATGACACGCTTGGGCGGTTATACGCCACTCCATCTAGCAGCTATGCAGGGCAATGGTGACGCGGTGGCACGTCTTTTGGAGGCTGGCAGTGACGGAGAGCGGATTACCGACACCGGTGTAAGTCCGCTACACCTGGCTGCGCAGGCCGGTCAGCTTGCACCGATTAGTGCCTTGATTAGCGCTGGCGTCCATGTGGACGCCCGGGATCAGTACCTGGAACGTACACCGCTCCACTTTGCCACCGCGCATAACCGGCTGGAGGCAATCGCGACGCTGGTGGCTGCTGGTGCAGATGTTGGAGCGGTGACGAAGGTGACCGATTATCCAGCGAAATCCCGTGCAGATAGTGCGGCGCGGTCAACGCGAAACCGAATCAAAGATGCTGCGAAGTCGCCAGAAGAACGCACGGATTTCCGTGAACGCTTCGATGGCTTCATCCCGGCCGGATCACAAGCCTCCGCCGATCCCACTCTAGACAGTAAAAAAGCTGCGGAGAAGACAGACGATCCACCGGCCGATGGTCAAAAGTCTGCGGAGAAGCACACAGACGATCCGCCGGCCGATGATAAGAAGTCTTCGGAGAAAACGAAAACGGACGATCCGCCGACCAGTGGTGGGACTGCTGCTGGCGCAACCACACCACCGGACCCAGATGATCCGGCTGGCACTCCGCGAAGGGGCGGTGCGGGCCGTGGTAACCGCCCCAGGCCGACTAGGAGCGACCCTAATGCACCGCGAGCGCTTTCGGGAACCGATCAAATCGGTACACAGGGTGCGTTTACTGCACTTCACTACGCGGTGCGTGACGGTCGTTCCGAAGCCGCATTGATGCTTCTAGAAGCAGGTGCTGACATCAATCATCGTACAGCCGATGAGTCGAGCCCACTTCTGCTAGCCACAATCAACGGGAATTACGATCTTGCCAAAGAACTCCTAGCTCGAGGTGCCGACCCGAATTATGTGAGTGACGACGGAGTTGGACCGCTATTCGCTGCGATCAATCAGGAATGGCACCTGCGCACCTGGTACCCACAGCCGACGGCAAACGAGCAGCAGGAGATTTCGTACCTCGACTTGATGAGGCTCTTGCTTGAAGCTGGAGCCGATATTAACGCCCGCACAACGACGCACGTTTGGTACGCGGCTTACAATGCTGGACGCATGGGCGTCGACTTTTCTGGTGCCACCACGTTTTGGCGTGCCGCCTATTCGCTGGACGTAGATGCCATGAAACTCCTTGTGGAGTTTGGTGCCGACCCCAATATTTCAACGCTCTCTTACGGCAACCGTACTCGGCGGAACTTCGGGAGCCAGCCTTTCCCGGGCCAGCAGGACCCCGAGGATACCGAAGAGGAGACGGATCCCTCAGGGCTGCCGCCGTCGAAGGCGGGTGACCCGGCTGTGCACCCGTTGCACGCTGCCGCGGGCGTTGGTTTTGGCACCTCACGTGTAGGCCAGCAGCATCGCCACGTGCCTGACGGTTGGTTTAACGCCGTGGAGTACCTCGTTGATGAACTTGGCGTGGACGTCAACGTGCGTGCCCACGATGGTTTCTCAGCGATGCATAACGCCGCATCACGCGGTGACAACGAAGTGATCATGTTTCTCCTTGAGCGTGGTGCAGATGCGACGTTTGTTAGTCGCCGAGGGCAAACGACGATTGACATGGCGAACGGTCCACAGCAGCGGGTCCAACCATTCTTCGAGACGATCGCGTTGCTTGAACGCTTCGGGGCAATTAACAACAACAACTGCATTTCTTGCTGATCGAACCTTAAGGGCACGCAGTAACGTTTACTCGTTGCTTGTGTGCCCGGTGTTTGTCTTCCAGTGATGACATTTCCATCTTCCTGCTTGTTACCTACCGGTTGCCTAATAATAGGTTTGGTGTTGCAGCAAGCAGTCCCTGTCCACGAAGAGCCACGACACCACCTCGTTTTCAACGACGATGTAGCATTCATCCTCGACGTGCAGATACCGCCGGGGGACACAACGCTCTATCACACCCACGCCGACCCGATCTTCTATGTCTCAATCGGCACTTCGCGCACGCGGTCACAGGTTATGGGCCGTGACTGGGTTGGCCCCGGGGCGGGGCCTGTGAGTTCGCCAGGTAGGGTATTTAGCAATATCCGCTATGCTGACCGACCGGTTACCCACAGAGTCAACAACGTCGGTGACGGGTTGTTCCGGCTAATCGCGGTGATCAACCGTGGCCACGGGCCAGCTGCGGATTCTGCCGCGCGTTCACCCAGACCTGCTACCGTGCCCCCTTCGGGCTTCGATGTCGAGATAGACAATCACTGGTTTCGTTCGTTCCGGGGCACCCTCGAGCCGGGTGCATCGAGCACCCTACATCGACATGCCCTACCAGTAGTGACCGTTCAGGTCGCCGACGGCGCTTGGGTGTTCCAGAAAGCTGATGCTGAACACAGCCTCAAGAATCCCGGTGACGCGCCACTCGAATTGGTTGAAATCGAAATTAGGTAGAGTGGCCTAAAACCGAGGGAGGTATAGGGGATTCACCCGTCGATAAAGGGCGCGAAACTCCCAATCATTGCGTCATAAATCCCCACCAAGCACTGGGCTCGCTGACGATACTCTTCGACCCAGCGATCCCCGAAGCTCTCCACATCATGAGCGCTCAAGATGTAGCCGACTTTCGGCCAGGGATGGCCAGCATCCTGGTTGCCATTCATGAATGCCGTGAAGTCCACCGTTCGAAAATTATCGACGGCAACAACGTTTTGCGAATCGGTCCAGACTTGAAGGTCCGTGTGAGTTGCGGAGTCGAGCATCGACGGAAGATCAGAACAGAAGAACTCGATCACTTGCTCGAGAATTTCGCCTGATTGCTTAGCATCCAGGAGGTCCTTCTCGAGATCAATTGACAGGTTACAGAGGTCGGGAGAGAGGAAAACACCAATGTGGGTGGCGTATTGTTCCTTGCCAACCCTTTTAATACGTGCCCACAAGAAAGGCCCACGATCTCCATCGTCAGCGTCACCTTCTGGCCAGAGGTCTGCATGGTAAAGGCCATCACCGAACAGGTCAGCACCAAGTTTCCCAATCAAGCGGCCTGCTTTCCTCCATAGGCGGTCCACAAGGTCGTCGGTGGCTATCCCAGCTTCAAACTTTTCCAGCAATTCGAAGTCATCTGGCTCAAATCCGGTTGCCAGGCAAGCATTCTTCTTTATGTGCATTCTCGGACACTAACAGGCTGGGGTAGAAGCTTGATACATCTGGCCGCCCCGCCTACGGGTAGCGACCTATCTGCTGATCGATGGGGATTCGATGAGCATTGATTCCGAGCACCAGTTCTGTGGTCATTGACATTAATCCATGCCTGCGCCTAGTCTTACCCATCGAAGTAAACCTCAGCACCATCGGTGGATTTATGAAGAAAGTTACTTGGTTGTCTAAGACGCTCGTTGCAGCGTTTCTTCTAGTCGCCGCGTTCGCGGGGGTCTTTAATGTGCACTCCCACGCTGAGAGCAACGATCAAAGTTGCACGCTTTGCCAAGCGCTCCATCTACGGGGTTCTTTGGCAACCGTCCCGGCACTGTCGTGCTTGGTTCTTCAGATCGCGGTCACATCCCCGTCTGAAACCCAGCGGACGTTTCCTACGCTTCCGCCTTCGCTGACTTACAGAGGGCCCCCACTGTTTGCCTCGGCATCCTAACGGAGTCAAACGAACTCCGGGCGAGGCTGTTTAGCTTCGCCTTGATGTAGACCGTTGCACCTCGAATTCGGATGCGTTGGACTCGGCGTCGCGGTTACGGTATTTCCCGAAACATCTTTCGGAAATAGCGAAGCGAGGAAGAAATCATGTGGAATATATTTGTTGTCATCGCCCTCACGGCAGGAGGGCTCTCGTTGTCAATTGCGAGCACTGTGGAGGCAATACCTTTGTCTTCGCAGGACGCTCAACAAGAATTGCTCAACCGGCGAGTTACAGACCTGGAGGAGGCACTCGAACAGCTAAGAAACGAATACGGCGCGCGGCTCGCAACGATCGAAGCTGAGATCGCACAGTTGCGTGACGTCCAGTTGGGTACAACGCCGGATGTGGCGGTGACGGCAGAGGAAGGTGCCGCTGAAGTCGTTGGAGAAACGATGAGCGAGGAGGAGCGCGCAGAGCTTGAGCGGAAGCTTGCAGAACTACTGGGGGAGGGTAGGCCCGAGACAACAGGGGCTGGTGGGCAAGGTTCCAACCAGGGTGCAGGAAGACGGTTTCAGAGCCAAACCCGAAACCTTAACCAATTGAATCCCGAGATCTCCGTGACCGGGGACATGTCCGCCGTCTTCGCCGATCGCACTGGAGATGAGGAAATTAACCAATTCCGCTTCAACGAGTTCGAGGCATCGTTTCAGGCGCCTCTCGATCCTTACTCCAGCGCCAAGTTCTTTGTTGTGCAGGAAGAAGGTGAGTTTAAGGTCGAAGAGGCGTACATCGACTACAACACACTGCCGGCAGGCCTTGGCATTAAAGCGGGGCAACTGCGTCTCGACTGGGGCAAGCTTAACCGCTACCACCATCACTCGCTTCCACAAGCGGACAGACCCGCCGTTCACCTTGCGATCTGGGGCGAAGAGGGCCTAACCGGCTTGGGCACGTCGTTGTCATGGATTCCGCCCTCGTTCCTCGGTGGTTACAACGAGGTCATTGTGCAGGTAGTAAACGACGCAAACGAAGTTTCGTTCTCGGGGCAAGGTTTCGACCAGCCCGTTTTCCTGGTCCACGAAACCAACTATTTTGACCTTTCTGATGCCTCATATATCGAAGTCGGTCTGTCTGCTGCCACCGGCATTTCGGGTTTAGATCGATGGCGACCTGGAGACGCCACTCGAGAACAAGCGGATTTTGATGGAGGGTTACGAACCCAGGTTTTCGGGACAGATTGGAACTTTAATTGGGCGCCACCCGAAACTTCTCTGTATCGTGGGTTTGAGCTTCGCGGTGAGTTCCTCTGGCAACGACGTGCAACCAATCAGGGCATCATCAATTCCTGGGGCGCTTATACCTACGGTGTCTACAAACTGAACCGGAGAGCGTTTGTCGGTTTGCGAGGTGACTATACGCAGCTTCCGATGGAACCTGGAAAGAGTCTGTGGGGCGCGTCACCCTACTTCGAATGGTGGCAGAGTGAGTGGGCCCGGTTCAGGGTCCAGTACAGTTATGGGTCGCGGCAACTTGAGATCCCAGAACCCGAACATAAGTTCTACGTGCAGTTGACTTGGGCTCTCGGACCACACAAACACGAGAAATACTGATGGGCGGGGAAGGAAGAAACATAGTGGCCAAGATTGCGATGGTTTTGGTTGTTGTCTCGTTGATTGCCTTTTCAGACGGTAGTGCTGTGCCGCAGAACGGCCTTAAGGTGGTTGCTTCGTTGACGCCGTATCAATCTATCGCCACGGAAATCATTGGCGACAAAGGAACGGTGGAATCGATCGCTGCTGCGCGCCAAGACGCCCACTTTGTCCAGGCGAAGCCGAGCTTCTCGATTATGTTGAGTCGCGCTGACTTGTTGCTGGCAACTGGACTCGACCTGGAGATCTGGATGCCTGCGGTCATCGACAAGGCGCGCAACCCACGGATCCGCGAAGGTGAGATCGGCTACGTATCGGTATCAACTGGTGTTCCGATGTTAGAGATACCAGAAAATGCCAGCCGCGCTGGTGGTGATATTCACCTCTTCGGCAATCCGCATGTCCATACAGACCCTTTGCGTGCGGTCATTATTGCCGACAACATCAAGACCGGGCTGCAAAACGTGGATAGTGGCAACGCTGCCTACTATCAACAGCGCTTCGAGAATTTCAAGGTGGAGATCTACGAGCGCATGTTCGGCATGCGGCTCATCGAGTTGGTTGGTGGGGACAAACTTGCCGATTTGGCGTTGGCAAATCGGTTGCGAACCTTCCTTGAGGACACCGAGATCGGTAGCATGCCGCTCTTAGATCGCCAGGGAGGATGGCTTGCTTCGGCCGAGTGCCTTCGGGGCAAGCGTATTATTGCTTACCATCTGAATTGGGCCTACTTTGTCGATCGCTTCGCCATGGAAATATCCAGCTACGTGGAACGCCGACCCGGTATTCCTCCCTCAGCATCGCACGTTGCGAGCCTCATAGACCTGATTCGACGTGATCAGATCCCAGCTCTTTGGACTGCCAATTACTTCAACGAGCGCACGCCGCGATTGATAGCTGAACGCACAGGGACAAGGTTTCTGTATGTGCCCATCTACACAGATCCCGACTCCGATGATCTCGACGAGTACACTGAGCTTGTCGATACTTGGATTGAAATGCTGAAAACGGCTATCCCCGGTTGCTAGAGAGGACAAGTTTTTGGAACTAGCTATCGAAGTTCTGTTTTGGCCTTTCGTCGCCTGCTTGGTACTTACCGGTATTCATTCCTATCTCGGCTTGCACGTCGTTTCGCGTGGGGTCATCTTCGTCGACCTTGCGTTGGCGCAAATTGCAGCCATGGGCGCAACGTTTGCCTTTCTGCTCGGTTATCCGTTGGGTGGCAACCAGGCTTACTTCTACTCTTTGCTGTTTGCTCTTATCGGCGCAGCGATCTTCTCAGTCTTGCGGCTCCGCGAGCAGCAGATTCCGCAAGAGGCGATCATCGGTATTACCTTTGCTGTGGCATCGGCTACGGCCATCTTAATTGCTGACCGGGCCCCACAGGGCGCCGAGTTGGTCGAGGCTATGCTGACCGGAGCGCTGCTCTGGGTTCCCCGCGACAAGATCTTGCAGACGGCACTTATCTACGCTGCGGTCGGAGGTTTCCATTGGGTTTTCCGTGATCGTTTTTTGACCATAACACTCGAGCCAAATCGCGCTGAAACTGAGGGCTGGAACGTTCGCTGGTGGGATTTCCTTTTTTACGCCTCGTTTGGGCTTGTCATCACATCGAGCGTTTCGATCGCTGGGGTACTACTGGTTTTTTCGTTTTTGGTTATTCCGGCAGTAATCGGGATGATGTTCAGCCAAAGCATCGGTGGCCGACTGGGGATTGCGTGGGCTGCCGGCACGTTGGTTAGCATGGTCGGTTTGACGTTATCTTTCCAATATGACTTTCCTAGCGGGCCCGCCGTGGTTTGCACGTTCGGCCTAGCTCTAACTCTCGCTGGTACGGTTCATTACCTGGCCCGTTCAGAACAAGTCCAATGGGCTTTCACCAAAGTAGCTATCGGCGCCCTAGCGATCGCTGGTGGGCTGTGGTTGGCATTTTTTACTGCCGATCTGGGTATGGATGAGGGAGCGGGGGAAGCGGTGGCTGAGTCTTCCGGTCCGGCCGAAGTGGTGTCGCTTCAGGAGGTCGCCAAAGAAGCACTAGTGCAGCTTGAGAACTCACCCGATAATCCGCCCAGAGATGCTGTCGAACGCTTGTTGGCGGCGGGTGAATCCGTTCATCTGATGATGAGCACTGGCGAGGTGGAA
>PBML01000059.1 GCA_002722645.1 Acidobacteriota bacterium
AATTGAATTGGGTTTGCCCCAAATCGCGGAAAGGAAATTCCCTTTTCCGATAGAGCGCCCCGCATTTCTTCTCCTCTCGGCTCGCCCCCAGAATTGTGTTAATGATCTCATCTTCGCCCACTGGATCATCGGGCTGGGCTAATCCACTTAACTCGCACAATGTCGCGAAGACCTCGTGGTTTGAACGAGACTCACCCACCGGGTCTAGCACCGCCTTGCACCGTTGGAGGGTGTACGCACCGTAGCTTCGAGCAAGCTCTGGACGCTCAAGAAAAGTTGTCGCTGGCAGGACGACATCGGCATAGCGGGCCGTATCAGTCATTACTTGGTCAAAGACCACGGTAAACAGATCCTCGCGCATAAGACCACGGCGAACTTTGTCCTGCGCCGGTAAAGTCGCGAGCGGATTGCAGTTGTAGATAAATAGACCTTTCACGGGCGGGGCACTCGAAAGCAACACTTCCCCAGTTTTGTTCATGTTAATGACCCGCGTCAGAACCTCATCTTCGGCTGCTGCTATTGACGCATCTAGGTTCCAAGCCTTTGCGTTGCTCATTGTGTAGCCACCACCACGAACACCAAATTTCCCAGCGACTGCCGACAACGCCAGAACTGCTGCAACCGCAGATCCACCGTTCCTGTTCCGTTCAAGGCCCCAACCACAGCGAACTACAGCGGGCTCAGCCGTTACGTAGCGCTCGGCGAGTTCCGCGATCACTGCCGGGTCCACCCCCGCAACTTCAGCGGCGGTGTCGAAGGACCAAGCCGCAGCTCGCTCAGCGAACTCGTCGACCTCACAAGCGTACTCAGCAAGGAATTCACGGTCGGCTGCTCCGCTCTCGAACATCCAGCGAGCAATGCTTAGAGCCACCGGAAGATCTGTCCCCGGACGCAATGGCAGATGCAAATCGGCGATCCGCGCAACTCCGGTGCGCCGTGGGTCCACGACGGCAATCCATGCGCCCTCCTTCTTCGCTTTTTGGAGGACTGGCATCAAGTGAATGCCTGTGACTGACGGATTCGCACCCCAGATAATAATGGCTCGCGCTTCAGCATAATCCGTAAAACTGACACCCGGCATCCAGCCATACATCGCACCCGACGCGCGGGTGCTTGGAGCGGCGCAAACTGTGCGGGCCAACCGTGATGCTTTAAGGCGACGGAAATACCGGGCATCGGTATTGTCCTGAGAAAGCAGCCCATTAGATCCACCATAAGACAGCGGAAGTATGGCCTCACCGCCGTAATTGTCCCGGATGGCATTGAACCGCTCAGCAATGGCGCTAAGAGCCTGGTCCCAGCTGACCCGCTCAAAACTTGCATCACCCTTAGTGCCGCAACGAATCAAGGGATGGCGAACCCGGTCCTCCCCATAGAGGTGTTCATTCATCTGGGAGCGCACCTTGCCGCAGATGTACCCCTCAGTCAGCGGATTACGCGTATCGCCATCAATGCTGACAAGATGGCCGTCCTTAACCTTAACCTCGATGCTGCAGGAATCTGGGCAGTCCAAAACGCAAAGCCCAGTCTTATACACTCGGCGCTCCGGGCTCCGTCATGCCCATCGCATCAAGGAGGCTGTCAAGATCCTCAACGGAAAGCACCTCTTGCTCCAGTGCCACCTCCCGCACAGTGCGGCCTGATACGTGTGCCTCCTTCGCAATCGCCGCTGCCTTATCGTAGCCAATCACGGGCGCCAATGAAGTGACCATTGCCATCGACTTTTCGATCATCGATGCTGTGCGCTCCTCGTCGACCTCTAGCCCGTCAACACAACGCTTCGCGAAGTTGCGTGATGCGTTGGCGAGGATTTCGATGGACTCAAGGATGTTTGATGCCATCATCGGCAGCATTGTGTTGAGCTCGAAACTTCCCCACTGGCCTCCCAAGGTGACCGCAAGGTCGTTGCCAATCACCTGCGCTGCTACTTGAATAGCAGACTCGGCAATAACTGGATTGACTTTCCCCGGCATGATCGACGAGCCTGGCTGGACCGCGGGCAGGATTAGTTCTCCTATGCCACAGCGTGGCCCCGATCCCAGCCAGCGGATGTCATTGGCAATCTTCATGATACTTACGGCGACAGTTTTAAGTGCCCCGCTAGTTTCCACCAAGCTGTCCTGGGCCCCTTGTGCCTCAAAATGGTTGGACGCTTCACGGAACTTGAGTCCAGTCCTGCGATTGATCTTTTCGATTACATTGCCAGCCAGGGCAGGATGCATGTTCAAACCGGTACCAACCGCGGTGCCGCCAAGCGCCACCTCAGCTATTGCATCGCGACAATCGCCAACCCGCCGGATCGAAAGTTCAGCTTGACGGGCGTATCCCGAAAACTCCTGGCCCATCCTCAACGGGGTAGCATCCTGCAAGTGAGTGCGGCCGATCTTCACTACCTGGTCAAATTCAACAGCCTTTGCATCCAAACTCGTATGCAATTCACGGAGCGACGGCAGTAAGTCGATTTCAATCCCCTGCAACACTGCGATATGAATGGCCGTAGGTATAACGTCGTTGGATGATTGCCCCATATTGACGTGATCATTCGGGTGCACCAGCCGACTGCCAATCTCGCCTCCTAGAATTTCCGTGGCACGATTAGCGATCACCTCGTTGGTATTCATGTTGCTCGACGTCCCCGAACCAGTTTGATAGATATCCAGCGCGAAGTGCTCGTCTAGATCCCCCTCTATAACCTCTTCAGCCGCCCGGCAAATCGCCTCACATTTTTCGTGATCTAGTAAGCCCAGCGTGTTATTTGCCTCTGCCGCAGCATGCTTGATCATGCCCAGTGCCGCGATAAATCCACGGGACAATCGGCGGCCGCTAATACGAAAATTCTCGACAGCGCGTTGTGTCTGGGCACCGTAGTAAGCGTTACTGGGCACCTCTATCTCACCCATAGAATCTTGCTCGATACGGAATGCTTTATTAGTCTCACTCATAAGCACACGATACACCTGAAGGCCAATCTGGGCGAGAACCCACGTACAACTNACAAGTCTTGGGGGGATCAAACTAGCTNTAAGAAGATNGGAGTCGCGTTTNGGGCTCCTNTCCGGACTCTCCTTCACAGAACCCGCACCACTGAAGCATTATTNGCTAGCCNATCTACTAGATTGATTGATCGAATGTACACATGTGGCAGTACGGTATGAGGCTTTACCAGGTGGATGCGTTTACCAATAAGTGCTTTCAAGGGAATCCTGCCGCCGTTTGCCTCCTGGACGCACCCCAAGACGATACCTGGATGCAGGCTTTTGCTTCGGAAATGAATCTTTCCGAAACAGCTTTCCTTGAACCCAATGATGATTACTACAGGCTTCGCTGGTTTACGCCCTCAATCGAGGTGGATTTATGCGGCCACGCCACTCTCGCNAGCGCTCNNGTTTTGTGGGAAACCGGGGCAGCGAAAAGGGGAAATGTCATTGAGTTTGATACTCGTAGCGGGCTATTAACCGCTTCTTATGTGGACCATTGGATTCAGCTTAATTTNCCCGCCACCCCTGCGAAGGAAACAACCTGCAACATCGACCTCGAACGTGCGCTCGGAGCAAGGCCGACGTTCGTTGGCAAGAGCGCTTTTGATTTCTTGGCCGAAGTNCCTTCGGAAACACTTGTCCGCGAGCTGAACCCGAACTTCAGTCTCATTGAACTGGCGGCGGCTCGTGGGGTTATCGTCACCGCCAAATCCACTTCAACAGATTATGATTTCGTATCCCGTTTTTTCTCGCCTCAGTCNGGCGTCGCNGAGGACCCTGTAACAGGTTCAGCACATTGCTGCCTCGGGCCCTACTGGGCNCATCNGATCGGTAAAGACGAGTTAGTTGGCTACCAGGTCAGCAGTCGAGGGGGAATGGTCCGGGTCAAGCTCCGAGACGATCGCGTCATCCTTGGCGGGCAAGCCGTCACCGTCTTCTGCGCCGAAGTTCCTTAAGGAGTGACCGGCGGGTTGTCGTCGNCCTTGGCTTATCTTCCCGCGACCGGAATGCGCCGCGATAATGGCCGCCCCNTNCTCAGGAACGNTCAAGAACCCGGGCACCANTTTCGTCGGCTATGATCACCCGATCGGCCATGCCCAAAAACATCCCCTGNGCGACCACTCCCGGAATGCTGTCGATTAATTTAGCTATGGCANCTGGTTCCANGATCCCANCTTCGAAAATGCAATCAAAAATATAATTGCCTTCATCCGTTTCGAAGGGCTTGGCGTTCTTGGAGCGNAAGTGTGGTTCAGCGCCAAGATTCTGTAACTGCAGCCCAACTGTTTTCCAACCGAANGGCAACACTTCCACNGGCAAAGGTGATTTTTCCCCAAGGGCAGTCACCATTTTCGAGCNGTCGGCTACAATAATTAATTCCCGACTAGCGCTGGCAACAATCTTCTCTCGAGTCAAGGCGCCCCCTAGGCCTTTGATCAAATCGAGGTCGCGACTAACTTCGTCGGCACCGTCAACGGTGAGGTCGACCTGCGGATATCTTTCCAGATCAGCAATTGGAATCCCNAGTTCTTGCGCTTGTTGCTCAGTCGCAATCGAGGTCGGAATTGCGACCATATTCTCAAGAGCTCCAGACTGAACCATCGCACCGACAACTTCTACAAAGTGCGCAGCCGTCGACCCTGTCCCTAGCCCAAGAACGTTTACCCCTTCTAAAAAAAGAGCGGCCTTTTCAGCCGCCAAACGCTTTAACTCATCGGTGGNTCGAGCCATCAGAANGNCACACTAGCAGGTCANCACGCCGCACGTTNNTACCCACANACCGACGTGTATATGTCTTAAAGAAAACACTGGCTGCAAATGGNCTGGCTATCNGGAAGACGGTCACCCATCAAGCAACCCACAAGTCGTGCAAGTCCTCTTGGCATGGAACCCGGTCGCGGTAAGCTTCGTTTATGCAGACTACTCCNGACATCAAGCTTCATCTTGACTGGGATGGGGAACTTCGCTTTTCGGGCGCTATTGACGATACGACCGTGCACATTGACGGCTCGGCTAAAATGGCACCCTCTCCCGTCCAAATGCTATCTGCTGCTCTCGCGGGATGCATGGCGATCGACCTCGTGGATATCCTCGCAAAAATGCGGACACCAGCTGATTCACTGCGTATCGACCTAGAAGTCGAACGGGCAACACAGACTCCACGACGGGTGGTGNCCGCTGAAATGGTATTCACCATTCTCGGCGATGTGCCTGAAAAGAACGTGTCCCGCGCTATCGACATGTCGCGCAANACCTANTGTTCTGTATGGCACTCTCTGCAACCGGACATCAAATTTNAAACCGCTTTTAAGCTCAACCCGAGCTAACCGAACCACGCGGTTCAANTCCGGGACCAGAAGTCACCGACACGNCGTATGAACGCGTCTCCCAACTCATGATGTGGCGCATGCCCACCATGCACACGCCAGATTTCAGTGTCTGGCACAAGTTGCCCGATCACCTCTAGCTGTTTGTCACTTCCAAATCCATCGTTATCACCTTCAACCGCAAGTACCGGACATGCCACCTGTGACAACTCAGAGCGAGCGTCCCATTCTGCATGAGAGCCTCCTAGCCAAACCTCTGCCCAAGCCTCCAAGAGAGACTCGCCCCGATCGCCGTGCAAACGACCAAGCCAGGAAGGCGTGACACCCGTATTTAACTGGTCCTGAAGAGCTTCAATACTCTTCGTTGTTTCCGCCTCGACGAAAGTATGCGCGGCGATGCTCACCACCGAGCGAATCCTATTCGGATGCCATGCGGCGGCCAGTAACGCAATAGTGGCGCCGTCAGANTGCCCCACCAGGTCAACTGAACCCATCTCTGTGGCNTCAATAATTTCCATCAGCGTTGGGACCTCCGCCTCCATAAACCCAGCTGCGAAAAAGGTCCTAGCCTCCGACCCGCCGTAACCCCACCGGTCGTAGANAAGGGTGCGCACCGAGCATTCGGTGGAGAATTCCCGCGGAATTGTCTTCCATGACTCGATGGCACCTAGCCCATCATGAAGGAATACTACCGTTCTCTGTGCAGAGCCATCACCATGGACGAGAAACCGAAGGCTGCGTCCACCGAACGTCCGGAATCTAGGCTCAGAGCCTTCTAGTAACACCCGCGGTTACCACTCGTAGAATCCACGGCCGGACTTCTTGCCNAGAAGTCCATCGGCGACCATGTGCTCAAGAATTTTGGGCGGNCGAAAAGCCTCGCTCCGAAGTTCCTCATGGAGATATCNCGCAATTGCCAACCGCACATCGAGCCCGACCAAATCGGTAAGCTTNAGCGGCCCCATGGGGTGTCGATAGCCTAGTTCCATCGCGGTATCGATACTTTCTANCGTTGCAACCCCTTGTTCCAGCATNCGCATCGCCTCAAGGCCGAGCAGGACACCCAGCCGGCTAGTCGCGAAACCTGGAGCATCATTGACAACAATCGGTGTTTTCCCCATTCGAGTGGCAACGGAAACCGCGAGATCCACGGTCTCTTCCCGNGCTCTACCATGCCGAATTACCTCAACCAGGTCCATGACGTGCACAGGGTTAAAGAAATGCATGCCTATAAGGCACCCCTCATCTTTTAATCCCGCCGCGATCGACCCAACACTTAGCGAACTNGTGTTGGTTGCCANCGTCACTCCTNGNTGNCATTCNGATTCAATCGCCTTGAAAATGTCCCTCTTTANNTCAAGNNTCTCGGGNACAGCNTCGATAACCAATTGTGCCGTCGTNGAAATTTCGCCTAGNTCGATGGTGGTGGAGATTCGGCTTAGCACCGCCTCACGTTCCTCATCCACCATCTTGCCGAGTTNAACGCTCTTCGCCAAATTAGCTCGGATCGTGTCAAGAGCAGATGCAAGGAGCTCTGTGTTGATCTCGCAGAGCAGCGTGTCGTATCCGGCCTGTGCGGCAATTTGGCCGATTCCATGCCCCATCGTCCCGGCGCCAACCACACCAATTCTTTCGATGCTCATTATCGACCCGTAACTGTCGGCACCTAGACCTACCACCAGATTAGGAGCCGAACCTATATCGTTCCGTCAGAGACCAAATACTTAGTCGGAAGCCGCGAATCTGCCTGGATTGCCGAATCCNCAAAATCACACCGAAGAGCTTTNTTAAAGCAAAAAGCTAGGCGGATTTTCGCTCTTCACCCCAGGGGTCGGCAACGTGGACGTCCCATACCAGATGAAGCTTCTCCATCAAGCGAATCGTGTACCACGTCATGTCGATTTCCCACCAGCGCAATCCGTGGCGTGCCGATCGAGAAAAAGCATGATGATTGTTGTGCCAGCCTTCACCAAACGCGAGTAGGGCAACCCACCAGTTGTTGGTTGAGAATTCTCGTGTGTCGAAGGTCCGGTATCCCCACGTATGGCCCGCCGAATTCACAAACCACGTAGCATGGTATGAGAAAACTGTCCGTACAAAAATACCCCAAACAAGCCAGGGCATCCCTCCAATCGCATACAAGACAGCAGCGAGGCCGACTAGCGGGGCCCAATAGTAGCGGTCAAGCCAGCGATGCACTGGGTCACGCTGCATCTCCTTGGCAAGATCTCGGGGCTCGCGACCGAAGGGGTCCGAGGTTACACACCACAGCATATGAGACCAATCAAAGCCATGCTTCGGTGAATGCGGGTCACCTTCTCTGTCGGAATCACGATGATGCATACGATGAGTTCCGACCCAGTGTATGGGGCTCCCCTGGAGACTCATCGTGCCAAGCACCGTTATGGCGTATTCGAGCGGCTTGAAAGTCTGGAAACCTCTATGTGTCAAAAGCCGGTGGAATCCCAGGCAAATACCGATTCCACCAGTAAGCCACCAGAGAAATACGGCCATACTAAATGCACCCCACGTGAAATAGAAAGGTGCCAACAAACAACCAACATGGAGTCCGGCCAGCCCTAGAAAGATCGGCCAATTAATGTTGTCCCAACGGACGCGGTGCAGCTCGTCTCTTTCTATGGTCTGACGTTTCTTTTGGGACATGGAGCCCTCAGACGCTTACGGTTCGACTGGCATTATAAGTCATCCGTTAATCACGCCGGCGTAAACCCGCGGAACTGTTCGAGTACCGGCAAGTTTAGACGCAGTCGCGTATATCGCCAAGCCGCTCAGTGGCGCCCCTCTTTAAACCCGACTTCATGCAGAAGAACCCTACAGACGCTAAAATCGATCTGTTTCCATGCACCTTGCGCGACGCGTCTCTGGATGAAGATATGGATTATCGAAACAACGCCCGAACCACACTTTCGACTCCCCTTGGTAAAAGGACTATCTACAGCCTTGAAGCCGTGAAAGAGCTCGGTTCATTGGATGCCCTTCCCTACACCATAAAGATTCTTCTTGAGTCGTGCCTTCGGACTCAGGATGAACACGTCGTTACCGCCGGGCATATCGAAGCTCTCGCTACCTACGAAGCGCAAAATGTCCCCAAAACGGAAATCCCCTTCATCCCTGGGCGCGTTGTGCTACAGGACTTCACCGGCGTACCCGCAGTTGTTGACCTCGCGGCGATGCGATCGGCAATGCAGCGAATGGGTGGGGATCCAGCAAAGGTCAACCCATTGGTCCCCTGCGATCTGGTCATTGACCATTCGGTCCAGGTAGACGCGTATAACAGCAAAATGGCGTTGGCAATCAACAGCAAGAAGGAATTCGAACGGAATCAGGAACGCTATGAATTCCTGAAATGGGGACAAAGTGCATTTGATAACTTTCGCGTGGTGCCACCGGCAACTGGGATCGTCCATCAAGTAAACCTTGAGTACCTGGGGCGAGTGGTCTGGGACCAAGAAGGCGTCTTGTATCCCGATTCCCTGGTTGGAACAGACTCACACACCACAATGATTAACGGACTCGGTATTCTTGGGTGGGGAGTTGGGGGTATCGAAGCCGAAGCAGTAATGCTTGGCCAGCCGGTTTACATGCTCATCCCGGAAGTGGTTGGTTTCCGTCTAACTGGCCAACTCCCTGGTGGCGCCACAGCAACGGACCTGGTGTTACGTGTCACCGAGATGCTCCGTAACCTCGGCGTAGTCGGGAAATTCGTTGAATTTTTTGGGCCTGGACTGGAAACCATGCCGGTAGCTAATCGTGCAACGATCGCGAACATGGCCCCCGAATACGGTGCCACCTGTGGCTTCTTTCCAGTTGACCAAATGACCCTAGACTATCTTCGCAATACCGGGCGCGACGACGAGCTTTCTGAGGCTGTTGAGCAATATTGCATTGCTCAGGGTCTATGGCGAGACGACACTCGCGAGGTGCAATATACCGACACTCTTGAACTTGACATGGCTGGAGTTGAGCCATCACTTGCGGGACCGAAACGTCCGCAAGACCGTATTGCCTTGTCGGGGATGCAGAAACAATGGCACCACGACCTGGATACGACCTTCACTCGCAGTGAGCTCCCTGTAGAGCGGGGAACCCAGATTGCCGATAAAGCAACATCTCTCGCGGTAAAGGAAGCCGGGCCCGTTGTGACGTACGATGGGGAGGAATTTCACCTGAGCGATGGTGCTGTTGTTATCGCAGCAATCACGAGTTGCACGAACACTTCAAACCCGAGCGTCATGGCTGCTGCCGGTCTTGTCGCCCGCAACGCCCGCAGCCGCGGCCTACGGCGCAAACCATGGGTAAAGACATCACTGGCACCGGGTTCCAAAGTGGTCACCGACTACCTCGACAAAGCAGGGCTCACTGAAGACCTTGAGGCATTGGGTTTCTATCTCGTCGGCTACGGTTGCACGACCTGCATAGGCAACTCAGGGCCACTCCCCGCAGAAATTCAGGATGCGATCCGCAGTCATGACCTAGTCGTCGCCTCCGTCCTGTCCGGTAACCGCAACTTTGAGGGTCGTATCCATTCCGACGTCAAAGCAAATTACCTAGCGTCACCGCCCCTCGTCGTTGCCTACGCTCTTGCCGGGACGGTCGACATTAATCTAACTACCGACCCGATTGGACAGGACCGTACCGGAAATGATGTATACCTCGGTGACATGTGGCCACAACAGGAAGAAATTCAAGAGTTACTTGCCAACGCGGTCCACCGAGACCAGTTCGAAAAGGAATACGCGGAGGTGTTCACTGGCGGCTCGGACGATTGGAAAGCAATCGAAACCACCGGCGGCGCTATTTATGATTGGAAGGACGACAGCACCTACATTCAGGAGCCCGATTTCTTCCTCGACATCCCCCCCCAGCCCACACCGATCCTCCCCATTGAGAACGCCCGCTGCCTTATCAAGGTTGGCGACTCTGTTACTACCGACCACATCAGTCCTGCCGGGGCGATTGGAGCAGATACTCCCGCAGGGGAATATCTGCTCTCGCGTGCGGTCCAGCCAGAGAATTTCAATAGCTACGGATCACGTCGTGGCAATCATCACGTAATGACCCGAGGCACCTTCGCGAACGTTCGGGTCCGTAATCAATTAGCCCCGGGAACAGAGGGCGGCTGGACAATGGATCTCCTCGATGGCGAGATCAAGTCAATCTACGAAGCCAGCCTGGCCTATCGCGCAGCCGATGTCCCATTAATTGTTCTTGCGGGAACTGACTACGGCATGGGCTCTTCCCGTGATTGGGCAGCCAAAGGCACGTTTCTACTTGGCGTCCGCGCTGTGATTGCCAAGTCGTTTGAGCGTATCCACAGAAGCAATTTGCTCGGCATGGGTATTTTGCCGCTGGCTTTTTCTTCGGGAGAAGACTCCGGCACTCTAGGCCTCAGTGGCACTGAGGTGTTCAATATTCACGTCTCTCGAGACCTTCAACCGCGGCAAGACATCATGGTTAGCGCCCACCATCAGGACGGGCGCGAAGTGACGTTCACAACAATCTGCCGTGCTGACAGCCCCGTCGAAGTCGACTACTACCGCAATGGTGGAATCTTACATACCGTCTTACGCCGCATGGCAGGGGCATAAAGCAAAAGGACAAGGCAACCTCCATGGACGGGAGTGAGAAGCCACCAAGTACCGATCTTGAAGCCCTCGCACGTGACTGCGATATCGAATTCACTCGCGCTGGCGGTCCCGGCGGACAGCACCGGAACAAGGCTGAAACCGCTGTGCGCATTACACATAGGCCAAGCGGCGTAACCGTTGTCGCTTCCGAACGCCGTTCGCAGGCACGAAACAAGATGGCCGCCCTTAAGAGGCTCGCTGACAAACTTGTAGCAATAGAACGAGAACGAGTGCTCTCCCGTCAACGAGAAAACCGACTGGCGACTCGGCCAACCAAGGGAGCTAATCAACGACGCCTTGAGAGCAAGCGTCACGTTGGCGAAAAAAAACGAGGTCGGGGGAAATTTCGATACCATAACGACGAATAGAGACTGCCATTATTGCCGCCCCTACAGAGCTGGCAGAGTATGCTAGTTCCATTACGGTTTCCGGTAACAGGCAGCACAATTATTCCCGGGAAAAACAATGAGTCCCGAGACACTTCTGGAGAGAATGTGGGAAGAACGCGCCACAGCGATTCTCCGCACCCACAACCATGGTGTCGCGCGTGACGCAATGACGGCGGCGATCGACGGTGGCTTTCGGTTTATAGAATTCACCTTGCATTGCCCCCGCCCATTTGACCTGATCGAGTCATTCGCCAAGAAAGACGGCATAGTCGTAGGAGCCGGGACCGTCTTGCAGGCAGATGATGCCCGGCGAGCGATTGAGTCCGGTGCGAGCTTTATTGTTTCTCCAGTTCTAGACGAAGATGTGGTTGGAACAACGTTGGAGCACGGCGCGGTAGCCATGCCGGGCGTCCGGACGCCAACAGAGATGGTGCAGGCCCACCGCATGGGCGCGGCAATGCAAAAACTTTTCCCAGCTCCAACTAACGGACCCGCTTACGTCAGAGCCACACTAGGACCCTTGCCATTCCTGCGCCTTGTCCCCACTTACGGCGTAAACGCTGAGAATGTCGGAGAATACATCGCCTCTAATGTTTTCGCGGTTGGTTTTGTCTCCCCGGTCTTCCCAACAGACGTTCTTGCCGACCGAAATTTCACTGAGGTGGAACGCCTCGCGCGCGAGGCGCTAGCAGCAACCAGGGCAGTTCAACGACCTGCGCAGCCACGCGGACATGATCCTTTTGCGTGCACACCCAGTGACACACCCCTTGCGTAACTGGAATCTTGTAATAGCAAGCATCACGGTTGCTACAACTTTTCATATCGCTGGCCCCACGAATGCGGGCCAGAACTCTACTGACTGGCCGCAGTTACTTGGCCCGCGTCGTGATGGCACCGCCGTCACAGCGATTAAACCTTGGGCAGCGGGTGGTCCTAATATTCGCTGGCGCCGAACGGTTGGCGAAGGGTTTGCTGGCCCCTCCGTCGTGGGCAAACGGCTCATTCTATTTCACCGCGTACGGGACCTAGAAGTCGTTGAGGCTCTCGAGGTATCAACCGGAGAGGCTCTTTGGTCAACCTCATACCCAACTACATACCGGGATGATTTTGGTTTTGACGAAGGGCCCAGGGCCACCCCAACCGTCATCAACGACCATGTCTTCACCTACGGCGCAGAAGGCATCCTGCAAGCGCTAGATTTTGCCAGCGGCAAACGGCTGTGGAGCGTAGACACACATACTGAGTTTGGTGTCCGGAAAGGTTTCTTTGGCGCAGCTTGTTCCCCATTGGTTTACGACGGGAAAGTCATGGTTAACGTAGGCGGCCCTGCTGGCGCCGGCATCGTAGCTTTCGACAGCAATACCGGAGCGGTGCTGTGGAAGGCAACGGATCACGGGGCGAGCTACTCAGCACCTATCATTATGACCATCCGTGGGCAGCCAACGGCCCTCTTTTTTACTCGTGCCGGCCTCGTTGCCCTCGACCCGAAAGACGGGACGGTCATCGCCGAATTTCCCTGGCGGTCACGACTAGGTGCCTCAGTAAACGCCGCCACCCCCTTGGTAATCGATCAACGGGTCTTTATCTCTGCTAGCTACGGAACCGGCGCCGCGTTGTTGGATGTTCAAAGCTCCAGCTTCGTACCCATATGGACCTCTGACGATGCTTTGACAAATCATTACGCAACAAGCGTCTATGCAAATGGCTACCTCTACGGATACCACGGCCGGCAAGAATATAGCCCAGCATTCCGTTCCGTAGATTCGGAAACTGGTTCGGTTGCTTGGACTGTGGATCGATTTGGTGGGGGGACCGTCATCCTTGCAGGTAATTCGCTCTTGATCCTGCGTGAACGCGGGGAGCTAGTCTTGGCCGATGCAACCCCGGCAGCATTCCAACCGCTGGCGCGCGCTCAGATCCTTGAGGGTATTGTGCGTGCCTTCCCCGCACTTGCTAACGGCACACTCTTCGCGCGCAACGAACGTGAATTGATAGCAGTGGAACTTTCGCGGCCTTGAAGCCAGCCCTCAATCCAATTGCCGGATCCCTGCACTGCGTCAATCGTCGTGATTTAATTCGTACTCACGTTGTGCCGCCATCTGTTCCTTGCCTTGCGCCACGTCTCTCTTCTTCGCAGCCCGCATAGCGAGGCTGTGCGTGCCTGATGATTTAATTGCGTTCAATGACAACTGCCGCTCAATGTTTTCACCCTCGCATGACGGGCAAGCCGCTGTCGTATCGTGACGAATCAGCAATTCGAATTCATTGTCACAACCCTTGCAGATGTATTCATAAATTGGCATCGATCTTCTTCTCTCACTCTTGCAAGATCTCAATATCGTAGCCATCTGGATCCTTAATAAATATGTATTTCGATCCAGTTTCCGGGCGGCTACCGCGATAATCCCACCCCACACTCTCCACCTTCTCAATGACAGCATCGAGGTTTCCTGTAAAGAAGGCAAGGTGACCAAACTGGCTTCCCAGCTCATAGTCCCGACCATCTTTATTGAACGTCAGTTCAATATAGTGATGCCCGTCCTCGCCAGTGAGAAATACAAGGATTGCATCACCGAGGTCCTTACGACGTACCTCATGCAGGCCCAGGAAGTTTGAATAGAAATCAAGAGAGCGTTCAAGATCACGCACGCGAATCATCGTGTGAGCCAGTTTCATCTTACAAACCTCGGGTTGGGTCGGCTATCAAGCACTTCTCCATAAGTGAACCCTATACCTTGGGCGGCACACCGTATGCGTTCCAAAACTGCACCTCACAAACAGGCTGTACCCTGATCACTGAGTGCCCCAACTTGCGAGCTTGGCGCGACANTCAGGACAGTGGTAATCAAACACTACTAGAAGGTCACCTTTNTCGGTCTCAAACTCATGATCATGACGCAATAGCTCNCCGGCAGGCCACACAAGCTCGCAATTGAGACAGACAACAAATTTGACTGTGACTTCGTCTTTCATTGCCATTNTAAATTCAAGGAATTGGACGCNGAAGATAGCATTCTCTGCAGCGTCCTCGAACAAGATACGTGGNNAACCAATAGCTAATAACAGTGTACTGAAAACACTCCTGCCTTTTTACCCGCCCTCCAGNTCTCCCGAGATACAGTTTCCGCGCGATTAGGCTGAGGATATGATAAAAAGNTCTTCTTTGTGTTTCACGACATCTTCAGTCGTCANCAATGGGTGGAACTAAACTGTGNNGCTATGGCGGTCCAAGTCGTTCTTGGTAGTCGCCGGGCTCGGGGTTTTGCTCGGCGGTNCCTCCCTCGCCCGCNACTTGCCCAACCTNCCTCGTGATACAGCACCTGCCGAAAAGGCTCTTGGGCAAGCTTATGGCGGCTACATCGGAGATCGTAATTTCGTAATAAATCGCGGCAACGGTCTTCACGAGTTCTACTTCACCCGCGCAATCTACTCTAGCTGGAGCCGNGGGTANGGCCGTCGAGGACGCGGCTCATGGGCAACCGATTGGCCAAAGGCTGATGTCCAGTTTCTTTGGGGACTGAAACGTCTGACCAACATCGACGCCTACGACTTTGACAACCCANTTACACTAGACAACCCCGATTTNCGCCGGTACCCATTCTTGTACATGCTCGAGGTGGGTGCTATGCAACTAACGCCCCCCGAGGTCGAAGGTCTTCGGGACTATCTCACAGCAGGGGGATTTCTATTCGTCGATGATTTCTGGGGCACCTATGAATGGCAGGTCTTCGAGCATGAGATCTACAGGGTCCTTCCTAATTATGAGATCGTTGAACTTCCGCTCGATCACNCATTGTTCTCCAACTTTTACGTCATCGAGGAAATACTGCAGGTACCGAACGTTGGNAATGGTCGCTCAGGCTACGGAACNTGGGANCAGGACGGCTACGTNCCGCACGTNCGCGCCATCTTTGACGATGACGGTCGCCTACTAGTGCTAATCAACTGGAATACTGACCTAGGCGACGCTTGGGAGTGGGCCGAGGACCCATGGTACCCATTGGCCTACTCAAACTTCGCCTACCAGATGGCTGTCAACGCCATCATTTACGCAATGAGTCACTAAACAGCCCGTGTTCGAATTCTTCTTTAAGTACAGCGCCTACGTATACGACAAGGGTGAGTTCGTCTTCGCTGCCGGCTGGCCAGCGATTGTCGCCACTGTTGTCCTTGCAGTCGCAGCAGTCCCTGCGATCCTTCGGTACTCAAGTGTCCGCGGAAAGAGCTCCCAGCTNGATCGCTTGGTTCTTTTGACAACCCGGCTCTGCGTCCTCTCCATTATCCTCGTCTTGCTACTACAACCGTCGCTGGCAGTCTCGACCGCAGTACCCCAGGAGAATTTNGTTGGCATTATCCTGGACGACTCCCAGAGCATGCAGCTGGCNGACTACGGCGATGANAAGTTGGCGCCTCGTAGCGATTTCATCCACGAATTCTTCGGCAACGACAATAGCAAGCTAATGATGGCNCTCAACGAGCGTTTCAAGCTGCGCTTTTTTCGTTTTTCAGATTCTGNTACGCGCCTCGAGAACCTCAATGAACTCTCGTACTCNGGCGGGCAGACACGCGTCGGACCGGCCTTGGATTTCGCCCACCAGGAACTCGCAGCTGTNCCNCTGTCAGGTCTAATCCTCGTGACCGACGGAGCAGACAACTCTATCGACGGCCTATCGGCCTCTCTGCAGTCGTTACGCGCCAATTCGATTCCAGTTTTTCCAGTCGGTGTCGGCATGGAACGTTTCAANCGTGANATCGAACTCGCCAGCGTCGAGGCACCNACAACTGTTCTGGCTGGGTCACAGGTTTCCGCTGATGTTGTCATCGANCATAAAGGGTTCAGCGGGGAAACAGTCCTCCTGCTTGTCGAGGGACCTGACGGCATAGTCGGGACACAGGAAGTCGAGCTTCCGAACCAAGGNGACTCGACGGTGGCCAAGGCCCAATTTACTGCCACCCAGGAAGGCCCTCACCTATACANCTTCCGGATCGCGGTCCAAGACGGTGAGATGGTGAGCAAGAACAACCAACGCGACATCTTGATCGTTGTCCAGGACAGGCAAGACAAGGTCCTGTACGTCGAAGGCGAACCTACTAATCGCACCGGTTTCCTGCGCAATTTCGCTATCGACGACGATCCTAACCTCTTGCTCGGCGTCTTCATGCGTATGGCCGAGAACAAATTTTGGCGGGCAGGCTTCGAGAGCGCAGAAGAACTTGCCGCCGGGTTCCCAACCACGCGNGAAGAGCTTTTTCAATACAAGGCGTTAATNGTCGGCAGCTTCGAAGCCGATTTCTTTACAACTGATCAGAGGCAAATGATCCATGACTTTGTAAGTCAGCGTGGGGGCAGCTTCCTAATGCTCGGCGGCCGCAACGCCTTCGGGGAAGGCGGGTGGCAAAACACCCCCGTCGCCGAGATTCTACCTGTCGAACTCGTCCCGCCATTTGCAAACGAAGCCGATCCGTTCTACGTCGACGTGTTCGTGACCCCAACTTTGTTCGGTCGCACCCACCCAGTCACCCAGATGGCTGACACCCTCGAGTTGAGCCTTCAACATTGGCAAACATTGCCGCCTCTCGGCATCGTCAATCAGGTCGGAAAGGTAAAGCCTGGTGCTGTTTCAGTGCTTGAGGGTAAAACCGCAAATGACGAGACGCACGTCGTGCTGGCCTATCAGAGATTTGGCCGGGGCAAGGCACTGGCATTTACGCCAGTCAATCAATGGTATTGGCAGATGGCGTTCGAGATTCCTCTGGAGGACTTGACCCACGAGACATTATGGCAACAGATCTTTCGCTGGCTCGTCAATGAAGTGCCTGGCCAGGTAACTGCCTCAACCGTGGTCGACCGATTCGCCCCTGGCGCGCCAGTGACTGTCACCGTTGGTGTTCTTGACGATAATTTTATAGAGATTAACAATGCGGCAGTTACTGCCATTGTCACATCTCCAAGTGGTCAAACTCGGGGTCTCGAGCTCGACTGGACCATCGACACTGATGGCGAGTACACCGCCACATTCATCCCGGACGAGGAAGGCTTCCACCAGATACACGTCTGGGCGGAGCGTAGCGGGGAAGCTTTGGGAGAAGACATCGCCCACGTTGAAATCGCGGAGCTATCAACCGAAGCCTTTGCCGCGGAACGCCGCACTGCTCTCCTAGAGCGTCTAGCACAAGAAACAGGAGGGCGCTTGTACTCCCCAGAGAACGTCGCCTCTCTTCCAGACGACCTTCGTGTCTCCGAGGGGGGCACTACGGTTCTAGAAGTAAAAGATCTTTGGGATTTGCCGTTGATCTTTATGCTGTTGGTCGCGTTAGTCGGAACAGAATGGAGCTATCGGAAGTTCAGGGGCCTAGCATGAGACATGTAACTCTGCTTGTCGTCACCGTCTTGGCCTTCCTGTTTGCTGGGCGCGTCGGCGTCGTCGAAGCTCAAACTACTTATAGCCACTTAGTGGTCATCGTCGGTGCAGCCGGNGATGATGTATACCAGGAAGTCTTCCACAACTGGGCGATAGAGCTAATTGATGCTGCCACTAACAAGTTGAACCTCTCCCCCGCCCAAATCACCTACCTGGGGGAGCACCCCGATCTAGCCCCACAGAGAATTGCAGCACGGTCGAATCGCGAAAACATCGAGCAGACAATCGCTCGCCTGGCGATAGAAACCAGCCCCGATGATCAAATTTTCTTCGTACTAATTGGTCACGGCACCGGTGCGGGCGAACAATCCCGGTTCAATATACCGGGTCGGGACATCACGGCCCTTGAGTATGACGGCATGCTCAACCTCTTTGCCACCCAAGAGATCGGCTTTGTGAACACAGCAAGTGCAAGTGGTGACTTCGTCAACGTACTATCGGGTCTCAACAGGGTTATCGTCACCGCGACTCGAGATGGGCGCCAAAACAACCAAACCATCTTCCCCCGCTTCTTCGTTCAGGCGTTTGCCCAGGATGTCGCCGACCTCGACAAGGATGAACGAATATCGCTTCTTGAAGCCTACAACTACGCCAGCCGAGAGGTGAAACGTTTCTACGAAGATGACGGGCGCATGCTTACCGAGACATCACAGCTTGAGGACAATGGTGATGGTGAGGGAAGTTACGAACCACTTACCAGTAAAACTGATGGCACGCTTGCCCGGCGCATGTTTCTTGGCAGTTTCATGAATACGTTAGACACCGCCACAATGCCACAGGCTGATGACTCCAATCTCCGCGCACTTTACATGGAACAACGCGAATTGCGAGAGCAAATAGAGCAACTGAAACTCATCAAGGACACGATGGAATCGGAGCTATACGCCAAGGAACTGGAAACACTGCTCATTGCCCTAGCATTCAAAGATCGTGAAATCCGTGCTCGTGGGGGGGGATAGTGAGCCCTAGTAGACGCGCGGTCTGCATTGGTGCCGNAGCTGTTTTGACCCTCGCGGCTACTTCGGTTCCGCTGGTTTTCGGAATCCAAGAGGACGCTGCTCTGGCCGCATACCGAAGCGGGCGCTACGACGAAGCGATTAAGGCGCTCCAGGAGAAGATCGGGTCAAACCAAGACNTTCCACATGACCACCGCCACTTGTTTCGTGCACTTTTCGAGGTCGGCCGTTATATGGAAGCAGAACAGGTCGCCCGGGGGTTCATCGAAGAGTATCCAGAGTCATCAGATTTACATAACAGTCTCGGCGAAGTCTTGTGGACAAAGGGCCATCTCGATGAAGCTGAGACAGCCTTCCAAGAGGCTAGTAATCGACGCGCGGGCGACTGGCTTACCGCCGAGCTTAATCTCGGAATAGCTGCTTTCGACCGTGGCCGCCGAACTGAAGCCATGCAACGTTTCGACCGTTTTATCGACTTCTACAACAACGGTGAAGCTACAACGTCCAGCGANTTGACAGCGGTCGGTATAGCCTGCCAATACTTGGGAATTTCCGATAGTGCTCTGTATCAGGATGCCCTTAAAGCATTCGATGAAGCGGTGGCGGCAGATCCAAACGATCTAAGACCCCGCATACTTGCCGGCAATCTGTTCTTAGAGAAATACGACAGTGGCAACGCGGCAACCGAACTTGGAGCCGTGCTGCAATTCAACCCATATCACCCCCAAGCCCTCCTTTCGATGGGCCGTCGTATGCGGTTCGATGGTGACGAGAACGCGATTTCGATGGCTGAAAGCGCCCTCGAGATCAACCCGAACCTAGTCGGTGCACGGGTCTTTCTGTCCCGGCAACTGCTTTCCGCTGAGCGTTTCGATGACGCAATCGAAGAGATAAAACCTGCATTGGAGACCAATCCTGTCTCCCTCGAGGCTCTCCCCATTTTGGCCGCAGCGCACTACTTACGTGGAGATACCATTGGATTCGAANAAATTCGCGACCAAATTTTCTCACTCAATGCTANTTATGCGGATTTCTACAACACGCTCGCCGAGNTACTTGTAGAAAACCGAATGTATACACAAGCGGTGAATTTCGCCCGCGAGGCAACCATGATTGATCGCGAATCATGGCGCGCTCATGGCATCCTCGGAATCAACCAACTAAGAATTGGGGATGTGAAGGGAGGACGCTCTAGCCTTGAAATTTCATTTGCCGGTGACCCCTACAATGTCTGGACAAAAAATACCCTCGACCTTCTCGACACCTTTCCCGATTATGTAGAAAGCAGTACCAGGCGCTTCGATCTAATGATCGAAGCGCCTGAAAGCGGCTTGCTATCGCTTTACCTTGGCGGACTTGCCGAGGAAGCCTATCAATATTTCGCTGAACGCTATGAGTACGAGCCTCCAATCCCAATCCGCATCGAGGTATACCCGAGCCATGAAGATTTTTCGGTGCGTACTGTTGGGCTGGCTGGGCTAGGCGCACTCGGCGTCTCATTCGGGCCGGTCATCGCCCTCGACTCTCCCTCTGCTCGACCGNTCGGCGAATTTAACTGGGGCTCGACCTTGTGGCACGAAATTGCCCACACTTTTACTTTGGGGATTACGAACTTTCGCGTTCCACGTTGGGTCTCTGAAGGNTTGTCNGTTTACGAAGAGCATCGCGCACGACCAAGCTGGGGNGATGACGTCAGCGNTNGTTTTCTGATTGCCCATCTNCGTGGGAATTTATTGCCGGTCAGTCGAATAACTGAAGGATTTGTGCGGCCTGCATATCCGGAACAGATACTCCACTCGTACTTCCAGGCTTCGCTAGTCTTTGAGCTGATTGACCGTGACTACGGCTTCGNGGCCATCCTCGGATTGCTTGACGGCTACAAGAACGGACTATCGACCACGGAATCGTTCAAGACAATTATTGGATCTAGTCCTGATGTTTTCGACGAGACTTTCAATACTTATGTTGAGGAACTCTTTTCGAAACAACTAACGGCACTTCGCCCAATTCTTGATGAAGAAGCCAATAGCGACTCCCGTACCCCCAAGCCCCCTGAGTACCTAAGGAGAATTGCCGAGGAAAACCCTGGCGACTTTCGCGCGCAGCTATCCTACGGGGCATTCTTGCTCGACGATGAACGCCTGGACGAAGCAGTCCCGTATCTTGAAGCAGCGAAACGTCTATTCCCTGAGTATGCCGAAATCGATTCTCCATANTGGCACCTAGCGATGATCGCCAAAAAGAACGGCGATACCCACCGCGCTACCGAAGAGCTTTCCACCCTGACCGCCATCAACCAAAAGAACTACTTGGCAAACACGGAACTCTCGAACCTTTANGAAGAACTCGGCAACCTCGCTGCTGCCGCGGAGGCTCTCGATCGTGCCGTCTATATCTATCCCTTTGAAATCCCCATACACCAAAAGCTTGCAGGTCTGTACGAGAATATGGGAAGTCATTCGCTTGCCATTCGCGAACGGAAGGCAGTCGTCAGCCTGGCGCCGGTTGATATGGCTGAAGCGCTGTACTTATTGGCCAAGGCCGAGTTTGCTGCCGGCGATCAGCTTGCCGCCAAAAGGAGCATTATCAGATCATTGGAAATTGCTCCCGGCTATCCAGCCGCACAGGAGCTTTTACTAGCCATCATTGGGAGCGGGAGAAACCCTTGAGCCCCAAGTTTGTGCCTCGTCTGACGGCAGTCCCGGCGATTTTGTTCGTCCTGGCGCTTGCCGTGGAATCGCGGATGCCATTGTCCGCCGAGGAGGCAGCCCAACGGGGCTGGTTCGGGCGTGGAAGGAGGGACATCATGTCGTCTTCTGGCCTACCCATCGAGAACATCCCCCAGGAAGGCGAGTTCATTTTCTTAAGGGTAAGGTTCGACGAGGCGTATACGTCTTACGGAGGTTACGAGTGGGGGCTTGATATGGGTTGGAACCACGACTATCCGCGCGCCGAGCACAACATCACAATGATGCTAGAGGAACTCACGAACATACCAGTTAAAATTAACTTCCGTGGGGGCAACATACTGTCGTTCTCCGAGCCAGAGATCTTCGACTACCCGTTCGTATACATAAGCGAGCCAGGCTATTGGGTCTGGAGCGACGAAGAAGTTCTCAGGCTGCGAAACTATCTGCTCAAGGGCGGCTTCATTATGGTCGACGACATGCAGTCCGACGATACGGANGCCTTCTACAGGNTCATGAACCAGGCGATCCCGAATACNAAATTTGAGATACTTGATACTACCCATCCCATCTTTAATTGCTTCTTCCAGATCACCTCGGAGGACATCCTTAATCAGTATTACAGAGCCCGATACAACGGAAACCCCGTAATTTATGGCGTCTATGAAGACAATGACCCCGGCAAACGTCTAATGGCGGTTATCAACCACAATCAAGACATTGGGGAGTCTTGGGAGTTTGCGAATACCGGTTACGTTCCAGTCGAACAGGCTAACAACTCCTACAAGATAGGTATGAATTACATCATCTGCTCAATGCTTCACTGACCACGCTCATCACTGCCACACCATTCAAGGAAGACCATGGATATCGACAACGGTACAACTTCTGCGGATAACGACCTCGAACCAACCAGTGTGACAATCACGGATGATGTGCTCTCTGAGGCAGAAGACGAGCGACCATCGATAACCGATGCTGGTTCCAATTTGCCCGAGGACGATATCGCTCTCGCTAAGCATCTCAAAGAAGGATACGAACAGGTTACTACCGAGGTCCATAAAATCATCGTTGGGCAAAACGAAGTCGTCGAACAGGTCCTGCTCACCTTGTTTGTAGGCGGTAATAGCATCATCACCGGTGTTCCCGGCCTGGCCAAGACCCTCCTTGTTCAGACGCTCGCAGACGTCCTCGACCTCGAGTACGCCCGTATTCAGTTCACCCCTGACCTAATGCCCGCCGACATTACCGGCACCGAAGTAATTCAGCAGAACCCGGAGACCGGTGAACGAAATCTGCAATTCGTGAAAGGTCCGGTGTTTACCAATATCTTGCTAGCGGACGAGATCAACCGCACTCCACCTAAGACTCAATCAGCACTGCTCGAAGCGATGCAGGAGCATCAGGTCAGCGCACACGGGGAAACCTATCAGCTTGAGGAGCCCTTTCTTGTGCTCGCGACTCAAAACCCGATTGAACTCGAGGGCACCTATCCCCTTCCGGAAGCCCAGCTTGACCGTTTCATGTTCAACATCATCATCGAACACCCGCCGGTCGAAGAAGAGCTGCAAGTAGTTCGTGAGACAACTAAGACAAAAGATGTGGCTTTCGANAGGACAATCNCCGGGTCGGACATCATCGCNTTCCAGAAACTGGTCCGACGTGTCCCCGTTTCGGACGCCGTCATGGACTTCACGGTNGACATGGTNCGNAAAACCCGNCCNGAAAATCCGNNNGCTCCCAAGTTTATCGNGCAGTGGATCGAATANGGNGCCTCTGTNCGCGCNGCNCAATACNTGATTCTAGGCGGNAAAGCACGAGCTCTGNTGCATGGGCGTTACTACGTCGACTTCGACGATATCCGNCATCTGGCCGCGCCNATCCTTCGTCACAGAATACTGACNAACTTNCACGCCGAATCNGAGCAAGTGACCACTGACCAGGTGATNNCACANTTGCTNGANACTGTTTCCACNCCGGNATCACGGATGTAGANATTGNANAACTCTCAATNNCNNNNCCTCNTNANAGAGNGCTNGACAGAANCGGNAACNANGAGTTTGACCTGATGGCCGTAGAAGCCCAACGACGATTCAAGAGCNGTNCCCGGTTTTTAGACCCGGANATNNTGGCACGNATNGACCGCCTTGACTTGCTGGCCCGCACNGTTGTTGANGGGTTTATCAACGGGCTTCACCGCTCACCTTANNTGGGGTTCTCGATGGACTTCGCCGAGCATCGAGAGTACATGCCCGGCGATGACATACGGCGCATNGACTGGAAAGTCTTTGCTCGTTCGGACCGNTANTACGTTAAGGAGTTCGAAGCCGAGTCNAACACCAACTTCATATCNGTCGTTGATGTTTCNCGCTCAATGAACTTTGGCAGNAACGGCGTCACAAAGTTCGATTACGCCCGCTACCTGGCAGCTTGCCTNACCTACTTCGCTAGCAAGCAACGTGATCGNATTGGCTTNGCTTCATTCGACAACGACATAATCAAGTATGTCCCNCCTTCCGCNAAACACCTNGAGNCCATCCTGCACATNATTGACGCTCTCNAGCCTAGCGGCCACAGCGAGTACCTAAAGCCATTGCTAAAACTCACCGAGGCTGCGAAACGANNAGGGATCGTTGTGTTGATTTCCGACTTTTATGAGCANCCACGCACNATCATTGACGCAGCCAACAACCTCCGCTACCGGGGACACGACGTCATCGTCTACCAGGTTCTTGACCCGGCCGAGATCGATTTTAGCTTCGAAGAGTCGGCAACATATGAGGACCTAGAAACAGGTGAGTCAATTCCCGTTGTTCCTTCGCGCATGCGGGAGCAATACAAACAAATGATGGCCGAGCATCTCGAAGAGATCGGCAGTTTGATGATAAAGAATCAGTTTGACTACGGTCTTGTTCGGACCGACGAACCACTTGATGAGTCGCTTTTCCGTTATCTGCTGTTGCGTGAAAAAAGGGGGAGGTTGCGCTGATGGGGCTTAGTTTTCTCGCTCCCTTCTTTTTTGCGGGCCTCGTCGCATTAACAGTTCCGATCCTGGTCCACCTGACCTATCGGCAAAAGGGAACGATTGTGCCTTTTCCTTCCCTGATGTTCGTACAGAAGGTCCCTTTCAAGTCGATGCGACGCCAGAAAATCAGGCACTGGCTACTATTCCTTTTGCGCTGCGCTGCGTTGACCCTTGTCGTCCTGGCCTTCAGTCGACCGTTCCTCAACACGGCCAGTATTGCTTCTGTACTGTCACCGGCAAGTCGTGAAGTGGTAATTCTTCTCGATAACAGTCATAGCATGAGTTACACGGGCCGTTGGGAGGCCGCCCAACAGGCGGCAAGAAACATCATCGACGATCTCAGTCCCTCCGACCGTGCATCACTGGCCATCTTTTCCGATGCGGCCCAGTTAGTGGTTCGCTCAACCCCAGAGCCTTCGGTAATCCACACCGCCCTCGATGTCATCGGCCCAAGCAACCGCTCGACACGCTACGCGCCCGCGATCGGTATCGCTCAACAGCTACTCATTGAATCCGATCTCCCTGCCAAAGAAATTGTGCTGATTACTGACTACCAACGCACAGGATGGGATCGAGACCAGGCAATCCAGCTTCCAGAGGCCACGACCCTGACGGGCATCGATGTCCATGAAGATGTTGCAAGTAACCTCTCAGTTGCCACAGTAGTCCTTCAACGCGAGGCAACGACCGTGCCGGAGAGGTTTGTTGTCACGGCACGCATAGTCAACCAAGGAGACGAACCAGCGGAAAACGTCGTTGCAACTTTGAGCATCGCCGACGAAGTTGTAGACGAGCACACTCTTACACTCGGCTCCAACTCAGCTTCGACTTTCCAATTCCAGCCTCAATCAGTCAGCTCGGAAGCGTTGGAAGGTACCGTATCTATCAATAGTAGTGGTCTGGAAGAAAATTCCAGGGACCATTTACCAGGTGACGACACCTTCTATTTCATCGTCAACCCAGGCGAAACTCTCAAAGTCTTACTTGTCGAGAACAACAACGGCCACGAAACTGACAGCTTATTCATCGAAGGTGCCTTATCTGTAGCAACCCGCCCAGCGTTCCATGTCCAGCGAACCAGGGTGAATCAGTTGCAGTCAGGCGACCTGGCCGACATCGACGCGATCGTCCTAAACGACACAGCATTCCCATCAGGCTCAGCCGGGGCAGCATTGCGGAATTTCGTCGAGTCTGGTGGCGGTGTATTTATTGCCATCGGCGAACTTGCCCATCCAAGCGGATGGCAGCACGATGATGCGCGTGCGCTGGCACCAAGATTTGGCGGCGACGTTATCGATCGCAACGCCGAGTTCGGCGGGGTCCTGGCCAGCTACGACCGTGACCACCCAGTATTTGAGATTTTCAGCACCCCGCGCAGCGGGGATTTTACAGCGGCTAGCTTCTATCGTTATTGGAGATTGGAACCTGATGAGGGCGACCTGGTTCTCGCTGGCTTCGACGACGGAGCCCCTGCCCTGCTGGCCCGCCCTGTGGGGCTTGGGCGAGTGCTCATCTGGCCAACTACCCTTGACCGATTCTGGAGTGATCTTGTGGTCCATGGGCAGGTGTTTGTTCCGTTTATCCAACAAGCTACCCGATACGTCGCTGGCTATGAGGCACCTGAGTCATGGCACACCGTTGGAGACAGCATCCGACTTGTAGCACTTGATGAATTGCAGTTTCCGGAAGGCACAGNAGTTGAACTGGTGACACCCGGGGGCAACCGAATGGATTTGATTGCAACTGGTATGACTCCCGGCGCAACAATCACGCGCGAAACATCCGACCGGATACCGGTGGATGACCCTGGCTTCTATACCTTGAGGTGGAGCGATGATGATAGCGATTACACGCGTACAGTNGCCGCCAATCTTGATCGAATGGAATCTGACCTTTCAAAGCTGGACCCAGAAGAACTTACGGCGGCACTTACGTATGGCACTGTAACCGCCGAGGATCGCGGCCTCACTAATCAGGTCACGCCGGAAAATCGCGAAGCACGGCAGGCATGGTGGTGGTATTTGCTGGTACTGGTATTCGTACTCTTGGCAGCAGAGACGGCGCTTTCAAATTACCTTTCTCCCGGGTCCGCACCCGGCACAACGTAGTATGGTAAATATCTTGACGCTGACGTCTTCGGTGGAGCTGAGAATTTGAACACATTCGAACGACTGGACTTCAACAGACTCGAGAAAGTCGTCCGCCGCGTTCGCAATCGCTGGCGCATGCGCGTAGCACTGCGCGGATCAGCTGTTGTTGTGATTGCTAGCACCCTCGCTCTTCTGGCNCTGACCTTGGGCCTTGACTACTTCCGCTATCGCCCTTGGGCTTTGTTCCTCTTCAGCGCCATAACTTACGTCGGTCTGCTTAGCCTNATTTTTCGTTTCCTCATCGTCCCACTGTCCCGCCGNGTTACGGACGAGCACGTCGCCCTTTATATCGGCGAGCATATGTCCAAAGCTTCGGCTGAAATGATTAGCGCGGTCGAACTGTCAAATTTCGACAAGGTCGCCGACTCGGAATCAATATCACGTGAGTTCGCCCGCGAGGTAGTGCAATCAGCCGTCTATAACCTTCACAAAATCGACTACGGCAGAGGCGTCGAGCGCGGCAAACTTCGGCGGTTTTCAACAGTACTGGCCGCAACGATGGCTTTCGTGATGATGATGATGATCATGAGCCCGGCCTTTCTACGCACCGGCACTCCCTTGCTGTTTATGCCGTGGGCACGCTCGGCATTCGCCAATCCCTACGCAATCGATGTGTTCCCNGGCGATGTACAGATCGCACGGGGAGCAGATCAACTGGTGTCAGCACAGCTCGTCGGCTTCGATTCNGAACGTGTTGAGATTGCTGTCAAACCAAGCGGCGGTGATTGGGAATACTGGCCGATGACTATTGATGAAAGCACTAGCGAATTCACCTTCTTAGTATTCGACGTCGGCTTGGAGATGCAGTACTTCGTTGAGTCGGCCGGCGTTCGGTCAAGCATATATAGCATCGATGTCGTCGACCTCCCCTATGTCGANACGATGGACCTTGAGTTCCACTTTCCTNATTACAGTGGACTAGAACCAAGAACAATCGAGGATGCCGGTGATATCGCCGTGCTCTCGGGCACCCGCGTCATCGTCTTTGTTACTCCGACGGTACGGGTGCCATACGGCCGACTTGTACTCGANCTGGACCCNCNAGTNGACGNGNCAACCAGTTCTNANCCACTCATCGTCGAACTTGAGCTCTCTCCGGACGGAAAACTAGGAGGTTCNTTCAATGTGGAGCGTGACGGCTTCTACCGAGTCGAACTTCCGGGTTTCGGCGGCAACATCGCAGCAGCTTCTCCTGACTATTTCATTGAAGCACTCGAAGACCAACCACCACGAATTACTTTTGAAGAGCCTGGCCGGGACACGACCGTAAGTCCCCTAGACGAGGCGTACGTGGAGATCCGCGCCGAGGATGACTTTGGGATCGCCAGTCTAGAGCTGATCTATTCGATCAATGGGAATGATGAAGTCTCTGCGACACTTTACAACCCTAGCGACGGTGACGANCAGAGGCCTGACGTTTCCGCTGGCCACACGTTTTATCTGGAAGAAGAAGAACTCGTAGCCGGCGATTTTATTTCATATTACGCCCGTGGCACTGANAACCAGGACGGCGGCACGGGCCAGACNGGGACAACCGATCTCTATTTTATGGAAGTGCGCCCCTTTGACCGAGTATTCCGCCAACAGCAGCAAGGTGGNGGGGGTGGCGGTGGCGGTGGTGGGGGTGAGGGTGGNCAGCAAGAAGACACTGCGTTCGCCCGTCGACAGCGCCAAATAGTTGCCGCGACCTTTCGCCTAATTCGCGACCGCAAGCAGTTTAGCCAACAAGAGTACGAAAGCGATCTTGGTACGCTGGCGATCAACCAATCCCGGCTGCGCGAACAGGTNGAACTCGTACTCGGACGCACGCAACAACGCGGNGCCATGATGCCNGGCTCTGATTTCGAAAAGATGGCCGAGAACATGCGNAAGGCGGTAACCGAAATGATCCCAGCGGAGGCTGAACTTGGCAGGCTCGACGCAGAGGCNGCCCTACCTCCCGAGCAACGCGCCCTGCAATTTTTACAGCGCGCTGACGCCCTGATTCGGGAAGCTCAGGTTAGTTTCGGCGGTGGAGGCGGTGGAGGCGGCGGGGGCGGCGGAGGAGACAATGCTCTCAACGAAAGCCTCGCGGATTTGCTCGATCTTGAGATGGAAAAGCTTCGCAACCAATACGAAGCTGTTCAGCGNGACCAACAACAGCAACTCGATGAAGAAATCGATGAGGCACTCCAGCGACTTGAGGAGCTTTCCCGTCGACAGCAACAAGAAAACGAACGCCAGCGGGCTCTTGCTGGCCTACCTCAAAATCAGCAAGGCGGNGGAGGNGGTAGCCAGCGCCAACTTGCCAACGAGGCTGAGGAGCTTGCGCGTCAACTCGAACGCTTAGCGCGCGCGAACTCTGAGCCCGAGATGCAGGAGCTCTCACGTAGTTTGCAACAAGCAGCCGACGCCATGCGCCGAGCCGCAGCGTCTAACGATGATCGTGCGCTCGCTGAAGGNATTCGGGCCCTCAACGACCTTCGTCAAACCAAGGGCGATCTNCAAAACGAACGNAGCCAACGCTTACAGCGAGATATTGACGACATGCAAACTCGCATAGATCGGTTACAAGAAGAGCAGCGAAAGATTGCTGAAGATNTACANCAGGTCGGNGCAGACGCNGCTCGNGGCGGTAACCGNCAGCGCCTCATCGAACAAATGGAGCGCGTATTGGAGCGTAAAGACGAACTCACCACAGAGGTCACCGACCTGGAACANCAAATAGANACTACTGCCCGCGCTTCACGACGAGACGAGCGCGAAGCGGCTCGNAAGTTACAGGAAACCTCGAACTGGATGCGGGATTCAAAACTCGCTGACAAAATNCGTTACTCCAAGGGNGTTGCCCANCAGCGGCTTGGTCCGTACGCGGAGCAATTCGAGCAACAAATAANTAATGACCTCGATTANCTGAGTGANATGGTCGACGAAGCTGCTGAACTCNTCGAAGGATCTCANCAGGANGNCCTAACGAGTGCCCTNGATGACACCCGTGGTCTAATAAGCGGTCTTGAGTCATTCTCNGACCGTGCCNAGCAAGGCCTTGAACGCCAGCGCGAGGCCGCNCAGCAGANCGAACAACANGGCAGCCANNAAGGCNAGCAAGGCCAACAAGGCGAGCAAGGCCAACAAGGCGAGCAAGGCCAACAAGGCCAACAAGGCCAACAAGGCCAACAAGGCCAACAAGGCCAACAAGGCCTAGAGCAAACTTTGAAGCAATGGATAGGCAAATTTAAAAGCTTAGACTTTAAAAGCCCAGAAGGTAAAGCAGAAATAGAAAAGATGATAAAAACAGCACAAGGACTAGCTGCAGATGCA
>PBML01000060.1 GCA_002722645.1 Acidobacteriota bacterium
CCGCCTGCATTCTAGATGGTCTTTCTCGAGCGATTACTGGGAAGTTCTACCCTGTCGTCGTTTCAGCGCCCAGGCTTTGTGTGGCTATGGCTGTCGCTAACGGCGAACGGCTTCACCAACACAATCGCTGCCGTGACTTTCGGGTGGCTAGCGCTTGAGATCACCGGTTCCCCAGTTGCGGTNGGAACGATTCTCGCGGTACGCAACGTACCTAGGCTCTTGTTTGCTGTACCGATCGGGGCACTTTCAGACCGCATGGATCGNAGACGGATGCTTCAGNGCGTCAACCTGTTTGGTGCCGCNTTAGCTCTGAGTGCGNCGGGCNTGGCATTNACTGGCAACCTCACCTTCATTGGGCTNCTNGTTGNNGCCTTCCTGGAAGGAACATTTGATGCTGCTGAAACGACGCTTGGCCGGGCGTTTATATATGACTTAGTGGGCCGCGACGANGCTATTAACGGCATGGCTCTTGAACAGCTCGCGAATCGCGCCGTGGGAGCNGCCGGAGCAGTTGGTGCCGGCGTGCTTTTGGCTTTTTATGGAGCATCGGCCCCGTTTATATCGATGATCATCGGGTTTGTCGTTGCCGCATCGGCGCTTTCAATGATTCCGCGNAGTTTGCGCGTGGCATCGGTAGATATTGCCAGAACAGAGTTCGCTATCGGGTCAGCCGAGAGGACTAGCCCGGAGGTCCCCACGGTGGTTTCTTCGAGGAGGACGACGAACCGTCTTGACCTCAAGAATTTCGCGGTCTCCCTTAGGGGATTTACTGTCCTATGGCGTAACCGTGCGGTGCTATTGCTTGCAGTGATAGGTGCCGCAGCTGAAGCCTTCGCGTTCTCGAGTGATGCACTCCTGCCGTCGTTCTCACGCGACATACTGATGGTCGGGGAGATTGGGCTGGGTAACATGGTGGCTATTCGACAGGTCGGGGGTGTCGCGGCGCTGCTTATCCTAGCCAGCCTTTCCGCTCGTGTGCGCCCCGGAAAACTGATCTTCTGGNTGTGCGGGTTGTTCTCCTTCTCGCTGATCGCCTTTGCTGGCTCCGCCTCCTACAACTTGTCGCTTTTTCTGATGNTGTGGATNGGNGTGGCGTGGGCAGCAGTCGATCTTCTTTTGCCGAAGTTNGTTCAAGACCGGGTCCCGGATAGCGAGCGAGGCGCAGCCGTTGGTATATGGAATCTCAGCCGTGGGGCGGGGCCACTTGGTAGTCTTGAAGTCGGGGTGATTGCAGGGTCTTTCGGAGCTCCTATCGCNCAGGTAATGAACGCNGGTGTGTTCTTGGTAGTAGTGGCGGTTGCGGCTTTACTACAGCGAGACGCCCGCTGGCAAATATTTGGTGGCGAGAAACCANCCAGCTAACGACNTTTGTTTGCGTAACTAATTNGGCCAGTTGTTTNCCGTGCTAGGTTAGAGGCCGCCCAGGCCCAGATCTGGGTTTAACGTGTTGTTCTCGCACATCACCGCGCCATCGAGCGTGACCCTGCCGGAAGTTAGTACAACGTCACTATGCATCTTGGCGTTACCGACGTTGCCTTGAAAGATCGGGTCTTGTCTGCCGAAGCCGAAGGTGATCGCACCCATGACCATTTCGTCCTCGGCCATTTTGTTGCCCATTCGGGCGCGAGGGCTAATTCCGACATTCCAGTGACATACTGCAAGCGCTTTTGGGTCTCCAGTGGAGTGGAGACGNTCTCGCAATGCATCAGCGTCGCNCCCCCCCTNGATCGAGGTGATGAGACCTTCCTTGAGTTCAAGAGTTACCGGCGCGCTTACCGGCCCGAGCGGGGCGTCAAGTGTGCCGTCAATGACCACGGTGCCGTTAATTGTTGACTCCACGGGTGCAATCGAAGGCGTCGCTCCAGGGAAAAAGTCTGCATCCCCTGGCGAAACCGCCCGCCCGTCCGCCAGTAGCGCGGGCCGTCCTTTCAGACGGAAACTCACATCGGTGCCTAATTGCGAGGTCACGTGGCAAACGTCGGTCTCATTCCAGAGAAGGCAGATCTTTCGNGCTACCTCGGTCATNCGNGGATAGTCCACNTCNAGAACACCTTCCAGTATCCAGTCNTCTGCACCNAGTGGNTCGCANTGAGTCACGCGGCCGCCTTTGTTGCGCGACTCAAGGAGGGCCCTAGCAATGCTCTCATTCGCGGCTGGCCCGAGCATGATGATCACGTTGGCTCCGACGATAGCTCCCGCGGNGGAAGAAAAATNGCGATCGGCATCACTCGTGGTCATTTGTGGAATAGTCAGAAGCTGAGTGTTGGCTTTGGCATTGATCCCGGCGACCAGACACGACTCGCCGATTTGGCGGTCAAACCCAGTTTCGGTCACGACCAGAAGATTCTCCCCTGGCTTAGNCTCGACCATCATGTTTACGATGGCCTCGCCCCACTCCGGCCAGCGTGAATTTGCCATCTNCTCCTCCATCGTTGCTTCTAGTGCAGGAGCAGAATTCGTTCATTAGGGGGGTAAAAAAACTGCACACCATCTTCAGTCAAGATGGCATTGTCCTCTATGCCGAGTCGCACCCGGAAGCCGTCCCACTCCGGAACCGCGGTGTTCGCNAAGAGCTCGAATGCGAAGATGTGGTTTGATTTCAGCACAAGGTCATGCACGGAGGGGCGGAAACCACTGATGCACGGACCTGCCTCGATTTCGCTATCGCCTGTGTTGCCGACGCAGTGGCAATCNGTCGAAACTTGTGTTTTTNCTGCTTCACTTTCCGAGTAGCCACGAGCTTCAAGGGCTTCGGCCCAGACTTTGGCCCAGCCACCACTGAAGCCAGGATCGCCAACCAGATTCACGAAAACAAATCCTGCCTCTTCGAAGTTCTTGCCGATGATCTTCAGCGTTTCACCCGTTGTAAGGCCCACCTTTATGCTGTCGCGCAGCACTTGTCGGGCCCGAAGCCCCTCGCTCCAAGCATGCTGGAGACCTGCTGGAATCGCGATCTCACCCTCGGGCAAGACATAGGCGGTCCTCTTGATATCTGAGCCTAGATTCATGAATTCGAACCCGAAGTCGAACTGGAACAGATCACCGCGCCGGAAGGCATAATCAGGCAAGTCATACTCTTCCGGCGAGGCTTTGGCAGAGTAAAGAACTGCTGGCATGAACAACTTGGTGAAGATGGGTTCGATCCCAAGGTCAAGCAGTTCGTCTTTGATCCACCAAGCTACCTGTTCACGCGTGGTCTTGCCGACCGTGATCACTTCGTTCGACAGCGCGCGCTCGATCAACCGTCTCGTTACTTCCCCGAGCTTGCCGTACTCAACGATCTCACTGATTACCCGCCGGTCGCGGAAGTCGGTAATTACCTGTTCAGCTGAGACCACACGCGCCGCGTACTTGGTACCGAGCGCCTCAATCAGTCGAAGGTAACCCGTGTGGCTAAGACCATCACCCACAGCAATTCGCCCTGACATATTCACCGCGATGGTCTTAGGGTCACGCTGTTTGACAAACTCCCCTAAGTCTTCCTCATTGCCGAAAAGGTCGTAGCCTCCGTCCCCCCGAAGTGCTTCACCGCCGAGAATAGCGCGCTCGATCCGGTCGTCACCNCGGTCGGTGAAGATGAAATAGCCAGAGCTCCCCCCTGAGGGTCGGGGGGCTAGAACATCAGCGCCAGCACCAAGATCCTTCGCCAATGCGTCAGGATTGCCGAGTTTCATTACATGGATCCACATATCCACGTTGTTGTCACGCATCGCTCTTGGCAGCGAGAAGTCAAATTTTTCTCGGCGAATCAGCTCGAGTCTTTCCCACCGACTCCGAAATTCGTTCACTTCACGGTGTGGCATCAGTGTTCCTCTTTGAGACTGAGTGTTAATGGAAAAGTCGGTCCGTTCCAAGGGCGTCTATGTAAGAGCATAGAAGAGACACCATCACACCGCCATCTGAGCACCATTGCCTCCATTCTGCGGCACAATACGAAGCTTGAAGTCAAATAAAGCAATGCGTTTGGCCCTGGAAACTTCCTTCTGNAACNCATTTCTTTCACGGCAGACGCAAACAATTATACGATCGCATCGGTGTCCGTGCGGTACCATGATTACTTCCTGCGCGTTCTTTCGACCATAACGAAAGTTCCGGGCAGTGGCTGGCGTGCTAGGTGGTGGGAGCGATCAGTATGGATCTGACCCTTTTCGACATCACCAGAATTCCCAAAGGCAGTGTAGAGGCCTTGGTTTCTTTGCCCAACTTAATTGAAGATCCTGATGTAGAGACGATATTCGGTGAGGAGATGGTTCAAGAAACTGGACCAACCACGAAAAAAGCCTTTTCTTATCTCGCCGGGTGTGCACCTTGGCGGTTTACAGGTCAAAAATCGTGAAGAAGCTGGTTGAAATAATTGGCGGATTTACCATCGAGATCCTAGGTGAGGCTGGGCGCACCGGGATCTTATTCTTCCAGAGCTTGGCCACTCTGCGTCGCCGGCCTTTCTACACTAAGGTTTGGTTCGAGCAAATGCTTGAGATCGGAGTCCGATCGTTGCCGATCGTTGTGGTCACCTCCGTATTCAGTGGTGCTGTTTTCGCCATGCAGATGTGGGAAGGGATGGAGCGATATGGGTCGACCACCTGGGTTGGCTGGGCGGTTGCCTTGGCTATTACACGCGAGATGGTTCCCATTCTTGCCTCCTTGATGGTGTCGGGGCGAGCCGGTTCAGCGATGGCGGCAGAAATCGGCACCATGGTTGTCAGCGAGCAGGTCGATGCCTTGCGGACCATGGCGGTGGATCCGGTTGCGTATCTCGTCGTTCCACGCATTGTGGCAACAGCGTTCATGCTCCCGGTGACGGTGCTGATTGGCGACATACTTGGTGTCTGGGGNGGCTCGTTGGTGGTTGTTAACCTTTACGGTTCGAGTTCTACAATGTACTGGGATGGGATTTGGGCAACCCTCACTCTCAGAGATCTCAATAGCGGATTGATCAAAGCTGCGGTGTTTGGTGTGCTAATCGCCCTTTTCAGTTGCCAGAACGGATTTCATACTACTGGTGGCGCGAAGGGGGTGGGGCGCGCCACGACGCGCGCGGTGGTCAGCGGTAGCATGTCTATTTTGATTTCAAACTTCTTTCTTACAAGGTTATTGCTGGAGTCATGATTGAAAGCGACAATAAATCCGAGGCAGCCCNTGGCGATGAAGGGCTTAAGGTCAGCGATAACGGCGATGGGTTTCAGGTCACTAGAAACGGAACGGAGCCGCTCATCAGANTTGAAGGNCTGCGCAAGTCGTTTGGCGACCTCAAGGTTTTGCGGGGTGNCNACCTTTCGGTTTCAAAAGGTGAGTCGATGGTTGTCATTGGTGGCAGCGGGACCGGGAAGAGTGTTTTGATCAAACATATCATCGGGTTGTTGCGCCCAGACGAGGGNAANGTCNTTGTCAAAGGCGCNGTAATTTCCGAATCGGNCCGGTCNGATCTTAACGAGCTGCGCCGAAGTATGGGTATGCTTTTTCAGCAAGCCGCACTCTTCGACTCTATGACAGTTGGCGATAACGTCGCCTTTGAGTTGCGTCAGCACACCTCCATGGGAGNGGAAGAGGTCNCCGATCGTGTCGAAGAGATGCTGACTATGGTTGGGTTNTCCNGGTTGCAAGATAAATGGCCAGCGGATTTGTCGGGNGGCATGAAGAAGCGTGCAGGGTTGGCCCGCGCCCTAGCNNTNGGCCCCGAGATTNTTCTGTACGACGAGCCCACGACTGGGCTCGACCCAATTCTCGCGGATCAGATCAACGNCTTGATCCGTGATTTGCAGAAACGACTGAATGTCACTTCAGTAACGATTACCCACGACATGATTTCGGCTTACAAAATCGCGGACCGAATCGCAATGCTTCACAAGGGNCGCATCGANGAGGTTGGTACGCCGGGAGAAATACAGGACAGTAGCAACCCGATCGTCCAACAGTTCATACACGGCCGGGCAGAAGGGCCCATNACACCCAGGTAGCCCCGGGAGCGACATTATGAGCACGGAACTTAAGGTAGGCGCGGTTGTTCTATTCGCTATCGCTGCNGCGAGTGGCTTTATTCTTAACATGAATGACACGGCGAACTTCTTCGGGCCGCCGACTGACGTCTATCGGGTCAGNGTGTCATTTGACAGTGCCTCAGGCCTGGGCAGGGACGCTNCNGTTCGCCTTGCCGGTGTTTATGTNGGNCGNGTTGAAGACATTGTANTGAGCGACNTCGGCCAGGCTGTAGTGACCATGAGAATCGACAACGGTGTCACGCTGCGCACGGACTCGACCGCTTCGGTCTCTAATGAAGGAATGCTCGGCGAGAAGTTTTTGGAGCTCACTTCTGGGACCCCCGGAGGCTCCGTGGTCACAGATGGCGGNTCCATTCTTCCTGGTGCGCCGGTCTCCATCGACCAAATGGTGCTGGTCATGAATAACATCGCTGCTGACGCACAAGAGATGGCTACTGCAATGCGCAATGTTTTGGGCGGAGAAGCTGGTGAGACCCGCATGGCTGCGATCCTGGATAACACTGAGTTGCTCGTTCGCCAGCTGGGAGAGATTACACAGAGGAGTCAAGAAGCTATCGCTGGCAGCTTAGCCAACACAGAGGAGTTAACTGCGGCGCTCGCCGAATCGATTCCAGCTATGGTGGAGAATTACCAACTCTTTGTTAGCGAGGCTACGTCGCTGGTCAGCGACAATGAAGCTGGTGTCACTGACACGATTGAGGAAGTTCGGGGCCTCATTGCTGACATCGACCGTTCATTCCTTCAGCTCGAGGAAATTTCACAGAAGATCAACACTGGCGACGGGACGGCGGCGCAGCTTATTAACACGTCGGAAACCATCGACAAAGTTAACGAAACGGTCGAAACCATCGACGATTCGCTCGCTGCATTTGACTCGTTTTACAATCGTGCGAGCCAGACACAGTTCACAGCCGGCCTGCGGTCAGAGTGGTACGCGAATGATGAGGCAACTAAGAACTACTTTGCCTTACGGATCGGGTTAAGTGAGAACAACACGCGAGGCTTCATTATTGAACTCGTGAATGACAACATCGGGTTTCCGGTCGTGGGGACTTTCCTTACTGACACGTTAAGTCCAACAGGCGAACTTCTTGATCGCGTCACCACCCGAGTGACTTCGCGCGACGAGAGGTTCAAGTTCTCGGCTTTGCTCGCCGCCCAGTTCAACAAGTTTCAGTTCCGTGGAGGGCTCATGGAGAACGAGGCGGGAGTTGGCATCGACTATTCTCCAGTTTCCGACCGGGTGAGTTTTACACTTGAAGGTTGGGACTTCGGCCGGAACCCGGATCCTCATCTGAAGTTTCGTGGCCAGTTCGATGTTTGGGATCGGTTGTTTCTAGTCGCTGGAGCCGATGATCTCTTGTCGACTGATTTCCGCCAGTTTTTCGTTGGTGCGGGTTTCAAGTTCCGCCGGTGACAACAGTGATCACTGGCTGCCGGGGCCTGATTTTTGGCGGCATGGGGCAAGCTGGGCAAGGGCTGGTGCGTCAGGTTGAAGACGGCACCGTTTTGGCTCTTAGCCGCGAGGATGCCGACCTGACCGACACTGACGCTGTTAAAGCGGCCCTTGATAAATACGACCCGACGGTGGTGGTCAACGCTGCTGTTTTCCACCCGGTTGACTTGTGTGAGACTGATTTCCGCCAGTCGTTCGCGGTTAACTCCTTAGCGCCAGGAGTGTTGGCGGCAGCGTGCGAGCGACGGGATATCCGATTAATCCATTTGTCAACGGACTACGTTTTTGGTGGCGAGCAACAGACTCCCTATTCCGAGAGTGACTGCCCTCACCCGTTAAGCGTCTATGCAAGGTCAAAACTTGCGGGGGAATATGTGGTGTTGGCTGCAAGCCCCCGGCATTGCGTCGTCCGGACGTCGTCGGTATACGGGAGAGCCATGCCTGGCCATGGCATACCACCGTTCATCGACCGGATGCTACAACGGGCTATTTCCGGAGAGGCAACCCGAGTGGTTGACGACCAAGTGGTCAGCCCAACCTACGCGGAAGATTTAGGGCACGCGCTTTGGACGCTTGCCGAAAGCGATAGGGCGGGCCTCTTCCACATGGCGGGCGGCGACGCGGTGTCGTGGTACGAGGTTGCGGAACGAGTGTTCTCCTTTGCTGGTCGCCTCGACTTGCTCAGCCGGACTACGACCGAGGAATTCGGCTCTGCCGCGGCACGGCCGGCGTACTCTGCGTTGCGCAGTGAGCGTTGGAACGAGCTGGGCATTGATCCGTTGCCAGGAATCGACGATGGCCTCGAGCGGCACATGGCAATAGCGCATTCGGAGCTCAGCAACTAGAACCTTGCGCCATAGTCCCGGACGCGCCAGAATTTTGCCATTGTTTGTTGGGATTGAGATCCCCCCGGAATACGAAACCCGCGACCGGTAATGGATAGGACTCCATTGGCCGCGGGTTCGAGACTCCGATGGTGAGCGGGGCTACGCCGCTCAATGATTAATCGTGAGTCAATTAATTTTTAGTTCGATGCGCTTAGGTTGTGCTTCCTCCGTTGTCGGCAGGGTGACGTTCAGGACGCCATTGTCAAAACGGGCCACGATCTTGTCTTGATCGATCGAGTCGGGAAGCGGGAAACTGCGGTGGAAAGAACCGTAGCTTGACTCGATGCGTTGGTAACTGCCATCGGCATTTTCCGTCTCGAGCCGTTTTTCTCCTTTGATTGTCAGTCGGTTCTTGTCAATGGTTAGCTCGATATCCTCCTCGGCCAGACCGGGAAGTTCGGCCCGCAGTGTTATTTGATTGTCGCCTTCATAAACATCCACAGTTGGCAACCAGTTGGTGTGGCGTGGTTCATCGCGGTCGACACTTGGTTGGTGGACGAAAGCGTTGTTGAACAACCGATCGAAACGGCTGTGCAAGGTGCGTATGTCACGAAAAGGATCGATTCGTACAAGATTCATGGAATTTCCTCCATCTTCCCGAGCCAACTCTCTGGCTCAAAGCAAAAGATCTTGCCGCGATCATTCAGAAGATCGGGCATTTTAGTTCCTGGGCAATATTCGGAGCATATTACATGTAGTTCTTAATATCAAGAGATCTGATAGTAAAAGACTTAGATTTAGATCAAACCAAGTGAGTTCAAGGATCTCGGCTGCGTTGTTGCCTTTGGTACCACTATACTTAGCTGCCTGATGGCGTCTCGGCTTACTGGCGCATACTTCTTTACCCGGAGGTTGTTCGCTTGACCACCCAAGGGACTAGCACACTGATCGAGCCTTGTGGCGGTAAGCTGGTCGATCTTGTTGTATCGCCGAGACGTGGCGAAGAACTCAAAGCGCTTTCGAGGCACTTACCAGCACTTCAACTGAGTTCGCGCGCCTGTTGTGACCTGGAGTTACTTGCAATTGGCGCCTACTCTCCGCTAGACGGATTCATGGGCGAGGCTGACTATGAGTGTGTGCTCTCCCAGATGCGGCTTGTTAACGGACACTTGTTTCCAATTCCGATTACCTTGCCGGCACACGCAGACCACAGTTTCTCGGTCGGCAAACAGATAGCTCTCCGCAGCGCCAAGAACGAGCTGCTAGCTGTCATGACCATCGAGGAGATTTATGGATGGTCCCGGCGGGAAGCTGCTCTTCAGGTGTTCGGGACCGAAAGCGTCCGTCATCCTTTGGTTGCAGAGATGTCGCGCTGGGGCGAAGTGAATATATCCGGTCCGGTCGAAGTGCTGCAGACACCGCCGCACAATGATTTCCGCGACCTGCGCCTGACACCAATGGAAACCCGCGAGAAGCTGCAGAAGCTCGGACGCAAAAATGTAGTTGCCTTTCAGACCCGCAACGCACTGCACCGTGTGCACGAGGAGATAATGCGGCGAGCTGTCCGTAAAGTAGATGGCAGTCTATTACTGCACCCGGTAGTTGGAATGACCAAACCGGGCGACGTCGATCATTTCACGCGTGTGAGGACCTACAAAGCTCTGGCCGAGAAGTACTTTAAGTCCGAAAGTTGCCTGCTTGCCCTGTTACCTTTAGCCATGCGCATGGCGGGCCCTCGCGAGGCACTCTGGCACGCTATCATCCGGCGCAACTATGGTGCCAACCACCTGATTATTGGCCGCGATCATGCTGGGCCTGGGATAGATGATTCAAAAGGTGAGCCATTTTACGGCCCATACGATGCGCAGAAACTAGTGTGCCAGCACAGCGAAGAGCTTGGTGTTGGTATCGTACCGTTCCAGGAACTTGTCTATCTAGCGGATGAAGAGCGCTACGAAGAAGAGTCCAAGGTTCCCGAAGGTGCGAGGACACTGTCGATTTCCGGCACCAAAGTGCGCGACGATTACCTGGGAGCTGGCAACTTACTGCCAGCCTGGTTTACGCGCCCAGAGGTTGCAGAGATTCTCGCTTCCGCCTACCCGCCGCGCCATTGTCAGGGTTTCTGTGTTTGGTTTACCGGGTTAAGTGGTTCGGGCAAGTCAACCACTGCAGACGTCCTCACAGTGATGATGCAAGAACTTGGCCGCCAGGTGACGGTGCTTGATGGTGATGTGGTACGTACCCACCTTTCGAGAGGCTTGGGGTTTTCCGCCAAAGACCGTGACATCAACGTTCGACGCATTGGCTTTGTTGCTTCCGAGCTTGTGCGGCACGGTGGTGTCGCAGTTTGTGCCGTTGTGAGTCCCTATCGCACGGCCCGCAACGATGTCCGCAATATGGTCGGTGACGACAACTTTGTCGAGGTGTTCGTCGACACACCTATCGAAGTGTGTGAGCAGCGCGACGGAAAGGGCTTGTATGCTAAGGCGCGGGCTGGAGAGATCAAGGGTTTCACTGGCATCGACGATCCCTACGAGGAGCCTGTTTCAGCGGCGATCGTGCTGGATACGGTGGCATACTCGCCGGAGGAAAACGCTCGTAGCATAATTGATTATCTGATCGGTGAACGGCTGCTCTTGCGCGGGCTGGATTCGGAGTAGGGAATCACGGTGCACCATGAACTTGAGATCGTGACCGGGATCATCCGCAGGTTGGCACGAGTATGCCGATGTACACACTGCAGGTATTGTTCCCATGGCTGGCGCTTTTAGTGGCTGCGGCCTTATGCCGCTAGTGTGTAAGAGGGAAACCATTTGCGCAACGAGCGGNGTATCGTTGCGTTGCTAGCGACATGGGATNNCGCATGNGNTGCTGCGGGNAGTCTTAGGTATTTAGTAGCCATTTGACGAGGGCATCATGGTTGACGGAAATCAAACTTTCTTTCTNACCGGTGGCGCGGGCTTCATTGGCTCGCACCTTACAGAGGCGATTCTGGCTGGCGGTGANCGCGTGCTCNCCATCGACAATCTGTCTACCGGATCAATGGACAACGTNACACATTTNCTTGGNCANCCNNATCATCGTTTCGAGCANGCCAGCATTACTGANAGGGGTNTTNTGGAACGGATGGCNTCTGAGGCTGATGTCATCGTCCATCTGGCGGCGGCGGTNGGGGTCAAGTTNATAGTCGAACATCCCGTGCAAACGATTGAAACCAACGTTATGGGCACCGANGAAATTCTCAGGGTGGCGCTGCGGAATAANTGCCGNGTCCTTATAGCCAGCACATCNGAGGTNTATGGCAAAGGGAGCAAGTTTCCTTTCGCGGAAGANGACGACGTNCTTTTGGGNGCTACGAGTAAGAGTCGTTGGGCNTACGCNGCCAGCAAGATGGTTGATGAGTTCCTTGGCCTGGCCTATTGGCGGGAGTTTGGTCTCGACGTGGTGCCGTTCCGACTCTTCAACACGATTGGGCCACGCCAGACGGGCCAGTATGGAATGGTCGTGCCACGTTTNATNCGCCAGGCGCTTGGTGGTGAGCCGATCACTGTTTACGGTGATGGCAGCCAGAGGCGTTGTTTNTGCGATGTTCGCGACGTTGTTNCCGCGATCTTGGGNCTAGCTGGCCATNCCGACGCNCCCGGTCGTGTCTATAACATCGGGGGGACCGAAGAAGTTTCTATTCAGGAGCTTGCTGAACGCGTGGTGGAAATGACGGNGAGTGACTCACAAATTANCAAGGTTCCCTACAGCGAAGCTTACGCNCCCGGCTTTGAAGACATGGAACGTCGCGTTCCGGACACAGAGCGCATCCACGAATTACTTGGCTGGAAGCCGAAGCGGAGCTTGCGTGAGATTTTGAGCGACGTTATCAGCTACGAACGGGGCAGAATNTCTTAGACCCGCTGGCTGTTTACTCACTAACGCCGGAATGCCTGCCCGAATCATGAAATTATTCTCACCGCCACTTGACTTGGCTAATTCCGACGCCGAGCTCGCGAGTCTCTGACGGTATCTCAGTAATTACCGTACTCCAGGTCCGATCGACCCTTAAACTGAGAACGCCTCGGGTCCCCAGTGTCACATCAACGGGAATGCGCACCTCGACTTCTTCTGGTCCCAACAGTTCCACCGTATGCTTCAGGGCGGCGTCCCAAAAGAAGTCGACGACAACGGGACGATGTTCAATATCGGGGTGGCGAGACCAGATCGAGATCATCGCTTCCGTCCCATTGGCTTGCGATGGAAAGCTAGCCCAGCGGCCCGTCCAGCGGAACTCCGCTCCAGTTTCATCTGATTCCCAGGGGGACAGGCCGATTCCGTAGGGAGACAACTCCTGTTCCCATTCAACGTCGGCGACGGCGACACCTAAGACACGATCATCGTCTACGTCGAGCAGCTTGCTTGGGACGAACGTGCTTGCAGGGTCGATATCAATCCAGATCGATGGTGGACCGGGACGCCGGTGCCACGGCCTGAGTTCTTGCCAACCAACGCTTGGCAACCCCGACCCGGCCGCATTTTCTCCTTCACGCGCTATCCATCCACGTTTGACAGCTGCCCACCCGGAAGTACCGAGAATCGGGGGCAGGTAGTATGTGTAACTGTGCCAACCTCGCTGCGATAACGTAACCCTGTCGATGAGTTGATCGCTAATTTCGATTGAGACCGGCAGCGGGTCGAGCATATCGGGTCGCGTGTCGTAAAAGAGCAAACGGAGAACCGATCCTTCTACCGGGCGCAGCATAGCGCCCTCAGCGGCCGACCAGTGAAATCGATTCGTTGTATCTGGGTCGTCAGGTGTCGCCACTGTCTCCCACGGGTAAAAGCCGGTGTCGTTGGTGTCGGGGTGCTCGAAAATAACCACGCGCGTGAGATCGATGGCCGAGAGGGCTAGATAGACCCCCACTGCGACCATCAACCATGGATACTTCTTGTATCGAATGGATAGCCAGCCTAGCATCGTGACCCCATGCTAACGCAAAGGAGCCCCCGAACGCCTACATGTGAGGTGTTCCGGTTGCAGATTGGCTTACTGAAACTACAACTATGCTTGTTTTCCGCTCGGGCGTCTCTGCCGGTAGCAGCATGGCTTGTCATTGCACACTAAACTTTCCAGGCGATGGCTACCAATATTAGGGTTTCGAAGAGAGCAATGGTTCGCTTGATTGGACGGAAAGCAGCTTTATGATTCTTGAGTTCGATGATCTGGAGGCCTATCGAGGCAAGGTCGCCATGGTCGACGGCGCCTTCGACCCCTTTCACAGAGGTCATCTTGCTTACTTCAAGGAGGCTGCTCTGCTCGGGCTTCCCTTGCTCTGCAACATTGCTTCCGACCGTTATGTATCTACCAAGCGCAACCCTTTTATGCCGGAGTCCCAGCGGGCCGAAATTGTCGACTCGATCAAATTGGTCGACTACACACATATCAATCGCTTGGATACCGAAACCGTACTTGAGAAGCTGCGGCCCCAATACTATGTAAAAGGCCGGGACTGGGAAGGAAGGCTTCCCAAGCGCCAGGAGGAGATCTGTGCTGCGCACAGTATCGAGATTGTCTATCTGGATACCGTCCTTGATTCTTCAAGCCGCATTCTCCAGGTGTACTGGCCTCGACAGGAAACCGATCCTGAGGTGACAGAGTTCGAGGGGCGTGTCTTTAGTCAGACGAAGGTGGGTGCTGCCGACTACGATGAAGGGTATTTCACCAGCAATTGGCGCGATGGCGATAATCGCTACACTCTCGAATCGAGGCGCAAGATTGAGGGCCGCCACCCCGAGGTCATCAAGGAAGTTTTTTCGCCGTCAAGAGTTCTTGACATGGGCTGTGGCCCCGGCGTTCTGATGTTCTTGCTTCATGAGGTCGGTATTGTTGCAGATGGTATTGATCATAGTCCCGACGTCGTGGCGATTGCCCCGGCGGAGGTACGTGATCATATTATGGTTGGCTCGGTTGGTGATCATCTCGTCGACGACGATTCTTACGATCTGGTGATTTGCCGGGAGGTTTTCGAGCATCTAACTATTCTTCAGGTTCGTGAGGCGGTGCGCAACATTTGCCGTATTTCGTCTAAATACGTCTACATCACAACGAGATTCCATCCCAACCCCTCGAACCTCCTCGACGTAACGACTCAGTTCGAAGTCGACCCGACCCACATCACCTTGTTGAACAAGGACTTTCTCAGACTCCTGTTTGTTCTGGAGGGATTCCAGTGCCGTCCTGACCTTGAGGCAAGAATCGACTGGATGAACAAAGGACGCGTTCTGGTTTACGAAAAACAGAAAGAGTAAGCAACTCGACTGCGCTTGTTGTGTCGAAGGACCGGTTCTCTCTCTAATGAGTCGATTGGCCGTTTGATTGCTTGATCGGCCCGAGGTGTGTTTTCATTACACCGTGGCTCACGAAATCGACTCGATCGGCACAAGCAAACCGGCCTCGAAATCGAGTGCCGAGGTTGCCACGCTCACCTAAGGACGCACGATGGACTGTGTTTTGAGCTATCACATGAACCCGTTAACCTGCGGGGTCGCGAAGTTCAATCTCAAGCTTGCACGAGAGCTGGGTGTGTCAATGCATCAGGTGCTGGATCCGATCGTGACAACCTACCGTGCCCCGTTGCTGTCAATGAAGATGTGCGAGTTTGACCGCGCCGATGTGGGGCGGCTCGGTGAGCTGCTCGACTGGGTGGAGTGGCGAGAGTGCTACAGCCTTTTCCTCCACTCTTGGGAAGATACGGAAATCGAGCACCGAATGGTGCTTGAGGCTGTCGATGTTTTTTGTGGTAACGCCGAACTGGCCAGTCAGGTTTCGAATTTACGCCAGTCGAACATTCACGGCCTTTGGTGTCCTGGGACGCTTATCGACGCTAGGCGTTTCGATGACGCAGAGATTTCGGTTTTCACGTTCGGAATGGCGCACAAGATACGCTCTCGCTACTACGACAAACTCAAGAACTTGCTTGAAGATGCCGGGAAATCCTATTGCCTCTACGTATCGACGGCACTACACGAAAATACATCGTTTGATGACGATTTCTCGGTNGGTTTCGAAGAGCTGAGCGAGGTGTTTGACCATGATCTGCGTTTTCTCGGNTACCTGTTGGATGACGCGACCTACAATTATCTTCTCGAGACTGATTTCTTCGTGGCGTTTTTTGAGCAGGGAGTCCGCGCGAACAACACCACTGTTCATGCCGCAATGCACTGCGGCGCCGTTGTGATCACCAACCTTGACGAGTATTCGCCCCCCGAGTTCCAGCACATGAAGAACATCATTGATATCACCCAGTGCGACGAGATTCCGCAGGACCCTGATGTCCTAGCTGAAATCAGNGCCAANGCCATCAAGCTNGATGAGGAAGCCTANGGGTGGAGTGCNCTGGTGCGNANCATGCGCAGTGAGGNGGGTGCGTCAGAANAANTANCTGCCGATGNNAATGATANGGATACAGTGNAGGCTGCCGANCTTGCTTCCGAGACACCGNGAGNGGTACCTGNNGGANCCGGTTTGGGNTAGTNGNCCGNTCCGGTNNTTGAATGAATGAAATTTGACCGTCAAAGCGTTACGGNGCANGCGGCGAATCTAAGGAGAGTTGATCCATGCCACCCGAGTTGAGTATCGCCGGCGAGGTGATTTCAGACGATAGCGATTGCTACGTCATCGCTGAAGTCGGACACAATCATCAGGGTAGCCTGGAAGGCTGCAAGGAGCTTTTTCGGCAAGCTAAGGATTGCGGCGCCAGCGCCGTGAAGCTCCAGAAACGAAATAACCGGGAACTCTACACTAGCGAGTTGTATAACAGGCCTTACGATAATAGAAACAGCTACGGGGCCAGTTATGGTGAACATCGTGAGGCACTGGAGTTCGGCCTTGAGGAATACACTGAACTGAAGACGTATTGCGAAGAGATCGACATCACTTTTTTCGCGACCGCCTTTGACTTTTCCAGTGCGGATTTCCTTGAAGACCTCGGGGTGCCAGCCTACAAGATTGCTTCCGGGGATCTGAAAAACACTCCTCTTTTGGAACACGTGGCACAGTTGGGGAAGCCGATGATAGTCAGTACTGGCGCGTCGGTTCTTGAGGACGTTAAGCGTGCCTACGACACCATCATGCCGATCAACCCACAACTTTGTCTTATGCAGTGTACTGCTGGTTATCCTGCAGAATTCGAAGAACTCGACCTTGGAGTTGTCACCACTTACAAGGATCTCTTCCCTGACGTTGTTATTGGTTATTCTGGCCACGACAACAGCATTTCGATGCCGCTCGTTGCCTATTGCCTCGGTGCTCGGATGGTTGAAAAACACTTCACCTTGAATCGGGCCATGAAGGGCACAGATCACGCCTTTTCCCTGGAACCGACTGGACTCCGGAAGATGGTTCGTGACCTAAAGAGGGCACGGCTCGCGATCGGTGCAGGNGAAAAGCAGTGTTACCCGAGCGAAGCTAGCGCTGGTATCAAGATGGGCAAGAAAATTACCGCCGCGCGTGACCTCGAAGCCGGTCATGTATTAACTAGGGACGACTTGGTCCTTAAGTCGCCGGGTGACGGTTTGTGCCCGTACGAATTGCCACATGTGATCGGCAAGGTGCTCATGTCAGCGATTCCTTGCGAGACCCCGATTAGCTGGGAACTGTTGGAGCATTCTAATGATGCCGAGGATGTTTGATCTCACTGATCGTACGGCTGTCGTCACCGGAGCCCTAGGCCACCTTGGCCCTTTATGGATTAAGGCTTTACTGTCTGCTGGCGCAAGAGTCGCGGGTCTTGATCTGCAAGATGCTCCGNACTCAACGGCNTTCGAACTGTTGGTCGCCGAATTTGGCGAAGATNACTTNTGCTTATACCGTGCNGATGTTCTTAANNGGCCNTCTTTGGAAAAAGCTCGCTCAAGTTGCTCTGACGATCTCGGTGTGCCGACCATCCTGGTTAACAACGCTGGTATTGANCAACCNCCNGGNNCTNCGACAGAAAGCCATCAACTACACGAAATTCCAGNCNACATGTTTAGTGAGGTCCTNAACGTTAANGTTGCTGGTGCGTTTCTTGTGTCNCAAGTNTTNGGTGAGGAGATGGTGCGGTGNGGCAATGGCTCGATTATCAACATCGGGTCGCTGTACGCNAGCGNTTCNCCCGATGCTCGTCTCTACGNCCACATNGATGTCGATCCGCCGTTNTTGAAACCTCCCGCGTACGGTGCCTCNAAGGCNGGCCTTGTCAACCTGACCAAGTACCTTGCGACTCACTGGGGNCCCTACGGNGTGCGAGTTAATGCGCTCTCGCCNGGTGGTGTNCTCGGTGACCAAGANGAGCAATTCAANGANAAGTTTGTTGCNCGNGTGCCCCTAGGCCGGATGGCCGAGGAGCNCGACTTGATCGGCCCTCTGCTTTTTCTNGCATCNGATGCATCCTCATATGTCACTGGNACAGAGCTTCGTNTCNATGGGGGCTTCACAGCCTGGTAGCGGNTGNCATACAGTGCTTGCGGTAGAATTCTNNTGTTAACTACACAGGTCNTTGANCTGCAAATNTCGGCGCCCCGACTGACAAGGGGCCATTCCCGNAATGCAGNACGGAGTAGTCCTATGGANTGGATGCCTGAACTTATCCCTAACTGGATTNATGGNGAGCAGTTTCCCGCCGCGTCNGGAAAAGAGTTCGACAACCTAAACCCGGCGACNGGGGAGCGNNTNTGNGGTGTTGCNTTCTCGGAAANNCNGGANGTTAGCCGAGCTGTGGAGGNGGCCAAAGAGGCACAGCCTGNGTGGGCNGCCCTGACTCCNGTAGCTCGNGGCGANTTNCTACGAGAAGTAGCTCTTAAGATCCGNGAACGCAGCGAGCACTTCGCCCGTATCGTCTCGCTNGAGACTGGNAAGTCGTTTNGTGANGCTCTTGGCGAAACCGGCGCGGCTGTNGANATGGGNATGTTTGTGGCCGGAGAGGGCCGGAGATCTTATGGNCGAACAACGACTAGCGCTGTGCCCAACCGGGCAGCCATGGTTATTCGGCAGCCGCTGGGTGTNGCAGGGCTGATCATCGCTGCCAATACTCCGATTGCCAACGTTGCCTGGAAGGTATTTCCGGCNCTACTGTGCGGTAACGCGGTGGTTTTAAAGGGTTCAGAAGACACACCGGTCACCGCCTGGGCGGTAGGGGAGGTGTTTCACGAGGNGGGTATTCCCCCTGGTGTACTAAACATTGTCCAGGGACTAGGCCCAGAAGCTGGGCAGCCGCTGGTTGAAAACCACGACGTCGATATCGTTAGCTTCACGGGTTCGGCAGGTGTAGGCCGCCTCATCCAGCGGATCGCTGGCGAGCGGCTGGCGAAAGTGTGCATGGAACTCGGCGGCAAGAACCCCTTGGTTGTATGTGATGATGCCGACCTTGATGTAGCGGCGGAGACCGCAATTCTTTCGGCCTTTAGCAACGCGGGGCAGCGTTGTGCCTCCGGCAGTCGGATCATCGTGTTTAATGAAATCTACGATAAATTTCGTGACATGCTCATCGACAGGACGGACAACTTGAAAATTGGTCCTAGCGATATCGACGACTTTGGCCCTGTCATCAACGCGAAGCAGCTCGCAAACATGGTGGCCGCGGTCGAAAGGGCGAGAGAGTCAGGCGCCACGATTCTGACTGGAGGTAAGCGGTTGACTGACGACGAGCACAAGGGTGGCTTCTACATGGCACCTACCATCATCGAAGATGCGCGCCCATCGGACGCCATTTCTCGTGACGAGCTTTTTGGGCCAATTACCTGTTTGTATCGTGTGAAGGACTTCACCGAAGCCGTCGAGCTTGTGAATGATTCGCCGTTTGGGCTAACGGCGGCGATCCACACGAAGAACATGCACCGAGCCATGACCTTCATGAATGAAGTTAAGACGGGCGTGATCTCGATTAATGGCGCCACCTACGGAAGCGAGCCGCACATGCCATTTGGTGGCCTTGGCCAGTCGGGCACTGGTTGGCGAGAGGCCGGAACTGAGGCCCTCGACGTTTACTCAGATTGGAAGACTGTATACATCGTTCACGATCCAACGGACGTGTAAGTCTAAGACCCCCATGTCAAACTCGATTGTTGTCGCGCTCATCCCGGCTCGAAGTGGCTCGAAACGGGTACCCAGGAAAAATATTCGTGTGCTTGGAGCCCACCCGCTAATTGCTTACTCAATCTGTGCGGCAAAGGACGCCGGGATCTTTGACGATGTAATTGTGTCAACTGACTCTGAAGAAATCGCCGAACTCGCCCGCCATTACGGAGCGTCGGTCCCGTTTTTGCGCCCATCTGAGATCGCCGGTGACCTGTCACCGGACGTCGACTGGGTTGAGGATGTGCTGACCCAAATGAAAGACCGGGGGTCAACCTTTGATTATTTCAGTATCTTGCGAATTACCAGTCCGTTTCGAACAGCGGCAACGATCCGCCGTGCATGGGATCAGTTCCGGGGAGCCGAGGGAGTTGATTCTCTGCGTGCTGTCGAGCGCTGCAAGCAGCATCCCGGGAAAATGTGGATCGTTACTGGCCGGCGCATGGTACCGCTGCTCGCTCTAGGCCCGGCGCAACAGCCGTGGCACAGCAGCCAGTATCAGACACTCCCCGAGGTGTATGTGCAGAACGCCAGCCTTGAGATTGCTCGCGCTCAGTTGATTTTTGAAAGCCGTACAATCGCGGGTGAGGTGGTGATGCCGTTTTTTACCGAAGGGCACGAGGGCTTCGATATCAATGAGGAAGAAGACTGGCAATTGGCGGAAGGGATGCTTAGTAGTGGTGAAGTTGAGTTGCCACCGGTAACAGTCGAGCCTTTTCCAAGGAAAACTTAAACGACTCGAACTCGGAGCTTTAGCGCGAGGTATTCATGACCGCACAGCAATCGGCGATGGACACGAAACAAGTGCCAGCATCCCATAGCGACCTACCTGGGCAACTTTCGTATGTGCCTGCTGAGGTGTTTGACCGACTCTCCGGGCTGGATGTAAGCGCCGAGCAGCGGGCGGCAATCTTTTCCGCACTCTGTCGCATTAACGTTCTTTACATGGTTGCTAAGGCTGGTTCCGGCCATCTTGGTACTTGCTTCAGCTCGCTCGACATCATGTCCTGGGTTTACCTTGAAGAATTGCGCAACNTTGAAGATGGCGACGGGAACTGTGACATTTTCTTTTCGTCAAAAGGGCACGATGCGCCCTCGCAATACGCTGTTCTCATNGCCCGCGGCTTGTTGGATTTNGGGCTTATCCACCAACTCCGCCGCCTGCACGGTTTGCCTGGCCACCCGCACGTTGAAACGCCTTACCTGCACTGCAACACTGGNTCGCTCGGCATGGGTATCTCGAAAGCCAAAGGGATGGCGGAGGCCAACCGACTCAATGGCATCGACCGCAAAGTTTTTGTCATGACNGGGGACGGCGAGCTTCAGGAAGGCCAGATTTGGGAGTCGCTGTCATCGGCAGCCCGCCGNGGTTTGAGTGAGATCACTGCCATCGTGGATCACAACAAGATCCAGTCTGACACTTGGGTCCGCGACGTTAGCCCCCTTGGTGATCTNGAAGCGAAATTTGCCGGTTTTGGNTGGNATGTGGCGCGCTGCGATGGGCACGACTTCGGGGCCTTGAATGCAACCCTGCGTGATTTNGAGGCTNTTACTGATAANCCTAAGGTGCTGATTGCCGACACTATCAAGGGCAAGGGAGTTTCATTCATGGANTCGGCAGCCATTGGGCCAGACGGTTTTTACCATTATCACAGTGGTGCGCCGACTGACGATGAGTANGATCGCGGGCTTGAGGAACTCCTCGAATCCGCCCGNGGCNTNCTCGNGGATNCNGGGNTNNACGATNTGCCGCTTCANCNTTCGGANCGCTTGGTTAGGAGACAGCACGGCAAACANGAGCGCNTGGTNGNCGCATANTCNAAGGCCCTNGTCGAGCAGGCAGAGNGCGACCCNAGCATCGTCGTNCTTGACGCNGANCTCATTCTCGATTGCGGCTTGATTCCCTACCAGGANCGGTTTCCNGATAGGTACATCCAGTGTGGAATNGCCGAGCAGGACATGGTTTCNCAAGCNGGGGGGTTGGCCTTGATGGGAATGACTCCCATCGCTCATTCTTTCGCATGTTTTCTGTCGACGCGCCCGAACGAGCAGATCTATAACAACGCTACGGAGAATAAAAAGGTCATCTATGTCGGCTCGTTGGCGGGTTTGTTGCCAGGTGGGCCGGGCCACTCGCATCAATCCGTGCGCGACATCTCGACGCTTGGTGCGGTTCCGAAGCTGATTCTCATTGAGCCTTGCATGGAAATAGAAGTTACNAAGNCTTTGNAGTTCTGCCTCAATGGGACCGACCAGAGTAGCTACCTCCGGCTNTGTTCGATGGGATGGCANATGCCATTCACCCTTCCTGATNACTACGAGATGATTGAAGGGCGTGGGGNTGTTGTGCGNGANGGNACNGANGNCGTTGCTATCGGTTATGGNCCTTGGTTGCTATCAAANGCTTGGCANGCNGCTGAGCATNTGGCAGANAATANCGGCGTGAGTCTNNGGGTGATCAATTTGCCNTGGCTCAATCGTATCGACGGTGAATGGCTACNCGAAGCCATNNACGGGTGNGNCTGGGTTTTCGCCCTCGATAACCACTATGTCCACGGTGGTCAGGGGCAGATGGTNCTTAGCAAGCTCGCTGANATNAATTGCGGTNGCATCCGCGCTGGACAAATTGGTCTTACGGAAATNCCGGAATGCGGAGGGACTGCTGAAGTACANAAGTTNCACCGTCTCGATTCCGNGAGCTTGGCTGACTGGATAGCGGNGGCGATGCAGGNGCCNTCGTCTTGACCGTCGTCCTGTTCTGGGACATNGANGGCACCTTGCTGTCAACCGCNAGAGCNGGGGTNTTTGCTTGGGANGGNGCAATCAGAGAAGTNCTAGGTTCTGATCGCTCNCTCGATTCTTTTCCCACNGCGGGNCTGACTGACGCNGAGATNGCNNNNAAGCTAGCGNAAGAATGCGGTGCTGGNCTTGACCGTNTAGTNCCCACCCTGCGGCGNTACGAAGANCTCTTNCCTTCTTGTTTGCCGATGCGGACNGGGCATGNCCTGCCGAACGTTNNAAAGATNCTTGACNACATTAAGANTNTCCCNGATGTGGNTTCNATNCCNCTCACTGGNAATACGGCGATTGGTGCCNAAGCTAAGCTGACGCATTATGGACTNTCNGGATATTTCGACGGTGGTGCCTTCTCTGNNNATGGTGACGACCGCGCGACNATCGCACGTCGNGCTCTCGACTTGGCACGCTCACGTCACGGCGACNTACGGGCNGANNACACATATGTGATTGGNGATACGCCGAAGGACATCGCNTGCGGNAAGGTNATTANTGCTCGNACCGTTGCTGTCGCTACAGGGGTTTATACCTTAGACGAACTCGTTNAGTACGATCCCTGGTGGGCCATTGAGCAGTTGCCAGAGCCTGATGAATTCTTTTCCAAGGTCATGCCAACATCGGTGGCTGGCAACCGTTGATGGAGGCNGTAATGCTCGAGCATAGCGTTCGGTGAACCACCGACTTAAGCAGTCGTTTAAACGCTTGCATGCTGTCAAGCGCCTCACAGGTTGGTCGCGTGCCCGCAAGACACGCGCGCTGGGCCTGTGGTGGCAGGCGCTATTGAATCTTGATGAGACGACTCAGGTTTGTACTGGAGAGAGCCAACGCGTTTTATTGGCGACGAGTCTAGGCGCATATCAACCAGCTAGTCGGCTAGATAGCCTGTTGGCTATGGCGCTGAAGCTCCGGGGAGCAGAGCCGCACGTGTTCCTTTGCGACAGCTTCTTGCCCGCGTGCCAGCTCGTCGACGCTTACTTCTACCCGAACCAAGACAAATTCCTCCGTCACGGCTCTCGCCACGATGTTTGCCGAACTTGTACCGAACCTACTGCCTCGGTCTTCGAGGCACTAGATGTTCCGGTCCATCGCTTTAGCAGCTACGTGACTGACTTGCGGCGTCACGAAATTGGGGAACTGGCTGCTGGTCTCCCCGCTGGAGATATATCCGGCTATCGGTTTAGCAACATCGCGGTGGGCGAGCATGCGCTCGCTGGTGCTCTGCGCTTTTTCGCCAGCGGCTCACTGGACAGAGAGCCGCGCGGTGAAGAGGTTCTGAGGTCGTATTTCCGGGCTGCCTTGTTGACAGCAGAGGCCACGAGAGGGCTCCTCGACGAGATGGAATTCGACAACGTTGTGCTCCACCATGGTCTCTACGTGCCGCAAGGGATCATCTGTGAGCAGTTTAGGGCTCGGGGAGCAAGGGTCGCTACATGGCACCCTGCATATAGGCGAGGTTGCTTTACCTTCAGCGAAGACGATACGTATCACAAGACGTTTATCGACGAGTCAACAGCCAAGTGGGAAGAAATTCCTTGGGCTCCGGAGTTCGATTCTTCTCTGATGGAGTACCTGGAGAGTCGTCGTTGCGGCAGCCGCGACTGGATCTCGTTCAATAGGCAGCCGATCGAGAGCCTTGAAGAAATTTCCAGCTCCTTGGGTCTTGACCCTAACAAGCCATGGATCGGCATGCTGACCAATGTTTTGTGGGATGCGCAGCTACATTATGCGGCAAATGCTTTTCCGAGTCTGCTCGATTGGACCGTTCGCACGGTCGAGTATTTTGCCCGCAGACAAGATTTACAGTTGATAATTCGGGCCCATCCAGCCGAAGTGAGCGGCCAGCTCCCAGCTAGGCAAACCATCTCAGATGAGCTCAATCAGGCTTTTTCGGTATTGCCCGACAACGTCTTTGTCATTCCCGCCGAGAGCCGAATCAGTACCTATGAGGTCATGCTCAACTGTGACACGGTCTTGATCTATGCCACCAAGATGGGAATCGAGCTTTCTGCCTTTGGGGTTCCGGTGGTTGTAGCCGGCGAGGCTTGGATTCGAAACAAGGGTTTCAGCTTTGACGCGTCGACCCCCGAAGAGTACTTCGAATTGCTAGATCAGCTGCCACTGAACCGACGCCTTGATGGTCCGACCAGGGAGCGAGCACGAAAATATGCTTACCATTACTTTTTTCGGAGAATGATCCCACTGGAATTCGTACAGCCGGGAAGAGGCGGATTATTCGGATTCGACTTGAGTCTTGACAGCATCGATAGCTTGGCGCCTGGGCGAAGCCTCGGCCTAGACGTCATCTGTGATGGCATCCTCAATGGCGCCGACTTCATCTATCCAGCTGAGTCGTACGCCGCGGGCGGCGAAGGAGCCCCATCGACACCGGTGCCAGCCGATCATCTGACGCTACCGTGACTGAGCCCCCGACCAAGGTTATCGAGCTGTCGATCTGCATCTCTTACTATGATGCGCCCGACTATCTTTCGCGCTGCCTAANCTCGATTCGTAACAGCGATACGCGTTGCAACTACGAGATTCTGGTCGTAGACGATGCCTCGCCGCGGTCTTGTACCGAAGCTGTAACCGCGGTTTTTCCGGAGGCCCGTGTCATAGTGAATTCCGAAAACCTTGGCTATGCAAAGGCCAACAACTTGTTAATTAACACTGCCACCGGACACTTCGTTCTGGTTCTCAACTGCGACACTCAGGTATTACCCGGTGCGCTAGATGCCATGGTGGCTTATCTCAATAAGCATCCCGCCGCTGGTGCTGTTGGTCCCAAGGTGCTCAACGATGACGGTACCCTGCAGCCGCAGTGCCGGCGTGGATTTTTGTCGCCGCTGTCGAGCTTTGCTTACTTAGTCGGTTTGGATCGGCTTTTTCCGCATAATCGTGCGTTAGGTGAATACTTACTGCGCTACGCTAACCCGGAGGAAACGCACGAAGTGCAGTCATTGTCCGGCGCCTGCATGATGGTGCGCCGTGAGGTCATCCAGCAACTCGGTGCCTTTGACGAAACTTTGGTTCAGTATTCTGAGGATCTCGATTGGTGCTACAGGATAGCGGCAGCTGACTGGTGCGTAGTGTATCTGCCAAAGGCCGAGGTTATTCACTCTGGAGGGAAAGGTGGTACCAATATCCGTTTCTTCCGCTCCCTGTACTACTATCACCGAAACCCATGGATCATTTTTTGCCGATATCCAAGGAATCGTTTGTTTCCGCTATATGGCTGGCTTATCGCCCTGATGGTGCTGGCTAGGTTCTTCACTGCTTCATTGAGATTGCTCTGGGGAGAGCGACGTGTGGGAACCCGGAAAGGTAGTGCGCATTGAGACAATGGCCAAGCTAAAGATCCAGCCAGATCCGGCACCTGGTTCCTCCCACAGGGAACTCGGGGAGACACGCGAGCCTTTCCATTTTCCGATTCAAATCTCCGAGAGGCGCCTTTTATTGGTGGCACTGGACCTCTTGGCGATCAACGTGGCGCTCGCTTGGGGTGTGGGCCTGCGGCCAGATTACGCGTCTGGTTTGCAGCTGCTCCTTCTGTACCCGCACTGGTTTTTCCTCCTGAGTAGCATCTATCTGGTGCTTGCCAACGCTTTTGACTCATACAACCTGAGGCGCGCAGCTCACATGTCGGCCGCGGCCGAGGCTGTGGCCAAGTCGGGATTTCTGGCCATACTCATCTTTATGTTGATTCCGTATCTGACTCCTTCTCTGCCTCCGTCGCGCCGCTACTTAGTGCTGTTCCCAGTAATAGCACTCACGTTCCTTCTGATTGGACGCGCCTTTTACGTTGCTACTTTAGCGCGACTATTTTTTCGTCGCCGCACGCTTATCATTGGTGCGGGTTGGGCTGGAAGCACTGTTTTGCAAGCGCTTCGCCAGCACGGGGATGATACCTATCACATCGTTGGTTTCATCGATGACGATCCCGCAAAAGCAGAGATGGCTGTCATGGCTGGCCGGACATCTGCCACCGATACCTCCGTGGAGGTGGCACCGCCCGACGCACCGAGGGTTATCGGGAACCGGAATGACCTCGATGAACTTCTGAGCAGCCGGCGGGTGAAAAGCTTGATACTGGCGATTAACCATGACATCGACGCCGAGCTGCTCCAATGTTTGATGGGGTGCTTAGAACGCGGCGTCGAGATCATCCCGATGTCTGACCTCTATGAGCAACTCACAGGCCACGTTCCAGTCGAGCATGTGCAGGCTAACTGGTACGTGGCAATGCCGCTCCAGCATCCTGGCTCGGGAACTCTCGGGCCAACGGTCAAGCGAATCCTTGACTTCGTGTTCTCGAGCCTAGGCCTGNTGCTGCTCGGGATTATCCTGCCGTTCATCGCCCTAGCGATCTATATTGACTCGCCTGGCCCGATTTTTTACACGCAACCTCGTGTAGGGAAAGGTGGCCGCCTCTTCAAGATCTACAAGTTACGCACAATGATTCCCGATGCTGAGAAGGGAACCCCAATGTGGGCACAAAAGAAAGACAAAAGAATCACCCGCGTTGGTCGTATCCTCCGCAAACTTCACATCGACGAGTTTCCACAGTTCTTGAACGTGTTTAATGGAGACATGAGCGTTGTCGGGCCGCGTCCTGAGCGCCCTGAATTCGTCGAGCGGCTGGAAAAGGAGATTCCGTTTTATCGGGTTCGTCACGCCGTCAAGCCGGGCATGGCCGGATGGGGCCTAGTGCGTCAAGGCTACGCAGCGACTAAGGGAGATCAGCTCGTTAAGCTTCAGTACGATCTCTATTACATAAAGCATCAGTCCACATGGCTGGATATCGTGGTTTTGACGCGTTCAATCCTGCGCGCGATGGCCTTCAGAGGTCGGTAGAGGGGTTGTCTCGAAAAGCCGTTAGCATCTTGGGGCTTAGCTCGTTTTGGCACGGCAACCTCATTGCTCTGTATCGGAGCGATTTGAGCGTATAGGTTGCCGCTTTTGTTTGATCACCGCTCGGAGTGGGAACCGCCCAAGGAGAAGGAAAACAAGGTGGCGTCACGGAGCGCAAATTCGAGACGAAAAGGTAGGCCTTGTAGCGCCCTAAGATCGGTTGGGTACTCGACTTGATGCGCAAGAGAGTCGCTTATTACAGCTTTGGAGTCATTGAATGAAAGCCCGTCGATAACACGGTTCCTGGCGTCCCTGACTTGTACCCGTAGTTCTCCCCCCCGGGCATTGACATTCACCCAGAGGGAATCCATCTGCTGCCCCGTGTGGATAAGCAACGGTGTGACCAGATGCCCTTCCATCGAGCCGCGGGATTCGAGTCCGACGAAACGGTCGCGGGGCAAGCTGGCTAGGCCGATGCTGCGTTGCCCCGTTTTGTGGCCTTCGTTGTAGGCTGCGTAGTAGAGATACACTCGATCCTGCCATTCGAGTGTGGCGTAGATCCATGCGAAGGCCCGATCAAAAGCACCTGCCATCGAGCTTCGATCGAGAAAAACGTCGCGGTGTCGTTGCCAACTCTTCCCGTCGCGGCTCGTGGCGATCGTGGTGTAACCAATTCCCTCGATCGGCCCGTCAGATTCGGCAGCTACATCGTCACGCAAAATGCGGACGAATGCGATCAGCATATTCTTCCGTGGCAGGACCTCGGCTCCGTAGAATTCGGTTACGCCTTCGTCTAGTTTGTCAGGAATGAACACGCGCCGTGGCCGGGTCCAGTGCATAAAGTCCGTACTTGTGGTGAGAGCCGTGAGCCGAATCCCCAAGCCTTGCTTCACCGTACGAGATTGCACACCGAATTCTTGAGCAGAAGCTGAAGGCATCTTTACGAAGGCTGCGTACTGTCGATTGATCGAATCCCAAAATGGATCGGTGATATCACCGACACCGTTAGCCCATTGCGGGTCGCCGATTGGATAGAACGGTAGTACCGGATTGGCCGCATAAGGCTCCCACTCAATTCCGTCGGGAGAGAAGGCGACACAAGTGCCCATCGGAGGCTCATAATTGAAATAGGCGAACTTAAAGCGGCGCAGTTCGTCGTCGCAGTACGGACTGCTGTCGATGAGTTTGGAGCCAAACCCATCAAAGCAAAATACGGTTTCACTCCTCTCTGGCCAGCAACTCGGATTGTTTGATGTTCGATGGACAAGCTCGGAGCGGACGGAGTTTCCTGCCTTCCAATTCCACATACGGAATAAGCTAGTTTCCGTATCGTGCATCACCGCGCCCGGAGCGATTCGGTCGCGGGAGACAATCTGATTGTTTCTGTTCGCCGCACCCTCAATGAGTGGAGTGTCGCAGCGTTCCGGATGAGTTGTCGTATAGGCAAGATTCTCGGATTTGGCAACAAACACATCATCGACGAACAGGTGTGGTCCGGGCCCAATCCTTAGGGGAAGAGGCTCTCCGCTAATGACCGTGGTACAGCGGCATTTGGGGTTATGCTCATCCGCCAAAATTTGGATACATACGGTCCGACCATCAAGTCGGGACAGATCAACGAGCCCTGGCTTTCTCTCCGTTTTGTTGGCAGCAGCGAGCCACTCCACCTCGATGGTGGATTCATCTGCACGAAATGGGACACAGTCATCGAAGGTAAAGCCGGGAATTAACGTCCCATCGAGATCAGTCAATTGAACCCTGAGTTCGCCTGCTGCGCGAAGGTCGTTGAGGATAAGCTTTGATCCCTTGCCGGAACGGACTGTCACCTGACCAGTCAAGATCGAAACGTGGCCCCGGGAGCTGCTTGACTCAACGTCGCGTCGATCCCGTATCACTTTCAGAAACTCAGTCACCCGCCGCAGTGTCGCGCGACCGACCCGAAAAGAACTCCTTGGCTCTATCTATATAGCGAGGCAGGTGACGTTTCTGGAATCGGCGAATGCCACGCGCGAAGTGCAGTATCGTTGACACGAAAAAATACTCATATGCGTAGAAGAACCCGTAAAGTCGACTGACTTTGGGCCTTCCAGTTCCCCGAACGCATAAATTCCAGCCCAGCGCCTTTGGCTGGCTGATCCACCAGGGAATGCGTGCCCACCAAGGTTGCTTCAATCCAAAGAGCGACTGACGCTGTCGCCCTAGGCTGAAGACCCCCTCGTGACGCCGGTACCATAGAAGTTCGCGGACCTGTCGAAACTCACCCTGAAGTGAGATTTCAGCGATTAGAAAGCGATCCGGCAACAGAATCTTACGAAAGACACCGGCCTTCAATAGTGCGTCGGAACGGAACAAACCATAGATCATATTGCCAGCTGACATTCTCCAGGTTGTTTCCACGAATCTTTTATTCCGGCTGGTGATACCCGCTGTGTCGAACTTCCATCCACCCTGGCCCCGCGGCTCGCCAGTTTCTGAAATTTTCAGATGTGATGAGTATGCAAGTACAGCTTCGGGATGGTTGTCTAGCTGCCCAACCAGTTCCTCGAGTGCNCGTGGATGGTAGAGGTCATGATCGCTTGCCCAGGCGAAGTACCGGGCATTGGGATAGCGTTCGCGCGCGACCTCGAAGCATCGGCGCCAGTTCCCGATCATTCCCAAACGTCGGGAATTGCACTCGTAGCTAAGCCGACCATCAATTGCTACGTAGCTTTCGACGACTTGTCGNGAGTCGTCCGTGGAACAGTCATCAACTGCTATGAAGCGACAGTCGGAAAAAGTTTGTGTCAGTAGAGATTCGAGCGTTTCGCCCAGCCAGTCCGCGTGGTTATAGAGAGGGATCCCCACCGTAACAACCGGAGAGTTCATTGCGCTATTCCGATGGCAATCAGCGGTACGATCATTCCGACGCTTCTCCTGGGGGCAATCCTAATGAAGGAGCCGCCTCCCCAGTGCTCCCTGGAATGTGCTTTCCATTTAGCGTCATCCGATGACAGCCGACAATGTGCTTGTAATCGGGTCTGGTTACCTTCTTCTTCTTTAGGCGTGCCCTAAGACCCCTGGCTTTTGTTAGCTTGTTGAGCATCTTTGGATAGCTGACCGGGAGGACTGGAATCTGGCGAGGCAAGAAACGTTCGGCGATGATGTTGCTTACGCTAAGGAGCTCGCGATTGTAAGGCGACCGATCACGATTAAGGCTGTAGAGGTAGGGGCTCTGCAGCTCGTGTGCTTTCTCGACGTAGGCACGAACCTGGTCTGAAGTCATCTCCTGGAAAGAAACCATGTTGATTGCAAGGTCGACTTGGTCAGGAGAAAAATCGTCGAGAAACGTGTTCGGCACAAATAGAAAGTCAATGTCACGCCACTGCCCCAGAAGCTTTCCAAGTGAGCCGTGATCGAAGAATTCCACCCGGGCTTCCGGGAACATGGTCTTCAAATAAGTGCCCGAAAAGAGGAATAGCTCGGGGAAGTCCATAATCACGTAGGTCACATTGGAGCAGATGGTCTTGAATTGGTAGGCGAAGCCGCCCCAGCCGGCTCCGATTTCCCAGACCAGCTTNCGATCNGCTGNCTTGCGAAGGTCCGGNAAGATNCNGCTTCGTTGCATTGCGATCANCACTTCGTAGAATTTTAGTGTGTCGATGTTGTACAGCTGNCCTTCAATCTCGAANCCGAANCCNCCCATATCACGTGGCTCTGGAACCAGNAGGTCGTGGCCACCCATTTTGACTAGCACCTCGAGCTTCTCNGCCAAAAGCTCTCGTACAGAATCTTTGTTCGACCGATAGTCATAAACTCGCAGACCTGTGACGTGGTAAGAGTGGTGCCGAAGCTTGTCAATGATTAGTGGGTGGGCATCGAGCATGTACTCGAAATTTTCGAGCTCCTCGCGCCAGTAGGCACTCGGTTTTAGTACCGTTTCCGAACGCTGTGCCTCAAGGTCCTTCATACGCAGGACATGGTTGCGCACGTCCTCGTAATTCTGAAAAGCGACACTGTTGCGGAGTGCGGCGATCCGATGCTGGACAGCTTCGGTGAATTCTGTACTTTGTTTCTTTGCCGGAGTGTCTTGCATCAGCGTACCGGGTATGTTCCAGAGCTTTTTTTACGTTTGTTCAATGATTGTCCCCAGCAAATTCGGAATGTTTTCGNGNCAGCGATGAAGGCTGGTATTCATGGGGCGATTTTNCATAACNGCATATATGAACATGCGGNGTGGAGAGCCAGTGTACATCGAGGGCCGGTCATTGATCGCAACATGAGGAGACCGTTAATTTGACGGTTGTCTGGAGTATTTCACACGACACATCTTGTGTAGTGGCTGGAANAACTCTNTCAAGGTAGTTACTGGNACTCNCCCCATTTTNCGCTGATAAGTCGTACCATTAGTATCCAATGAATCCACTCTCCGATGGNTCGCGACTGTTGTATATGGGTGTCATTTTTGCTGCAGCCGTTCTTCTCACGGCGGCGATACGGACAATTGCGTTGCGTCGAGGGTGGGTGGCACGCCCAAGTCCCGATCGTTGGCACCGGGTGCCTACAGCCCTTCATGGTGGGATCGGCATCTTCATACCTTTCTTTATCGCCACCTCGATCCTCGTCTTTGGCTGGAAAGAAGAACTGCCAGAGTCAGGGGCAGCTCTGTCGATTCCTTTGCCATATGCGTTTCTGGCCGGCGCACTGGGGATATTCCTTTTGGGCTTGCTCGATGACCTTTACCACTTCAGACCAGCAACGAAGTTTGTTTTCCAGCTGTTTGCAGCAAACATCTTCATTCTTGCTGGAGGGGTCATTGGAGTCACGGGCTTTCTTACTTTGGACTTGTTGTTCACATATTTCTGGTTCATCGGGATTACAAATGCGCTGAACATGCTCGACAACATGGACGGACTCGCGTCCGGTGTCGCAATTATTGCCCTGGGGAGCAATGCGTTTCTGATCCATACAACTGCTGGAGGTGATCAACCGGGCATTGGATTTTTCATTGGACTTACGCTCATCGCTTCGACTCTCGGATTCTGGATGTTCAATCGGCCACCTGCATCCATTTTTATGGGTGACTCGGGCGCGCTGTTTTTAGGCTATGTGCTGGCCGCGTTGACCATGCCCAGCAGTCTGAATGGTTACCTGGGAGTGAAAGGCCTGGCTCCACTAATGACGCTGATTGTTCCGGCGACTGTGCTGGCGGTTCCGATCTTCGACACTACCTTAGTCACGGTAACGAGACAGCTCCGGGCCCAACCCGCTGTAGTTGGAGGAAAAGATCACTCCTCGCACCGTCTCGTAGGGCTAGGCCTTCCCGAATGGGGAGCAGTCTGGACCTTGTACCTGGTGGCGGCGATTGGTGGAGGCCTTGCTATGTTAATGGCGTGGTTTCCTGAGCAGTCCCTTCCTTTGTTCGGGTTCTATGCGCTGTTCTTGATACTGGTGGGTGTTTATCTCGGGCGCGTGAAGATTAAAGAAAGAGAAACTGAGGCAAGGCCAGTAAGCTTGAGAGTAGTTGAGGATGCTTCGTGGACACCCCTGGTAACGCACCTGTTTCACAAGCGGCGGGCAGCGGAGGTCCTCCTTGACACAACCCTCGTGGTCCTGTGTTTCCAGGCAGCCCACCTACTTCGTTTTGAGGGGACGCTAGCTCCCGAGACCCGGGCGGCACTCGTGTTCGCTTATCCGTTTGTGGTGCCCTCCTATGTCTTAGCGTTCTTCCTAATGCGCACCTATAGGGGGCGCTGGAAATTCATCACAGTGGTAGACGTGGCTAACTATGCTGGTGCTGTTTTACTGGGAACCCTACTAAGTGTTAGCGCCATCGCATTTGTGGGCAGATTCGGTCTTGGACACAGCCGGAGTGCCTACGTGATCCATGCTCTCCTGCTGTTTCTCGCACTGACTGGTTCACGTCTCAGTTTTCGCATCTTCGACAGCTTTGCGCACAGGCTTTCTGCGGTACGCGAAGGGAGTAAGAAGATTTGCGTGCTTATCTATGGTGCTGGCCGTGGCGGAAAATTTCTTTTCGACGAAATGATGTACAACGAGAAATACGCCGAGTTCAGGGCCATAGGTTTCATCGATGACGACCCTGCTCTTTGGGGGCAGAAGCTTGGTGGCCTGCGGGTGCAAGGCTTGCCCTCCTGGTTCGAGGGCGAGGAGCCTGAAAATATTCACGAGATCTGGGTTTCGTCAAGCAGGGTTGCCGATGACAAGGTGCGCGCAGAACTAGCGAGTCTCGGAATTAACCTGCGGCTAAGGCGCTCACACTTCTCCATAAGTGAGCTGGCAGCATCTGCAGAACTTGCCTGAACCGGAGTACGCTTTCACCGGGTCACGAGAGTATTGCGCTGTGTCAGTTGGTTTTCTGGCGTAGCTATCGAGGTTACTCATGCTTGTGTTCCAGAAAGCCGTTGCATTGCTTCTCATGCCCGCAGGGTTGGTATGGTTAAGTCTAATCATCGCTTGCTGGCTGATGCGAGCGAGACGTGAGAAATACATAGTCGGCACGATTCTCGTTGTTTTTACCCTGATGGGGAACTCCTGGATCGGGTTCTGGGCGATCCGCTCGCTGGAGTCCCCTTTCGTGGGAATTGACCCCCTGGTCGTTCACGAGCCCTACGACGCCATACTTGTTCTCTCTGGCGGAAGCTCGCTCACGCCAGCGGGCAATCCTCAGCTAGGAGCCCCGGGTGACCGTATCCGTCTGGGTGCAGCCTTGTACCAGGCTAATCTTGCGCGAATCCTCGTGGCCTCCGGCTCAGGGATCGAGGGCTTCACTCCCATGCGTGAACTCGGAGCGGAAACGACGAAGCTCTGGCAGCAACTCGGCGTACCTTCTGAGATGATCGTAGAGCTGCCTGGGCCGCGGAATACGAGGGAAGAGGTATTGGCGTACCGGGAGCTCATTCGAGAGAGAGGTTGGTCAAGGGTCGGTTTGGTGACATCAGCTTGGCATCTGCGCCGGGTGCTTGCTCTATGCGAGCAGAATGATTTGGTAGTAGATCCCTTGCCAGCAGATTTCGTTAGCAATCCAGCGACCGCTTGGTTTCTATGGTTGGTCCCGACCATTGATGGACTGTACGGGACACAGCGTGCGATGTGGGAGTACGCTGGCTCGTTCATTGGTAGGTAGTCTTTGCATCGTATCCAAGTATTGATAACGCGACTGGGGCGGTCTGTTCTGATGGAGTCGTATCAGAACAGACCGCCCTCTGTTTTTTAACGCGGCCCGCCAATTGGTAATGCTATGAGAGTCGAGGGCCAGAGTCCCGAGGTGCTTGACCGAGGCTGACTGGTGGCAAATTCAACAGGCCGTGATAGAGGGCGGTGATATCGGAGACGAGCCTTGCGAACCCGAACCGACCCACTGCAGAGGACCGCGCCGATTCTCCGATCTGACGGCAGTGATCGGGGGAATCAAGCAGAGCACAAGCTGTTGCCGCGAGTGATTCTGGACTTCCTTCTTCCACGATGGTGCCTACGCTGGGGTCGGTGATCACGTCGCGGACACCTCCGACGTTGGGGCTAACACTGGGAAGCCCGGATGCCATTGCTTCGATGATGGCTACCGGCGTGCCTTCGTTCCGTGATGTGAGGAGCGAAAGGTTAGAAGCTGCATAGATTGTTGCGAGATCTCCCCGCCAGCCCAAAAATCGTATGTCGTTTGCCATTTTCAAGGCACGTGCTTTCGATTCGACCTCACTTCGCAGCTCTCCATCTCCAACCACTAGGAATATCGCCTGTGGGTGGCGTAGCTTGATCAATTTGGCTGCGTCGAGGAAGACCTCTGGCTGTTTGATTGGTGTAAGCCGACCGACCCAAACGATCACTTTGGCTTCTTCTGGAATGCCAAGCTGTTTTCGGGCGTCTCGCCGTGCCGTATTGTCGATGGCTTCGAGAGGGGCCAAATCTAACCCTAAGGGTACAACCTGAAAGCGATCTTCCCTTCCGATTCGATACTCCTTGAGNAGTTCTTGGCGAACCTGTGCGGAGACCGCGATGAGTGTGTNGGTTCGTCGGGCGAGCANTTTCTCAGCAGCAAGAAATAACGCTGTTTTGGGCGCAGAGAAGTATCCTTCCAGTACGTGNCCATGGTAAGTGTGCACGAGTTTCNCTGGATGGTTGCGAGCCCAGAGCGTGTTGTAGACGATAGCGGCTTGACGTCCGAGGGCACCGGCCTTCGCCATGTGTGTGTGGACGATGGCTGGCCGCAGGTTTCTTAGGAGCCGCAACAACTGCCAAAAGGTGCGTATGTCGTTCAAAGGATCGACTTTGCGACGAAGTGTTGGCATCGAAATGATGTCGAGCCCTTCTGTGGAGAGCAAGGTTCGCATGTCGCCTTCATCGGGGCCGAGCTGGCCATGCACGAGCGTTGTATGGAAGCCTGCTGAATCAAGGCGCCTGGATAGCTTGATCGCCTGGATTGAAGGGCCACCGATATTTAAGCGAGTAATGATCCTGAGGATGCGAATCGGCGCTGACTTGTGTTTCTGTTGTGTCATGTGGCGCACGCGCCTCCAGGCTCACGGACCAATAGAATTGTTTGGTATGCAAGCAGAAGGTGGACGATTCCGGTTGGGTTGCCGATTANAGGCGNNGTTCTGTCTANGTGGGATGATGGTTTGAANAAAATACTCTACATATCGTACGACGGCGTGCTCGAACCTTTGGGCGAGTCNCAGGTTGTCAGCTATCTCGACCGACTTGCGGCCAATAACAAGATCAAGCTGCTTTCTTTCGAGAGGCCGAAAGACTTGGCCAATCGGGTAAGAGTTTCGGCGATGCGCGATCGGTTGGAAAGGCACGGTATCGAATGGGTTTGGTTGCGCTACCANAAATGGCCACCAGTAGTATCCACGCTGTTTGACATACTTATTGGAGTCAAGCTTGCCCGAGCAGCGTGTCGTTCTGACGNTATACATGTAGTGCATGCTCGTGGCTATGTGCCGTCGTTGATCGCGATTACAGCGCGCCGTGGCGGCGGAGCCAAGTTCCTGTTTGATATGCGCGGCTTTTGGGTTGATGAAAAAGTAGAGGCTGGGCACTGGAAAGCAGGCGGCATTCTATTTCACGTNGGTAAGTGGTGTGAACAACGGTTCTTCCGGGCAGCTGATGCGATTGTGTCACTCACTGAGGCAGGCGTCCGGACTTTTTCTACGGGNGGGTACCCCGTTCGGGAAGGGGTTCCGGTAGTTGTGATTCCTACGTGTGTTGATTTGCAGCGCTTTACGGTAGAAGAGAAAGACTCGACTTTAAGCTCCAAACTTGGGATCTCTGGCGCAGATGTTATCGGCTGTGTTGGGACAATGAGCGGATGGTACTTGAGGGNCGAGATGTTGCGATTTCTCGCGTGTATCTCTCAGGCGTTTGAGCAGGCCNGTATCCTCATTGTNACTCGGGAAGATCATGATTCCCTGCGCCGGGACTGNGAGGCTGCTGGGGTNCCCCAGGACCGACTGATTATCNACAGCGCTCAGTTTGCTGANATGCCGCGGGTGATGTCGCTGTTCGACGCTGGAGTNTTCTTNATACGNCCCTCNATGTCGAAGCGTGGCTCTGCAGCCACGAAGCTAGCGGAATTCTTAGCGTGTGGTGTGCCCGTAATCATCAATGATGGTGTTGGGGATTCAGGGGGAATCGTGGCACAGCGACGTGTGGGAGTGGTATTNGANGATCTCGATGAAAGAGGGTTTGATTCGTCGCTNGCACAGATCCGCACCATGCTGGCGGATTCGAGCGTGCGTGGTCGTTGTCGGCAGACCGCAGAGGAGCTATTTGATCTTCAACAGGGTGCCGAGCGGTACGGACATTTNTACGAACAACTAACCAAGGCCGTTTCACACCAATGACCGTTTCCTTTATCATTTGTTGCTTGTCGGTGACTTTGCCCGGCTGATTACAGGAGAGATCGTCGCATGCGGTTCCTCCACTCGGTTCCTTAGCCACACTACCTCTGAATCCTATCTAGGACATATAACCGTGCCTCGTGTCTCCATATGTCTACTGTCGTATAACCAGGCTGGATTTCTTCGCGACTCGATCGAAAGCGTGGTGGCGCAGACGTTCACGGACTGGGAGCTTATCGTCGTCGACAATGGTTCGACGGATGAGTCGGAGGAGATCCTGAATTCTTATGAAGGCCGGNCGGAGATCCGTGTCATCCTGCACGAGAAAAATGATGCTCCGACAAAGCGCCTCAATGAAGCGATTGCTGCCAGCTCNGGGGAGTTCATCTCGGTGCTTTACTCGGACGACTTCTACCTCCCTGACAAACTGCGTCTGCAAGTGGAGGCATTCGACAAATTGCCGAGTGACTACGGCGTGGTCTATTCACCTGGTNAACGTCTTGACGTAGACACAGGAGAGCGTTGGATAGACGCAACGCTCACCGCTGAAGGGCCCATTTTTGACAATCTATTGACCGAGTTTAGTGCTCGCCGACCGATTAACCCGATCTCGCCTCTCATCCGGCGGGAGTGTTTTGAGAGGCACCCATTCTATGAGGACATATTCGTAGAAGGTGAGCTTATCTTTTTTCGAATTGCGATGACGCACCAGTTTCACTTCATCCCGCAACCCACGGTGGTTATGCGTGACCATCCGCATAATCGTGGACGAGCTGTAAAACGTAACGTTGANACTTTGCTTATTTTCCTCGACAAACTTGAAAGCGAGCGTGATTTTCCGGAGGCGAGCCGCGAATCGTTCAGAATCATGCGTGGAGACGTTTATCGGTTCGGAATGTGGTGGGGAATTCGAACGGTGAATGATCCTGCTTGGGCTCGCGAGATGCTGATAAAAGCAGTTAAGTTTGACANGCGACAGGCTTTGCACCCAAAGATTATTCTGGGGTTAGGTCTGTCGATGTTGTCAGCGTCGCAATTGCGTCGACTGAACCAACTTGCCGCTATGATTCGACCAAGCCGTGGTCACTCCAACCATGTCGAACACTAGTCTACTCTGGGCGAACTTGTTGTTTGGCCTAGTGATGGAGGATGAGGTCAAATGACCCTGATCGACCGTGTAGGGACCATGGGGCCCTTTTCTCGGTCTTTCCTTGCCCTCGGAGCGCAAAACTATGTATCGATGGCGCTCGCTTTTGCCTTAAACGTAGTTCTAACGCGGCGCCTGGGCGTCGAGGATTATGGGCGGCTGGCGATGCTGCTCATGCTGGGGCAAGTACTCCTGCTTGGGACAGCCAACTGGACCCATATCGGATTTGTGAGGTTTGCTTCAGAAGANTTCAATGCGACANGACGTCTNTATAAATCGTTTTGGTCGCGNATTTCAATNGCTTTTCCGTTCGCCTTGCTGTGTATGTTCGCCCTGATCTGGTGGCGTCNGTTTGTCGCTTCATANCTGGGAGTGCCCGTTTGGGCTATCGGAATAATCATCGCCCAGTTTCTTGCTACGTTCGCCCTGCAGTCCCTGGGAGGNGTATTCCAGGCGAGACAGGAAATGGGGCGTTACGGGGCGATGTTAGTTCTTGAGAAGGCAGCGGTCTTGACTCTTGTGGCAGCTTTACCCTTAGCTCTCCTGAACGTCCCAGTCGTTTTGGCTCTNTATGCNGTTGGCGCGATCCTCGTAACCATGGCAGCACTTTTGATNCTTGGACGACGAGCGTTGCTACCCGTGCAATGNGGAGCAACGAGGAAGCGAATGCTCGCATTNTCTTTCCCNCTACTTATTTCCTGTTGGGCAGGGTTNTTTGGCGCGAACTGGTTTGATTTCATCATCATTCGACAGTTCCGTCCGATTTCCGACGTGGGCCTGTATCAACTAGGCTGGCAGATAGCAGCTGTCGCGCAGCAGATTACAATCGTATTTTCGACGCTGCTGTTGCCAAAGCTTTCGATCATGGTAGCCAGGGGCGAGAAATCGGCTATACGTAATTTTCTGGACCGGACTTTGCCCCAGTGGCTTCTGACGACTTCTGTCTTGTTCATCGTGATCCTATTGACAGCCCGTTGGCTGTTACCAGCCATTTTCGGTCCCGTGTTCGGGGACGCAGTCCCAGTTTTGGCCCTGTTACTGGTTGCNTCCAGCGCTCTCGCACTCTTCAACGGCTTGGTCCCGCTTATTAGCGCTAGTGGTCTCACTTGGGGGCTGTCCGGTGTGACGCTGATATCTGCTTCTACCAATGTCGTCCTCGATTTCCTCCTGATTCCAAGGTTCGGCATCGTAGGTTCGGCATGTGCGACCGTTCTGGCGTATTCACTTTCGGCCGGGATTGTCATGATCTTGGTGCAGCGGCGGTTCGGGCATGTGAGACACTTGCCATGGCTTATTGTCCCGGTGCCAATGGTCTACTTGATAATCTTGCTTGTGCCAGACCCTGTGTCGTATCTGGTCGGTGTGATTTGCGGTGTGNTGAGTGTAAGTGTTCTGCTTCGAATTTATGGCTTTGGGAAGGTGCTCATGAAGGAGGATCCGGCGTGAAGGTGATGATTTTGTGTGGTGGCCAGGGCACACGCCTCCGGGAGGAGACTGAGTTTCGCCCGAAACCCTTGGTCGAAGTCGGTGGCAGGCCGATTCTNTGGCACATNATGAAGCTCTATGCTCACCATGGACTAAACGAATTCGTGCTGTGCCTCGGCTATCGCGGGAACATGATCAAGGAGCATTTCCTGAACTACGAGGCGATGAACAACGACTTCACGGTGTCGTTGGGTTCCAAACATGAAATCGAGTACCACGGTGAACATGACGAAGCAGAATTTCGGGTAACTCTGGCTAATACTGGACTTGAGTCGATGACTGGCGCCCGAATCAAGCGGGCGATGAAGCATGTCGATGGTGATACGTTCATGGTTACCTACGGGGATGGTTTAAGCGATNTCGATGTCANGGCNCTTCTTGAATTCCATCGATCNCATGGTCGGCTCGCGACGGTGACNACAGTCAGCCCCGTGTCCCGCTATGGGGTTCTAGATTTGGACGCCGCTGGTACAGTTTCTGGGTTCGACGAGAAGCCACAAATCGATGGATGGGTCAACGTTGGCTTTTTTGTTTTCGACCGAAAAGTCGACGAGTATTTGGACTCCGATGACGACTGCGTGCTTGAACAGAAACCGTTAACTCGGTTGGCTCGTGAGGGGGAGCTGATGGCTTACTGACATGACGGATTTTTTTACGCGATGGACACGTACCGTGAACTCAAGATACTGAATGAACTTTGGGATCGTGGCGAGTCGCCCTGGAAGGTATGGTGCTGACTTATCGTGTTCTGCTGACCGGAGTAGGTGGCTTCGTTGGCTCCCATCTCGCCCGCCAACTACTGGCGGAAGGGCATGATGTTACTGGACTCATCAGTCCCTCGACGGACCGTTGGAGAATCCGGGACATCGAGAGCCGCTTGTCGATAGTGGAAAGTGACCTAGAGAACGTGGCGGCGGTCGAGGATCTTATCCAAACTGCACGCCCGGAAATCTGTATTCATCTGGCGTGGCGCGGTTGGTCAGGTCGTGCAGCTGCGGAAACCAACTTCACATCGCTTAGCGGAAGCCTTGAATTGCTGCGACTGATTCAGAAAATCGGCTGCGAACGATTCGTGGCGGCAGGTACCTGCTTCGAATACGATCTTCAGTATGAGCAACTTGTAGAAACAACGCCTCTGAATCCGCACGACGTCTATGGGGCATGCAAGAAGGCGCTATTTGAAATTGCTCAGGAGTTCTCAACTCTAACAGGACTTCGTGTCCTTACGCCCCGACTCTTTTATTCATACGGGCCTTACGAAGATGAGCGTCGGCTTGTTCCATCGACCATGCTGCGCTTGTTGAAGGGAGAGACGGCTGAGTTAACACCGGGCCTCCAAGTCCGTGACTACCTTCATGTTGAGGATGCCGCCGCGGCTATTTGGAGTGCCGCTACAAGTCGAATCGATGGCGCGGTAAACATTGCCTTGGGCGAACCTACTACCGTTGCTGAGATTGCTGAGACGATAGGTGACTTGCTCGGCAGGCCAGACTTGATTTTGCTGGGTGCGAGAGACTGCCCCGAAAATGAGCCTATGCGGATTCTTGCAGACGCATCCTTGCTTCGGCGTGACATCGGTTGGGCTCCAAGGTATTCGCTGCGAGATGGTCTGGCCCAAACGCTTGCTTGGTGGGAAGCTTGGCAGGGCATGTATGAGGAACATTCATGAGCATTTCGCGAATGCCTGTATCTAACCTGGCGCACATTGTGTTGTATCGGAATATGAATGGTGCCTTGAAAATAGTGTTGGACGAGTACGTAAGTGCCTCCAACTAGCTGATCTGACTGCCAATGAAGCTGAACGTCATAGTGCCGGCTCGCAACGAAGGCCAAAACATCCCGTTTTTTTATGGACGGGCAAAGGCAGCTCTCGAGTCGATACCAAGCCTCGAATGGAACATCGTCTTCGTGAACAATTCGAGTGAGGATGATTCGCTAGATCGGATGTTTGAGCTGCACGAGGCCGATCCGAGAGTCAAGATCATCACTCTCGCTCGGAATTTTGGATATCCTGCAGCACTTGTGGCTGGCCTGTCTGCGGTCGAAGGAGATTATTATGCGATCGTTGACGTCGATTGCGAAGATCCACCGGAACTGCTCGTCGATTTCTACAAAGCAATCCTGGATGGCGCTCAACTGGCGTACGGCGAGCGGTCTAACCGAGATGAGCCTTGGTTGGTCACATTCGGACGGAAGCTGTTCTACCTAGCGAATAAAGGGGTAGCTGACAGCGAGATTGTCATGTGGATGGGCGAATTCTCGATGATGACCCGGCAAGTGCGTGATGCGCTGCTAGTCCCGAGGACGGCTTTCGTGTCCGTCCGGGCCGAAATGGGCTACGTTGGCTTCCGGCGAGTAGCCATCCCGTATCTACGAGCGAAACGCACGTACGGAGAAACCCACTACAATTTTCTAAGGATGACGCTGTACGCGATAGAAAGCATCATGTCAGGTACGACTTTCCCGCTTCGATTGGTCTCGTATCTGGCTGTCTTCGTCGGTTTGGCTTTTCCGGCGTATGTGTTGGTGACAGGCTTACCTAAGGTAGACATGGCGGCGGCCGCGGCCATAGCGACCCTATACTATCTGGTCATAACTATCCCACTCGTTGCGCTCTACCTCGCTCGCGTATACAAGAACGTGGTCCGTCGGCCGCTGTTCGTCATTGATCAGACACGGTCATCCCTGTGACGGACGGATGAGGCTGCTGACGCTCGAAGAGGCACTCGACTGGAGCGCCGTCGACTACCTCGAAGCGTACCGCCGGCACGTGAACCCGGGCCTACACCGAATCTACCGGTCCCTCGGGATGAACGAACTCGACGTCGTACGGGCCCAGGGAACGAAGCTGCACCTCCGCGGGGGGCGGGTGATCACTGACTTTACCTCGGCGGGCGGAATCCTGAACCTCGGCCACAACCACCCCCGAATCGTCGCGGCGGAGCGACGCTGCCTGGACAACCAGGTCGTCGACGCGCTCAAGATCGCCCCCCACCGGCTGCAGGCAGCGCTGGCAGAGAACCTGGCCCGGCTGCTCCCTGGGCCTTTGGGTACAGCCTTCTTCGCCGTCTCCGGAGCGGAGGCAAACGAAGCCGCGATGAAACTCTGCGAGCGGGCCCAACCAGGACGAACCCGGTTCATCACGACCGAGGGTGGTTACCATGGCAAGACGCACGGGGCGCTCAGCGTGACGCGTTCCGAGGATTTCGGGGACGGGTTCCTGGTGGGGCTCCCCGCCGACGCGGTGACCACGGTTCCGTACGGCAACGCCGGTGCGGTGGAGACCGCGCTGATGGCCGGGGACGGCGAGGTGATCGCGATGATCCTGGAGCCGGTCCAGGGACAGGGACTGTTGGTCCCGCCGGCTGGCTACGTCGCCGACGTGGTCCGCATCTGCCACGATCACGGGGCGCTGGTCATCGCGGACGAGGTCAAGGTGGGGCTGGGCCGACTGGGTTCTCTGTTCGGGTTCCAACGAGACGGCGCGGTGCCGGACGTCGTCACGATCAGCAAGGCGCTCGGTGGGGGGCGACGCGCGATGGCGGCGATGGTCACCTCCGAGGAGCTGTTCGTTCGGGCCTATGGGGTGGGGCGGAAGGCGGCCCTCCACTCGACGACGTTCGGGGGGCTTGGCGCTTCCTGCGCGATAGCGATCGAGGCCTTGAATGTCATTGTGGACGATCGGCTGAGCGAGCGGGCGGCGGAGCTAGGTGCGTTCGTCAGGGAGCAGTTAGACGAACTGGCGGCGCGCCACGGCAGCATCGTGCGCGGAATCCGAGGAGTCGGGCTGTTCCAGGGGATCCACTTCGACTTCACGCCGGTCTCTTCGGCGCTGCGGAAGCGCAAGAAGCTGGCTGGCCTCAAGGGGAGCCTGGATTCGCTCTGCATGGTCGCGATAGTGCGGGCTCTAGTGGACGACCATGACATCGTGGCCGGTTTCTCGTCTTCCGATCCCGACATCCTGCAGGTACTCCCACCACTTGTGGTCACGCGCGACGAACTGGCCGCTTTCGTCGACGCGATAGATGTGATCCTGACGCGAGGGTTAAGGAAGGTGGTCGCCGACTTCGCGGTCAAGAACCTCAAGGAACTGATGTGACGCTGCCATCGTCCGGCGGAACGGACACCTTCGAGTACGACCTCTTCGAAGCGTCCCGCAGCGGCAGTTACCTGGAGCGAATGTTCCACCGGCGGAGGGTCGCCGAGCTGACCCGTATCGTTGAACTCGACAAGCAGCGGGTGCTCGAGTTCGGCTGCAACACGGGCGCGATCCTGATCCCTCTCCGGCGAAGCGGGGTCGACGTAGTGGGTTACGACATCAGCGCAGCCAACGTCGACCGCCTCCGGGTCCACTTGGTGGCCGAAGGCCTGGAGGCCAAGGTCCACGCCGGCGAACTGCCAGAGGATGCCCAGTTCGACGTCGTGCTCCTCGTCAACGTCCTGGAGTACGTCACCGACAAGGGTTCGGTCCTGGACAAGATCGCGCGACACCTGGCCCCCAACGGCTGGCTCGTCGTCTGCCTCGCCGACCCAAGCCACCCCTTCATCCGCTTCGGCAAACTCCGCACGTTCTTGTCGGGCCGCAGCCACGACGACATCGACGAGGCTGAGCCAACCCGCCCCCTAGCCGAGCCGGAGTTTTTGGAACTCATCATCACCCGGGGCGGCCGCGTCGTCCGCCGGGCCTGGGGGATGGGGCGGTTGAACTGCTGGTACGCCGTGAAGCTTCGAAAGCTGTAGCCATGTGGAGAGATCTCTTTATCTCCTCTTTATGGCTCGGTCCTTCCAGGCTGATGCCAATGCTCGGGGTCTCCACATCACGGCTAGACCGGCAGCCACAAGCCCAACGCGAAGAGCCCAGCCAACGAGTCCAACCTCGGCATCCAGCACGCCGAGAAGAGCGATGTGCGTGATCACGGTCGTAACAATCACCCAACCACCGAGGCGAATTTGCGCCAGAGGGTCGAGGTTGATCATAGGATCTACCATGCGCCGGAGTCG
>PBML01000061.1 GCA_002722645.1 Acidobacteriota bacterium
ACGACGAGCGCCGCGGTGGCACTGACAGCGAGCTCGCTGGATCTGTCCAGCGCCGCCGACATCTCATCGATGATCCAGTTCTCGGTGCGCGCCTCGGTGCCGTGGCTCTACATGGCTTTTGCGGCGTCTTCCCTCGCTGCGGTATTTCCGGGCAAGGCGAGCCGCTGGCTGCTACGGAATCGCCGCTACATCGGCCTCTGTTTCGCCGCCGGTATGGCATGGCAGTTGGTCTTTATCCTCTGGTTCGTCGGCGTTCACTGGGACTACTACCTGGAGAACGCGTACGCGTTCGTTGATATCGCCGTTCAGATTCCGGGATATGTGATCCTCACCTTGATGACCGTGACATCGTTTCGTCCCGGGCGCGACAAGCTGAACGCGCGCCAGTGGCGGATCCTGCACAAGACGGGGATCTATTTCCTGTGGGGCACGGTCTACAGCACCTACTGGTACGAGCTGCACTACTACGACGATATCCAGCGGGTCGACCATTTCTACTATTGGGCAGGCTTCGCCGCGGTGGGCGTGCGCATGCTCGCCTGGAGCCTCAAGCGATGGCGGGCGGGGGTGGCTGGCGGTGTCGCCCGGACGAGGCTGCCGCTCCTCTTGGCAGGCGCCGCCGTGGCGGTCGTCGGACTGCTGGGGATCGCCTTCGCGCCGTGGTGGTCACCGGCGGTGATCGAGACTGTCTGGAGTCTGGGGTATGTGGCGCCAACGGTGGATCTGGCCGTTCCCTTCCTGCCGATTCTGGTGCTGGGGCTCGCAGCTTGGCTCATCGTCAGGTCCAGGGCGACAGCGGCTGCCGCGGCGGTGCCTGCAAGTGGTCCTGGAGCGTGATCAAGTCGCGCTAGTTACCGCGGGGTTCTCGCCGCCGCCGGCTTCTGGTACAGGGACGAGAACGGCAACGTGGTTTGGAGGGCGCTCGGGCGCTAACCAGCGTCAGAGGCTCCTGCCCGACGGCTACCGGCGAAAAACTGTACCCAACAGCATAGAGTCAGGTACCGAATAGCGATCTTTCGAAAGATCGAATTTCCTCAATTGAAAATGGGATAGGATGACCACGATGAAGACCTTGACCTACTTTCATGATGTTCTCTGACTGCGTTGTCACCTAGCAGGCCGTGCGCTTGCCAGCGTGGTAAAAGACTTCCCTGATATCAAGGTCGACAAAGTGGGATTTCGTGCCAATCGCGACCTTGCTATGGAAGCAGGTGTTAAATCGATTCCAGCGTTGGTCTACGGCGACAGGAAATTGAGTGGTTTGTTATTGACCAAGGCCAAGATTCGCCACTTTCTTGAGCAAATCTGAGCGCGTTTCGCTATTCGACCTAAGGTTTGCTATTCACAGCGACTGGCACACGCGCCACGCGTAACGTCTGACCGACGGCTACCATCGAAACTCCACCGCCATCTAACAGCGATCTTCATGGAGAATATTGACGATAAGTGAAGAGACCGTATTCGAGTCCAGATTGAACAAGTTGGAGCAAGACAACCGGCGATTGAAGCTAACGGTCGGCGCGATGGCGCTCGAGTATTGATGTGTGGAGGCCCCACCAGGAGGATTGCCGAAACTCATGAGACGGACAGGGTTGTTCCTGGTCATATGCAGTTTCCATGTGCTGGCCGGGGGTTCGTCTTGCCAAGACGGCAGGGCACCCGTCGCTCGGTTCGAGTTTGAGGGAAACATCGACAATGCCGGGGGAGCTTCCGTTGCCGGAGCGGTGGGCGGAACCGTGGTATTTCTAGCGGGTCTCGAAGGCCAGGCTTTGAGCCTGACCGCGGGTGACTCTTCGGTGCTGCTGACACTCGATCNNGAGAACCTGCTANTNGATCGAGGCGAAGATTTTTCGGTTCAGTACTGGNTACGAACCACNATGGATTCCAAAGAGCGAACCGTGGTGCTTTCGCACAAGGAGTTCGTCGACAACAGNCTCGCTTCGCANAAGCAATCAGGATGGGTGTTCTACATTTCCGGCGGTACCTGGGCATGGAACATGGGTTCCNGCGGGCGACGGATTACCTACGAGCGCGACAACGGAGAGCANATGCCCCTCAACGATGGGCGATGGCACCAGCTCACCATGACCTATGATAGCGCCCGGTCGGAGATCCGGTTGTTTTACGACGGGCACAATAAGGTCGTGTACAACGTCGACGATTCTGTGGGCTTTGATTTCACTAGCGGCACCCCGTTGGTCGTTGGGTGGGCCGGAACCGAGGTAAGTCAGCAGGCGGAGATACTCCCGGCGATCCATACGGGCGCCGAAAACCTCCAGGAGCTCGTCCACGAATTCAACCGCCTTGGCCTGAACGAGGTTGCCCCCGAGGAGTTCGTGAACTTGATTGTTGAGCCCGAGCGGTTCTTCGACCAAAAGGTCGATNAGATGGCCCAACTGCTCGGCGCCGCCGGCGCAGCGTTTCGCGAGTCGATGCAATCGGTTGANTTCNAGCCGGTTAGCGNGGTCGAGGCNGAGCTGATGCAAAACCCCTATACGATCCATCAGGCATTCAGCTTCATGGAAGNCGCNCCCCTTCTGAAGATCTACACGCTGGTCGATGACGACGTAGTGATTGACGAGAGTGCCGCCCAGGCGTTCACCGAGAGAGAGCGCCTGTACCCGCCTGATTTCGACATCGACAACCTGGCGATCTGGGATCGTNCNCTGTCAGCCGGCGAAGTGCTGGACTCGTACGCGGAGTACTTCAAGCCCGTCACCACCGATCTCGACGAAGAGATCACCTCCATCACGGTGGGCGNTTGGAACATCTTCCACGGCGGCAAGCACTTCACCGTAGACGAGCACGGCTGGGACTCGAGAATTGCGATCGCCGAGATTCTGAAGCGGCAAAACGTCGACGTCCTGATGATGCAGGAGACNTACTCGTCCGGTGATTTCATNGCCGCAGAACTGGGCTACTACTTCGCCACAACGGTCGATTGGGACTACCTGAATCANGGGGCCAACATCTCGGTGCTCAGCCGCTATCCGATCGAAGANGTGTACGTCGAAGAAGACTCACCCTTCATGACGGTCGCCACCAAGCTCGCGATCAGCAAAACNCAGCATCTGTACGCCATGTCGAANTGGTACGGGATGGAGCAGTTCCCCGCCGTGTTCGCATTCAACGAATCCAGATTCGCCGAATCGGACACCATCCCGACGGTGTTCGGNGGCGATTTCAATGCNGTTCCGCATACCGATGGAGGCGNCAGTCCNGCCTCANCAACAATGCTGGCAGCCGGCTTCANCGATGCATTCCGAAGCCTCCATCCAGATGTGCAGGAAAACCCCGGAGCCACACATCGAAACGGCCGCAGAATTGACCAGCTCTACTACAAAGGAGCGGGGCTGCGGAATACTTCGACGAGGCTGGTGACAACGTGGCCGACCGGGTTTCCTTCCGATCACAATTTGATCCTGACGACATTCGACCTGAACTACCCGGGCGAGAGATAGGGAACGCGCTCGGATCGGAGCCTAGGCCGGTGGAAGGATCTCAGTGCCTTTTTCGGCAGATCAGCTCGAGTNAATCTCGGCGATGGCGCGGTGCGCCTGGTTGATGGCTGCTCCCATAATGGCGCTCGCACCGGCGTCGGAATTGGCAATCGAGATGCGTCCGAGTCGTCGACGACCCACGACGTGTGGGGCCTCATCTCCCTCGTANCCGGAATCCCACCTTGGNNGNTACCGGTAAGAATAACCGTGTCCCCAACGGTTAACGGTGATGGCGGCGATGTCTTCCGCCGGATCGAACCCGCCTCCAGCAAGTGCGCCCGCGAGTTGTCGGCGCGTTTCGCGCTCGAGGGTCTCGAACGACGTGGCNAAAAGCTCACGACGACCCGCNAGCCGCTGTTCCCTCCGCGTCGCGTTCGGGTCGTCACCGACGGCGAATCTCTCCATATGCACGACGATGGGCTCGTCCGGACTCGCCGAAAACTCGTAGCCACTCATGCTGACGGGAAAGTCCAGCATCGAGACCGCGTAGTACGCGCCCGGAGAGGCNAAAAACCCGATGCCGAGCTTCTTCCACGCGCGCCAATTCCTNAGCAAAACGCTCGTNTAGACGATGGGAGCCTTGATGGCGAAAGCNAATGCCTCGCNCTGNTCCNCGGGAAGCTCCGGACACATATGCGGGATCATGGCGTTGTATCCGGCCATGACACAGTGCTTGCCACGNACTCGATAGGNTCGTCCTTCGTTCACGTAAGTCGCTGACACGTGCTCGGCATCGTTGAGCGAGCCGTCGTGCTCGAGACGAACCACCGTGCTGTTCAATCGCAGGCGGACGCTCGAGTCTTCTTCGTCCAGCTTCGAGTAGTCGAACTTCGCGAGCACGATGTCGTCCATCGTCGTCCCGTCCGCGGCCCTGGGTATCAATTTTCTCACGAGCAACCGTGCGATCGACGCGTTGCCGTCCGGGAAGTGAAAAATGTAGGGCTCACTATCGTCGGTGTAGTCGGCGATCGCGGTCGCCCGTAATCCGGGGAGACCGTTGTAGCTCATGACGCTGAGCGCAGACGACGCTTCGATGCTCGCCGTCGAATCCGCGGGCAAACCTTGATAGAGCGCGAACACTTCCGGGTCGGTCACCCCCATGTGGCGCTCAAGAAACTCCCGGTAGNTGAGACGCCGGAGGTAGCCCGCCTGCTCNCTTTCGGGTATGTCGGTCANCCGATTGCCGCGGNCCTCGAGCAATTGTAGGAGCTCACNNCGTGCGGTCTCGCCGAGAGGCATCTGCGATACCGCCTCGCCCACGCCNAGNGCCGNTNCTGCGAGCGGCAAAAACGAATATTCGACCAGNGGATACTCAACCAGCCGATCACTCCCGAAGGTGTCGCTATCGAAATAGGTGGCNCCGGNGAGACCGTTGCGGCGATAGAACTCGTGATCGTAAGCGGTCTCGAACCTCCTCGTGTCGACGCCGAGATCTNCGAGGAGGCCTTTGGTGACGGNGCTATAGCTTCCGGGATCTTCGAGCGATTGGGCTCCGCCGTAGCTTATGATCGTGCGNCCGTCGAGCTCGAACTCGTTGCGTTTCGCGTGACCACCGAAATCATCGTGGTTGTCGAGGATCAAGATACGTGCNTCGGGATGCTCCTTCCGATAGAAGTGAGCNGCCGATAACCCGCTGATGCCCGCGCCGACGATNATCAGATCGTAGACGTCGGACCCCGNTTCGTGAACATCTTGAACAGGGCCCCAATCCTGTCGNCCCCCCCGCGCCAGTTGGTGNGCCACTTCGTACGAGCCCGGATGGCTTCCGCGGAGNCCGGTGCGGAGGGGCGGGTAGCCGGCGTCCCCCGCTTGCGCCGATNCGCCGCCGCTGGNGAGCGCGCNGCCGGGNAGAGCNACGGCTGCGATGATTGTGGCGGTGCCGTTGAGAAAGTCGCGGCGAGANATCGCGCGATCCATTCCNAGTTCTTTGTCGCTCAGCTTCATTGGNCGCAACCTAGTCTTGAGATCGGTAACACGTTCTTCTCTCCTNTTGGTTNGCAACGTTAACTCAGGAGCTTTTTATTCTCCGGGTCGTACAAAGGTTGCTCNACGACGGTCGCCGNTCGCTCTTTCCCGACGAGCTCGACCGAAAGNNCGGTGCCGGGCGCGAGGAANTCCGTCGGAAGATAGGCGAGCCCAATCGACTTTTCGACGACGGGGCCGTAACCGCCGGCGGCGACGTAGCCGATGATGTCTCGTTCCGCGCGCACNGGCTCGTAGCCGTGCGCGTCGCAGTCGTCGGAATCGATCACGAGACAAGCGAGCCCCTTGGTCGCACCTNGCTCTTTTTGTTTGACGAGNACGTCTCGGCCGATGAAATCNCCCTTGTCGAAATCCACGAAACGTTCGAGGCCCGCCTCGATAGGGGTGTAGTCTGCGGAAATNTCGACACCCCAAAGTCGATAGGCTTTTTCGAGCCGCATCGCATCGAGCGCGCGGTAACCGAAATCCACGATCTCGTATTGCGCTCCCTCCGCCATCAACAAGTCGTAAAGGTGCCTTTGGTACTCCAGCGGGTGATGGAGCTCGTAGCCGAGCTCGCCCACGTAAGAAACNCGCAGCGCCCGCACCGGCGCCATCCCGACGACGAGATCTCTACAAAGGAAGAAGCGAAACGCCTCNTTGGAACAGTCAGCCTTGGTCAGTGCNTGCAACAGATCGCGCGAGCGCGGACCAGCAATGGTGAGAACNCCGTAACGGCACGTGACGTTGTCGAGCCGAACCGAGCCGTCCTTGGGCAGGTGATACTCGATCCAGGCGAGGTCGTGGTTCTCGGTGCCGGCGGCGGAGATGACGTAGTAGTGATCTTCGCCGAGCTTCGTNACCGTGAGGTCGCACTCGATGCCGCCCTTNGGGGTGCACATCTGCGTGAGCGCCATACGACCTTGCGCNCGCGGGAGCTTGTTTGCNCACAGGCGNTCTAGAAAAANGGTGGCGCCGGGCCCCGAAACTTCGTACTTGGCGAAGCTCGTCTGNTCGAGCACCCCGACGCGCGCGCGCACCGCTCGGCTTTCCTCGCCGACGGCGTCGTGCCAGCTGCCACGGCGAAACGAGTAGACGTCACGCACGCCGCGCTCGGGCGCNAACCACAAAGGCCTCTCCCAACCGAAACGTGCACCGTAAACNGCGCCCTTGTCGAGGAGCCGGTCNTACAGCGGNCCGGTCTTGAGCGGGCGTCCGGCGTANCGTTCCAGCTCCGGATAGTGGATCGCGTATTCGTGCCCGTAGACNTCGACGGCGCGGTCGGCCACGTAGNGCGTCGAGCGCGCGTAGCCGCCGAAGCGGCGNACATCGACTTCCCACATGTTNTCGCTCGGCTGCCCGTCGACGATCCACTCGGCGGCGTATTTNCCTGCGCCGCCACCGAACACGATCCCAAAAATGCTGAAACCCGCGAGCACGTGGAAATTAGGCAGTCCCGGTACCGGCCCCATCAAACACCGCCCGTCCGGCGTGTAGCCGTCGGGTCCGTTCACGATGGTCTTGATACCGGCATCGGCAAATAGCGGCACGCGCTTCGCCGCGGCTTTCAGCACACTCTCGAGGCGATCGAAGGCCGGTTCCAGCAACCGGCTATGAAAATCGTCGGGGATACCGTCGAGGCCCCACGGCTCCGTGTGCGGCTCGAACGGTCCCACGAGAAGAGAGTCCACCTCGCCGCGCACGTAAAACGATGCGTCGGCGTCTCGGAGAACGGGAAGCTCGAAATCCATGTCGCCGACGGCAGGGATAGATTCGGTGATGAGAAAATGGTGCTCGAGCGGAACGATAGGGAGATCGATCCCGACGAGTCGGCCGAGCTCACGCGCCCATTGGCCGGCGGCGTTGACGACGATCTCCGCAAGAATTTCGCCTTTCGATGTTTTGACGAGCCAGGCGCCGCCCGAGCGCTCGATACTGGTCACCGCCGCGTGGCGTACGATCTCGGCGCCGTGCGCTTGAGCGCCTTTCGCGAACGCCTGGGTCACGTCGTTCGGGTCGACGTGACCGTCCGACTCCAGATACGCGGCGCCAACGACACCGTCGAGATCGACGAGCGGGAAGAGCTCGGACGCTCTCTCGGGCGAGACGATCTCGAACGGGACACTCAACGTGTCGGCAATACCTTTCCGGTGACGAAATTCGTCGAGTCTCTCCTCGGAAGTGGCGAGTCGAACGCTACCGCACCGGTGATAGTCGACCGCTTGTCCCGTCTTCGTTTCGAGCGTTTGATAGAGTTCGACGCTGTATTGGAGAAGCTTCATCATGTTGAAGCTCGCGTTGAACTGTGTGCAGAGTCCTGCGGCATGCCATGTCGAACCGCTAGTCAGCTCGTTCTTCTCCACGAGGACGGCATCGGTGAGCCCGAGCTCCGCTAAGTGGTAAAGCAAGCTGCAGCCGGCAACACCGCCGCCAACGATGACGACTCTCGCTTCCCGCTTCATACGACAGACCGAATGTGCGAACTCCCTTCGTCAATGCCGCGAGAGTATACACGCGGATACTCTAGACGACCTCTCCAACAACCGGCGTCCGCTGCAACCCTTGCAGAAACTTCGTTACATGGAAGTATCGAGGGAGGGACTCGAACCCTCACGCCCTTGCGGGCACCGGATTTTACAAGGGTTTAAGCGGCGCGGGTACAGACGATCCGCTCGTCCGCCCAGCGAATGCCAACTCAGAGGCCACAAGGGCGGGGATCACCGCAGCGTCGTTGCGATGCCTCTCAGCGTGTCGGCCAGCGATCCCAGCCGCTGTACGTTGAGCCAAACGGCTTCCTCGACATGGCTCTCTAACTCGGTCGCCAGCGCTTCGAGCTCGGCGACGACCGTCGCGGCGCCGCGGTCGACCGAGCCAAGCTGGTCGACGCGACCGAGGACCTCAGTGACAGCATCGGCGCGTTGTGGTTCGATGCCGCTGCCGCGGTTGAGCTGATCGAGGTAGGCGCGCGCCAACGTTGAACTCGGTGGCCAGACGATCCGCTCCTGGTGTTGCACGTTGGTCTCTTCGGACAACACCAGACTGGCGGCGTCGATCTCGTTTTGCGACAGATGTTCGCTCGCCGTCAGCCGGAACACGTCGAGCCCGCGGGCAATCTCGGCACCGTAGATGTGACCGTTGTACCAGTAGGCCGACCAGTAGCCGCCCGATACTAGGTCCTCGGCGTTGACGGGGCCGCGGTCGAAATACGCGATCTCGACGGGGTTCGCCGAGTCGGTGAAGTCGAACACCGAGATGCCGCCCTGGTACCAGCCCTGGACCATGATGTCGCGGCCCGGCACCGGGATGAGCGAGCCGTTGTGGGCGACGCAATTTTCCTGCTCCGACTGCACTGCCGGCAGCTTGTAGTAGCCCCGGAACCCCATCTCACCATCGACGATGTCGAAGATGGCGTTCGCCCCCCACGCCGGCGGGTTGATCGCCCGGCAGCGCGGGCGCGAGCCTCCACCCCATTCATCGGTGAAGACAATCTTGGTGCCGTCGTTGCTGAACGTGGCCGAGTGCCAGAACGCGAAGCTCTGGTCCACGACGTAGTCGAGCCGGACGGGATTCACCGGATCAGAGATGTCGAGNAGGATGCCNTTGCCCGAACANGCTCCCGCGGCCAGGCCGATNTCTGGGTAGGTCGTGATGTCNTGACACTGCCTTGTCTCCCGAGAGCTCTGCGTNCCTCGGCCGTGGTCGCCNCCCTGCCAGAGANCCGANATGGTACCGGTCTCNGANTCGGCAAANATGCGCGGTCGGTTGACGATGCGCGCGTTCTCGGGNGCAGCGAGAGGCACCTGAATNACGTCGATACTGAAGAGCGCNGTGTCGGGATCCCCCTCGGTGTCGGAGCAGCCNGCCAGCTCNTCNCCCGCCCGGACCGCGCCNGTACCCGACGCGTACACGTANACNTTCGCNTTGTCGTCAGGGTCNACCACCAACGTGTGAGTATGTGACCCTCGGCANGTTTGCACGGCGGCTACCTGTGTCGGATTCCTCANGTNGCNAATATCGAAGATGCGNACACCACGGAAACGCTCGGCGCTGACNGGCTCCTCGACTCCTTGNATGCCGCAGTCGAGCCGGGCCCNGGTNTCCTGTACNGACATGAAAAGAAGNTCGCCTCGGACTGACAGATCTCCCTGGCCNCCGGGACACACCACGGAAGAGAGGAGCTCGGCTNGGCTGGCATCCTCAACGTTGTAGACGTTGAAGCCGTGGTAGTTGCCCATGAACAGGTGCTCACCACTGAACGCGAGGTCCGAGTTCGTGAAGCTCAGCCCGCTTCCCGGCCGCTGGGCCGGTGCTTCCTCCGGTTGGCCTTGTGCTGGCAGTTCCTGAGTTTGAGCGTCTGGGCCAGCGGCCGGCGCTGCAGGTGGGNCCTGCGGTGCTCTGGGCCGGCCGGCGGGCGCCTCGGGGTCGTAGAAGCCCTCCGGCTTGGGCAGGTTGATAACCAGTTCCATGTTGCTTGCGGCCATCCCGGCATCCCGGAAACCAGCTGCCAGGCCGACGCGAGGATCAGCCTGGTCCGCGGCGGAAGACCGCTGTTGGTCACTCTGTGCTCCGATGAGGGGCATCGCGACAAATAGAAAAAGAACAGTAACGCGAACGATTCTCATGGTTGTTACTCCTTAAGCATTGCGATGAGCATGGCACTCATGCGATCCATTTCCGCGCGCTGGTCGGCCACGACATCGGAAGCAAACGCGGCGATGATCGTCTCCTGACCAGCGCCAGCGGTTGAAAGAAGTTCATCGACCATGATCAAGGCACCCTCGTGGTGTTTGATCATAGACTCGAGAAAAAGCCGGTCGAACACCGCCCCGGTTGCCTCCCTCAGGCGGTTTATTTCTTTGGCCGTGAGCATGCCGGGCATCAGTGTGCCACCGGACTCGTGGTGGTCACGCACGCCCGGGATCTCCTCGCCGCGGACCTCAAGCCAGTCCTCCATCATCTTGATCTCGTCTTCCTGCGATAGCTTGATCCGCAGGGCGAACATCTGCATGTCCTCNCGGCTGCTCCGCGTGGGCACCAGCGCAGTCATGTCCAGAGCCTGGGCGTGATGGCCAATCATCCCCTGCATGAACCGGACGTCGGTAGCGGTGTGNTGGACCCGCGACAGATCGATTGCCTTGGTGGCGGTGATCATGCGGCTCGGCTCGCCGGGCGCGCCTGGCTGCACAATCGGTGGACCGGTTCCTACGCCTGTCGTGCGGCACGATGTCGTGCCGGCGACAGCAAGAAGAAAAACTGCGACGATCGGGACGGATACCGCTCTCATGATCTGGAATCATACACACGACTAATAGCCCGCACATCCGCCGGTGTCGGCGAGAGTGGTGCGATGGAAATCACCGGTCATTTTACGCGCGACGTCTTCGACCGATACGACATCACCAACGAGTCCGATTTGGAGAACGCACTCGGTCGTCTTGACGATGANGGTGGGCCAATCTTGGGACAATCGGCTGTTTTCAGCGGAAAAGGGGCGGTTGAATCGTCGAGAGTTATGTGACCATCGTCCGCCGAAACTCTTGCGGAGACTGCGTTACAGCGAAGTACCGAGGGAGGGACTCGAACCCTCACGCCCTTGCGGGCACCGGATTTTGAGTCCGGCGCGTCTGCCAATTNCGCCACCTCGGCATATTAACGTTGTAGTCAGCGATGAGCTATGCACGCCTAGCTGCTGTGCAGACAACACCCCAATGCCACAACATCATTGATAGCGCACAGAAAGTTATTAATTAATAGAAACAGATTGACAGTGACCTCGATTATTGCGATACGTTCTACGGGGACGATAATAGCGGGTACGCATCTGGAAACCGAGGCTGAGTTGTTTCACCATGTTGCGACCCGGTGGCAATGAGGTGTAAAAGCTTTTTCCTATGCAATATGTTGACGACGTTTTAAACGTTAAAGGACGAGACGTCTATACGGCAACGCCGACCACCACNGTTTTTGAGGCGTTGGAATTGATGGCCGACAAGGAAGTCGGTGCTCTGGTGGTAGTTGAAAAGGACCGTCTTGTCGGGATTTTCTCTGAGCGGGACTATGCTCGCCGGTTGGCGTTGGAGGGTAAGCGCTCTCGTGAGACGCCGGTGCGCGAGATCATGACTGATGTAGTCGCCACAATTAGCCAGAGTGATTCGATGAAGGATTGCATGGAGCGCATGACTAACCAGCGAGTGCGCCATCTGCCGGTCGTAGAAGGTGATCGGCTAATTGGCTTAATCTCGATTGGTGATGTGGTCAAGTCAATCATGTCGGACCAGGAGTTGATGATTCAGCAGCTTGAAAACTACATCACCGGGCGCGTCTAGCTGCTTAAGAAAAAATCCGAAACCAGAACTCGAACAGTTGCTTGACGGTCGGTGTTAGCTTCGTTCGGCGCCACTTGTCGGCGGCCTTCTTGATGACCTCGGCCTGGGTCGGGTAAGGGTGGATTGTCGCAGCGATCTTGGCGAAGCCGACTCTGGCGGTGATTGCCAGGCACAGCTCGCCGATCATGTCGCCAGCATGAGTTGCGACCATCGTGGCCCCGAGGATTCTGTCGCTCCCCTTCTTTAAATGAACCCTTAGGAAACCATCCTCTTCACCCTCCAGAAGTGCCCGGTCTACCTCGGAGAACGGTACCGTCAAAGTATCCACTTTGTAGCCGAGATCGAGGGCATCCTGTTCATATAACCCGACGTGAGCAATCTCGGGGCTAGTGTGTGTACACCAGGGAACTACGAGCTCTGAGCTATGGGAACGGCCGAAGAACAGCGCGTTTTTAATCACGATGCGAGCTTGGGCGTCGGCAACGTGGGTGAACTTATGAGCGGAAGCCACGTCACCACAGGCAAAAACCTTGGAGTTTGTTGTCTGCAGGCGATCATTGATCGTAACCCCTTCAGGCCCGCACTCTATTCCAGCAGCTTCCAGTCCGAGATTCTCAGTGTTCGGAGCACGACCAACCGTAACCAGCAACTGATCGAACGTTTGCACATATATTTCTCCGAGGCGCTCGAAATGGACTGAGATCTTGGTGCCATCCTGTTCGACCCTAATCACGTTGGTGGCGAGCTGAAGGTCGATTCCATCGGCTTCCATAGACTTCTGCACGATCTCGGCAGCGTCGGGATCTTCACGGGGAAGGACATGACCTGTCATCTCAAAGAGGGACACACAACTACCAAGTCGAGCAAATGCTTGGGACATCTCGGAACCGATCGGNCCTGCCCCGATTATGCCGAGTCGACTTGGCAGCTNAGTAAGAGTAAATATGGTTTCGTTGGTTAGGTAAGTNACGTTTTCAAGCCCCGGAATCATCGGTGTGGAGGCNCGCGCTCCNGTAGCAATCACCGCCCGGCGGAAGCTGAGNTGCTTNCCATCAACCTCGATCTGATTGCTGCCCGTGAAGNATCCCGCGCCGATGAAAACGTCAATGCCCAAGTCTCGGAACCGGGCGGCGCTATCGTGTGGGCTGATGTCAGCACGGATACGGCGCATTCGGGTCATNGCGGCGCCAAAATTTCCGGGATCTGAGGTGACAGGNCCGCCAAAATCGTGTGCTTGCCGTGCTGCGTGCCAAGCGCGCGCCGCTGCAATAATCCCCTTCGACGGCACGCAGCCGACATTGAGNCAGTCGCCTCCCATCAACTGNCGNTCAATGAGTGCTACCTTGGCACCTAGCCCNGCCGCACCTGCAGCTGAAACTAATCCTGCCGTACCAGCGCCTATGACGACTAAGTGATAGCGCGAAGCTGGTGNNGGGTTAACCCAGTCNCGNGGGTGGACGTTGTCGACGAGTTTGCGNTTGTGCTCATCATCTGGTGTGANGAGGTTTTGCTGCTTATCGGTCATCCGTAATCCCNTTTAGCACCTGGGTNGAGATCCTNGTGACGATGGTGATCACNACGAGGGTCGCAANCAGACCGAGCCCGAGAAGAGCATAGTNNCCACCATCTCGTTGTGCTCCAGANCTGCTCGCGACTTCGGCTACCGCACCCGCCAAACGACCGTAGTAGACGTATAGAAACGTTGCCGGGAGCATCGCAAGATGGGCAAAAACATATTCACCCAGTCGAACGCTAGTCAGGCCAAGGGCGTAGTTCAGCAGATTGAAGGGAAATAGTGGAGACAAGCGGAGCAAGATAACGATCTTTAATCCTTCATTGCCAACTGCGCGGTCGATTGATGCAAATTTTTCGTAACCGTCGAGCTTCTGCTCAACCCAAGAGCGGGCACCGTAACGGGATATTAGGAAAGCTAGCGTCGCACCCACCGAAGCGCCGATAAATACCGTGGCTACGCCGGTCCCGAGCCCGAAGATAGCGCCAGCAAGCAAGGTCAACAACGAACCAGGCACCATCGCCACGGTGGCGATCGCGTATCCAGCGGCAAAGGCGAACGGGCCCCAAATACCAATGCTCTCAACCCAGATCGCAAATGCTGGGCCGAGGGCCGACAGCTGGTCGGCCTTGATGAACAAGGTGATAAGAATTGCTGCCAAGATAATAATCTTGGTCGCGCCGTAGCGTGGTGTTCCCGAGGCAGGGTTGTTTGCCTTCATATCGTTGTCCGGAGAGATCCCGTTTTTCATTGTGAATCTAGCCCTCCAGCAAACTCTTGCATGACTCGAGTTGATGGTCTACTTGGGTTTCTTCGGCCATAGAACGACTCATAGAAGCAGTACTACAGAAGAAACTATTAGGGTCAGCGGAGTGGACCGCAGTCCACTGAAACAAGCCTGCTATCCGCAGAACAGCTTTCATAAGATGAACTTCCTAATCGCCGCAATCGCCTCGGAGACGTTTTGCTTCAGCGTTCTTCCGGAGGCCTTAGTTGGCTTGAAGGAATGGTCACCATCTTCCAGCCATAAAATCTTGATGGCAGGTGATAGTTCATAGGTAGAGATTTCATCAGGCTTGCCAAACGCGTCCCGTGTGCCTTGGACAATAAGAGTAGGGGTTTTCAGTCCCCCGAGATGTGACGTCCGGACGTTCTCAGGTGTCCCC